>NZ_JAQAHF010000003.1:0-414545 GCF_027871645.1 Agrobacterium sp. ST15.13.015
GTATGGCCAGCTTCGGTCCCGTCATTGCAAAAGCAATGGCGAAAGGTATCGAAGCCAAAAAGATGAAGTGTATTCTCTTATCCAAACGTGACCGTCAAAGTCTATTCCAGAAGTCCAAATCTCTTCAGACCCCGCAAGCTTCGCCGCCCACGTTTCTCTTTCTTCTCATATTCAATTGTCAAATAACAGACCGCATCAAGCAGTCACAAAATCAATCGCCCCAAAGCCATAAGCCCCGAAACCCAACAAGCAATCCGCTCATCAACTTGATTTCTTAAGAACGAAAGTCGCCGTCGCCAGCAGCGCCGCCGCCCTCGTTCAGTGAGCGGACTTATAAATCCACCCAACCAAACAAGTCAACACAGCAATATCAAAAAAAATCAGAAATGTGATATCTAACTGATTGTAAAAGGGAATTTGAAAATTATCGTATAAATTAACGACTTTTAACGGTTTTCCCGTCGGTGCCCGCCAAGCTTGATGGGACTTCCCCTATATAGGGGCTCGATATCGCAATAACAGGGGCGAAGGCCTTGCGGATGTCAGTCGGAAGACGGGCTGAAGCGGGCGACCAGCGCATGCGCATTGCCGGGATAGGTGAAGCGTACATAGGTGACAGCGCCCGAATTGCTCCAGGTACGGCGCTCCACGACGAGACACGCCTGCCTGTCAGAAATACCGAGCAGACGTGCGATCTCCTTCGACGGCGTTTCGGCGCTGATCCGGTGTTCGGCAGTGCTCCAGGGAACATGGCCGAGCAGCCAGGGGCCGGGCGCAATTTCGGTGAAGTCGGTTTCAGCCGCGTCCGGCACTGCCGTCAGACTGATGAGGCGCTGTTCGACACAGAATTCGCGTGCACCGGCGAAATGGATGCAGAGAATGTCGAGCAAGGGTGTCCCGACGGAAACGTCGAGCCGCTCACGATCAGCGCTTTTCGCGCTACGCCTTTCGCGCTTCAGTATTTTGAAGCCATAGTCGAGGCCAAGGGATTCGACCTCCGCCCCGATATCGTGAATTTGAAGAACGGCGGACTGGATCTGCGGCTGGCGAACGAAACTGCCGGATTTCTTGCGGCGTTCGATCAAACCGGCCTTGGCGAGCTGGCCCATGACCTTGTTCACGGTCATGCGCGAACAGTGATATTGATCGGCTAGGTCGACCTCGAAAGGCAACCGGTGGCCCGGCGGCCATTCTCCCGAAACGATCCGGCCCTCGATCTCAGTGAGGATACGCTGGTGCAGGGTCTGCCCGGCTGATGCTTTCGTCACGTCCGCAATGCCTTTCCCCGCTGGCTTTTTCCTGTTTCCGCCGAGCCCATATCAGCTATCGAGAAGTTCAGCCATGACCTTGTTGAAACGATCGGATATTTCGCGGCGGTGGATATGCCGGCCGGCCTGCACGCGCTTTTCGCCGCGCACCCAAACGGAATCGACAGAAATGCCGCCCGCGAATATCCACTGATCGAGAATCTGGGATGTCGGAAGATAAGAAACGGCCGAAACATCAAGAGAGACGAAATCGGCGCTTTTTCCATTTTCCAGACCATTTCGCGACGCCAGAGCCCTGCCGCCGCCCTCAAGAGCCTGCCGGAAGAGTTTTTCGCCCGTGGAATGGCCGGCATCGGCAATGACATTGCGTGCCCGATGCGAGAGGCGTTGCGAATATTCGAGCGTTCGCAATTCTTCCGGCACGGAAATCAGAATGTTGGAATCCGATCCGACGCCATAATGGCCGTTTTCAGCGAGAAACGCCGGAGCCGGAAAGATGCCGTCGCCGAGATTGGCTTCCGTGATAGGGCAAAGACCGGCAACAGCACCGCTTTTTGCCATGCCTCGCGTTTCGGTTTCCGTCATGTGCGTCGCATGAATAAGGCACCAGCGGCCATCGACCGGCGCGTTTTCAAGCAGCCATTCCACCGGTCTCGCACCGGAAAAGGCGAGCGAATCTTCCACTTCTTTCGTCTGTTCCGCCACATGAATATGGATCGGCCCGCCTTTTGCCAGCGGCTCGATGGCTGCCAGCTCGTCGCCGGTCACCGCACGCAGGCTGTGCGGCGCGATCCCGAGCGTGGCACCCGGCAGCCTGTCCACCACGGCCTGCGCGCCCTGCATCAGCTTTCCGTAACTGTCGAGCGAATGAATGAAACGCTTCTGCCCGTCGATTGGCGCCTGGCCGCCGAAACCGGAATGGGCATAAAAGACCGGCAACAAGGTGAGGCCGATACCCGTCTGCGAGGCGGCCGCGCCGATACGTTCGGCCATTTCGGCGATATTGCCGTAATGCGAGCCATCCCTGTCATTATGCAAATAGTGAAATTCTCCAACCCGCCCGAAACCGGCCTCGAGCATTTCCATATAAAGCTGGGCGGCAACCGCCTCGACATGGTCAGGCGTCATGGAGAGCGCGAATTTATACATGACGGTGCGCCAGCTCCAGAAACTGTCATCGCCGGGACCACGGATTTCGGCAAGCCCGGCCATGGCCCGCTGAAAGGCGTGGCTGTGAAGATTTGGCATGGCCGGGACGATGACGGCATGTCGCTCATCCTGCGGCTGCGGCGAAACACCGGTTTCCACGGATAAAATAGCACCTTCGTCGCAGACGATGCGAACACCCTTCGCCCATCCATCCGCCAGAAGCGCTGCGCCCGCGTGAATTGCCGTCATGCCACCCTCTCCTTTGGTCCTGTCCGGCAAGGCCATTTCAAACACGAAATTGCAGCTTGCCAAGCCGATTATTATGTATATACATTTAGCGCACAAAGGAAAGGCGAAAAGCAAATGCCAGGGAACAAATCTGCAAACGGAACGGCGACGGGGAACGCCACGGCTTTGTGGCGCAACGCCCGGCTGGCAACCTTCAATCCCGCCATGGAAGGCATCGGCGCTGTCGAAAATGCCGCCATTGCCGTGCGTAACGGCCGCATCGCCTTTGCCGGCCCCGAAATCGATCTGCCCGCCGATCTGGCAACGGCCGATGAGACCAATGATTGCGGCGGCCGCTGGATCACCCCTGCCCTGATCGACTGCCACACCCATCTTGTCTTCGGCGGCAACCGCGCCATGGAATTCGAGATGCGGCTGAATGGGGCGACCTATGAAGAGATCGCCAAGGCGGGCGGCGGCATTGTTTCTTCAGTGCGCGACACGCGCGCGCTTTCGGAAGATGCTCTGGTGGCGCAGGCTTTGCCGCGCCTCGACACGCTTCTTTCCGAAGGCGTTTCCACGGTCGAAATCAAATCCGGTTACGGTCTCGACATTGAAACCGAGCTGAAAATGCTGCGCGTCGCCCGCAGGCTCGAGACATTGCGGCCGGTGCGCATCGTCACCAGCTATCTCGCCGCGCATGCGACACCTGCAGACTATAAGGGGCGCAACGCCGATTATATTGGCGATGTCGTTCTGCCTGGGCTGGAAAAAGCCCATGCGGAAGGACTGGCGGATGCGGTTGACGGTTTTTGCGAAGGCATCGCCTTTTCCGTCGAGGAGATCGACCGGGTTTTCAAGGCTGCAAAACAATATGGCCTTCCGGTCAAACTGCATGCCGAGCAGCTTTCCAACCTTGGCGGTTCCGAGCTTGCGGCATCCTATAACGCGCTTTCGGCCGATCACCTCGAATATCTTGATGGGGCCGGTGCTAAGGCGCTGGCGAAAGCGGGAACCGTGGCCGTTTTTCTTCCCGGCGCTTTCTACGCGCTCAGGGAAAAACAATTGCCGCCGGTGCAGGCCCTGCGCGATGCCGGGGCCGACATTGCGCTGGCAACGGACTGCAACCCCGGCACTTCGCCGCTCACCTCCCTGCTGCTGACCATGAATATGGGCGCAACGCTTTTCCGCATGACCGTGGAAGAGTGCCTGACCGCGACGACACGCAACGCGGCAAAGGCGCTCGGCCTGCTTACGGAAACCGGCACGCTGGAGGCTGGAAAATCCGCTGATTTCGCCATCTGGGAGATCGAGCGTCCGGCAGAACTCGTCTACCGCATCGGTTTCAATCCGCTCCACGCCCGCATTTTCAAGGGACAGAAGGTTTGCCCATGACCATGAAGACCATCACGCTTCACCCCGGCAATGTGACCTTAGCCGATCTCGCCGCGATATATTGGGAGAACGGCAGCGCCAAACTCGACCGCAGCTTTGATGCAGGCATTGAAAAGGCGGCGGCCCGCATTGCGGAGATCGCTGCCGGCAATGCGCCGGTCTATGGCATCAATACCGGTTTCGGCAAACTCGCTTCCATCAAGATCGACGCGGCCGATGTGGCGACGCTGCAGCGCAATCTCATCCTGTCGCATTGCTGCGGGGTCGGCGCGCCGCTTCCTGAAAATGTCGTGCGGCTGATCATGGCGCTGAAGCTGGTTTCGCTCGGTCGCGGCGCATCCGGCGTGCGGCTGCAACTTGTGCGGCTGATCGAAGCCATGCTGGAGAAAGGCGTCATCCCCGTCATTCCCGAAAAGGGTTCGGTTGGGGCATCAGGTGATCTCGCGCCGCTTGCCCATATGGCGGCGGTGATGATGGGCGAAGGCGAAGCCTTTTATGCGGGCGCGCTTCTGCCGGCCAGCGAAGCGCTTGCGAAAGCCGGACTGACCCCGGTGGTGCTTGCCGCCAAGGAAGGGCTGGCGCTGATCAACGGCACGCAGACTTCGACGGCGCTGGCGCTTGCCGGTCTTTTCCGTGCCCATCGCGCAGCACAGGCGGCACTTATTACCGGTGCGCTTTCCACCGATGCCGCCATGGGCTCATCTGCACCTTTCCATCCCGATATTCACAGCCTGCGGGGTCATAAGGGCCAGATCGACGCGGGAGCGGCGCTTCGTAATCTGCTGGAGGGTTCGGAAATCCGCGTCAGCCATATCGAGGGCGATGAGCGGGTGCAGGATCCCTATTGCATTCGCTGCCAGCCGCAGGTGGATGGCGCCTGCCTCGATCTTCTGCGGCAGGTGGCCCGCACGCTGGAAATCGAAGCCAATGCCGTGACCGACAATCCGCTGGTGCTTTCAGACAATTCCGTCGTCTCCGGCGGCAATTTCCACGCCGAACCGGTGGCCTTTGCCGCCGACCAGACGGCGCTCGCCATTTGCGAGATCGGCGCAATCGCCCAGCGACGCGTGGCGCTGCTGGTCGATCCGGCCCTCTCCTATGGTCTGCCGGCCTTTCTTTCCAGGAAGCCCGGGCTGAATTCCGGCCTGATGATCGCGGAAGTCACCTCCGCCGCGCTGATGAGCGAGAACAAGCAGATGGCGCATCCGGCGTCGGTGGATTCCACGCCGACCTCCGCCAATCAGGAAGACCATGTCTCCATGGCCTGCCATGGCGCGCGCCGCCTGCTGCCGATGACGGACAATCTCTTCGCCATTCTCGGCATCGAGGCGCTTTCGGCCGTGCAGGGCGTGGAACTGCGCGGGCCGCTGAAAACGAGCCCCGAACTGCAAAAGGCGATTGCGGCGTTGCGCGCGGCGGTCCCTTCGCTGGAGGAAGACCGCTATATGGCGCCGGACCTGAAGGCTGCGGCGGAATTGATTGCCTCCGGCGCGCTGGTCGCGACGATTTCGGACGGCATTCTGCCGAAGCTGGAGGTTTGAGATGCGTGTCTTCGACGTCAAGGAAGGTTCATCGCCGATCATTCTCGGCTTGCCCCACACCGGCACGGATGTCCCGGCGGATATCTGGCAACGCCTGAACGATAACGGCAAGATTCTCGCCGATACGGACTGGCATATCCATGAGCTCTATGCCAGCCTTCTCGAAAGCGCGACAACCGTAAGGGCGACCTTCCATCGTTATGTGATCGACGCCAACCGCGATCCGGCCGGGGTAAGCCTTTATCCGGGCCAGAACACAACCGGGCTTGTTCCGGAGACCGATTTCGACGGCGAGCCGATCTGGAATGAAGGACAGGAACCCGCAGCGGACGATATCGCCTACCGTCTGGAAAACTTCCACGCGCCCTATCACGCGGCCCTTGCGGCGGAAATCGAGCGGGTCAAATCCATCCACGGCATCGCGATTCTCTATGATTGCCATTCGATCCGTTCGCATATTCCCTTCCTGTTCGAAGGCAAGCTGCCGGATTTCAACATCGGCACGGATATGGGCAAGACCTGCGATCCGACCATCGAGAAGATCGCCGTCGAGGTGACCGCCGCAGCGGACGGCTACGACAGCATTCTGAACGGTCGTTTCAAGGGCGGCTGGACGACGCGCCATTACGGAAAACCGCAGAGCGGCGTGCACGCCATTCAGATGGAGCTGGCGCAATCCACCCATCTTCAAAGCGAGACGCCGCCTTTTGCCTATGACACGGGCAAGGCCGAACGGCTTCGCTCTCATCTCAAAACCATTCTCACGCGCATGGAAAAATTTGCGCTCGACACGAAACGATAAGGGGAAAACACATGAACAATCCACGCCACAATATTCGCGATGTCCGCTCGCCGCAGGGCACTGACCTCAATGCCAAAAGCTGGATGACGGAAGCGCCGCTGCGCATGCTGATGAACAATCTCGACCCTGACGTGGCCGAGCGCCCGCATGAGCTGGTGGTTTATGGCGGCATCGGCCGCGCCGCCCGCACCTGGGACGATTTCGACCGCATCGTCGCGACGCTGAAGGATTTGAACGAGGACGAAACCCTCGTCGTTCAGTCCGGCAAGCCGGTCGGCGTGTTCCGCACCCACAAGGATGCGCCGCGCGTGCTGATCGCCAATTCCAACCTGGTGCCGCATTGGGCGAACTGGGATCATTTCAACGAGCTGGATAAGAAGGGCCTTGCCATGTACGGCCAGATGACGGCCGGTTCGTGGATCTATATCGGCACGCAGGGCATCGTGCAGGGCACCTATGAAACCTTCGTGGAAGCCGGCCGCCAGCATTATGACGGCAACCTGAAGGGCAAATGGATCCTGACCGGCGGTCTCGGCGGCATGGGTGGCGCACAGCCGCTGGCTGCCGTCATGGCCGGCGCCTGCTGCCTTGCCGTCGAATGCGATGAAACCCGCGTCGATTTCCGCCTGCGCACCCGTTATGTCGATGCGAAGGCGCATACGCTCGATGAGGCACTGGCCCTGATCGACCAGTGGACCAAGGCGGGCGAGGCGAAATCCGTCGGCCTGATCGGCAATGCGGCGGAAATCTTCCCGGAACTCGTCCGTCGTGGCGTTCGCCCCGATATCGTTACCGACCAGACCTCGGCGCACGATCCCGTCCATGGTTACCTTCCGGCCGGATGGACCGTTGCCGAATGGCGCGCCAAGCAGGAAAGCGACCCGAAGGCCGTTGCGGCTGCCGCTCGCGCCTCGATGAAGGTGCATGTGCAGGCCATGGTCGATTTCTGGAACGCCGGCGTTCCGACGCTCGATTACGGCAACAATATCCGCCAGGTCGCCAAGGATGAGGGCCTCGAAAACGCCTTCGCCTTTCCGGGCTTCGTGCCGGCCTATATCCGCCCGCTGTTTTGCCGCGGCATCGGCCCGTCCCGCTGGGCGGCCCTTTCCGGCGATCCGGAAGACATCTACAAGACCGACGCCAAGGTGAAGGAACTGCTGCCTGACAACAAGCACCTGCACAACTGGCTGGACATGGCGCGCGAGCGCATCGCTTTTCAGGGCCTGCCGGCGCGCATTTGCTGGGTCGGCCTTGGCGACCGCCACCGTCTCGGCCTCGCCTTCAACGAAATGGTGAGGAACGGTGAGCTGAAGGCGCCGATCGTCATCGGACGCGACCATCTGGATTCCGGCTCCGTCGCCTCGCCCAACCGCGAGACCGAGGCCATGAAGGATGGCTCGGACGCCGTTTCCGACTGGCCGCTCCTGAACGCGCTGCTCAACACCGCATCCGGCGCGACCTGGGTGTCGTTGCACCACGGCGGCGGCGTCGGCATGGGCTTCTCGCAACATTCCGGCATGGTCATCTGCGCCGATGGCACCGACGATGCCGCTCGCCGGCTGGAGCGCGTGCTGTGGAATGACCCGGCAACCGGCGTCATGCGCCATGCCGATGCCGGTTACGATATCGCCGTGGAATGCGCCAAGGAACAGGGCCTGCGCCTGCCCGGCATTCTCGGCAATTGATCCTCTTTCGGCCGGAAAGAGAAACACCTTTCCGGCCGATCCCTCTTAAAAGTGGAAAACCATGACCCTGCTGCGCGCAAGCGATTACAAGCGAATGCTCTGGAAAAACGGCGGCGGCGAAACGGTGGAAATCGCCATCTTTCCACCCGCCTCTTCCGTCGAGAATTTCGACTGGCGCATCAGCATGGCGACGGTGACGAGCGACGGGCCGTTTTCGATCTTCCCCGGCATAGACCGCACCCTCTCCATTCTTGAGGGAAACGGCATGGCGCTGGCAATTGCGGCGGGCGATCCGCTGTTGCTGACAATGGAAAGCCCACCCCTGCCCTTTCCGGC
This sequence comes from Agrobacterium sp. ST15.13.015, assembly GCF_027871645.1. Taxonomy (NCBI): domain Bacteria; kingdom Pseudomonadati; phylum Pseudomonadota; class Alphaproteobacteria; order Hyphomicrobiales; family Rhizobiaceae; genus Agrobacterium; species Agrobacterium sp. ST15.13.015. Next base: position 8,405 of record NZ_JAQAHF010000003.1, read on the forward strand.
CGATGTTCCCGTGAATGCGACCCTACCCGATGGCGCGATCACCGATCTGAACGTCATGACCCGCCGCTCGCGCTTTCGTCATGTCGTTAAAAGACATTCCGGCCCGTTTTCGGGAAAAGCCGCCGGAAACACGACGCTTGTTCTGGCGCTCGACCCGCTGACGATTTCAACCGGTGAAGGCGAGAAACGATTGGGGAAGCTGGATGGTCTGCTGATCGAAGGCGGTTTACCGTTCACCGTCGAAGGAGATCGAAGCGAAAGCGCGTTTTTCCTGATCACCCTCGAGCGTCTCTGAAGCCTTCCGGAAAAGGCTTCACAAATTCCGTCCAGATAATGCTCAAACCGCTTCCGCCTCAGTCCAGGCCCAGCGGATCGGCCACCCGTGGCCAAAGCTCCAGGCTCGCCTTGCGATAGGGCGTTTTCGCCGGATCGGTCGGATAAGATGTCGGGGCCGCGATATAAACGATCTCGGAGGCAACCGGCGCAAACCCCGCATGAAAATGGTTGGTGGACTTGACCAGCAGCACGTCTTTTTTCGCGAAATCGACGTCGAGATTGGAAAAGATATCCGGCTCATAAGTTTGTGTGCGGCTGGTGATGAGGATGATATCGGTCTGCGTACCGAGCGGCCGGACGACGGCGGCACGGCCGAGCGTTACGCGGCTGTTGCGGAAACTCTGCCAGCCGGCCTCGGCCGTGCGCATCACCTTTATGCGGAAATCGAGCGGCTCGCCGCCTTCCGGGCTGGATTTGCCGCCGATGCGCAGATCGATCTCGGCCCCCTCGCCCGCCGCGTGACAGAAAGACACCGCAATCGGGTCCCAGATCGTCGCGACGGCGATATTGTCCATGCCGCGCTCCACCATGCGCCGCAGAATATGGGTGGCGTCACCGGCGACACCGCCGCCCGGATTGTCCCAGATATCCGATACGACGACCGGCCTGTCCGGATTGTTGCTGCGAATGGCAAGAACCTGGTCGAGACCGGATTCCGTATCCTGCATCGGCATGGCGGTCAGTTTCCGCATGGCATAAAGTTCATGGCCGAGCTTTTCGGCCAGCGCATCGCCCTTTGCCCTGTCATTATCGGTTACGACAACGATGCGCGTTCCCATATCCGGCACGTCACCCGCCATGAAACCGTGAATGACGGAAATCGACAGGATGCCATCCTTGCCTTCCATCGCCTTCAGCCGGTCGACGTAAGAGCGCATCGGCTCGCGGCTGGTGGGATAAATGGTGATCATGCGGCAATCGAAAGTGGAGATGACTGGCTTTATCTCCCCCCGAAGCGTGCGCAGCGCCATTTCCACGACATGCTCGCCGCGCTCTTCGAAATCCGTATGCGGAAACTCCAGAAACGTTGCCATAATATCGAGATTTTTGACCCGGAGCGCCGTCAGATGGCTGTGCGGATCGAATTCCGCCGCAACCAGCACATCCGGTCCGACCAATGCGCGGACGCGCGACAGGAAATCCCCTTCCGGATCGTCATAACCCTGTGCCACCATGGCGCCGTGCAGACCGAGCACCACGGCATCGACCGGCAGGGCGGCACTGAGTTCGGCGAGAATCGTATCCCGCAGCGTTTCATAGGTCTGGCGCTGGATAAGACCCGCCGGTTCCGCCCAGCAGGAGGTACCCTCTATTACCATGAACCCTTCCGCCTTGCCGCGACGGCGCAAGATCGGAACTGGCGACGAGCAGAGCGTCGGTGTTTCGGGATGCTCCCCTGGCCCGGCATAAAAAGCCGCGCGAAAGGCATCCATATCCGTCGGGACAGGTGAAAACGTGTTGGTTTCGGTGGCGAGTGACGCCGTGAAGATGCGCATGTCTCTAGATTCTCGTTACCGCAATCTGCCCTTCGGCAGCTTTATTTCAGGATTTAATTAGCCGGGTAATTTTACCAGACTGTACCGCGCGCCGCGACCTGCTCAACCCGCGTCACGACACCGTTTCGATGGAAAACCATCCTGTCGAAAAGATTGCTGACAACGCAGGTGTGGTTCGGAACGACCTTGACCACATCGCCGATTTCAGGCCGGCCCGAGGCGCAGCCGGATAGATCGACGACCGCATGTTCTTCCGAAAGCGAGATGATTTTCGCACCGTCATAGCCTTCGAGCAGCCCGTAATCGCTGAAACCCAGAAGATCCGAGGTCAGGGCCTTGGAGCCGCAATCCAGCACAGCCCGATCGGCTGTCGGTCGCGATACGACGGTGGCAAGAACATGCATGGCGAGATCGCCCGCTGTGCAATGTCCGGCGCGCAGCATGGCGCGATCATTATAAACATAGGTGCCGGCCCGATGTTCGGTGGCGGAAGGAACGAGATGCGCGGCGTAAAAATCCGGAGAACCGCCGCTGGATCGCACCGGGCAATCCATGCCCTTTGCCGCCAGCAATGCCATGGTCTCGCGAAGGAAATTTTCCACCGTCGCGGCGCCTCCCGGTGCCGGATAGGTCAAAATGCCCTTGAATGTGAGGCCCGGTGCCGCCGCGATCTTTGCCGCAAGCGCCAGTGCCGCTTCCGGCGTCTGCACACCGCAGCGCTTACCGCCCGTGTCGCATTCGATCAGTACGGCAAGCGGCCTTGCCGCATCGAATGTATCGGCAAGGCCGGCAATCGTGACCACGCTATCGGCAACCACGCTCAACCGGCCGATGCGCGCATTCAGCGCCTTCAGCCGCGACAGCTTTGCTGCACCGAGAATATTATAGGTAATCAGAATGTCATCAAAACCGGCATCCGCAAAAACCTCCGCCTCACTGACTTTCTGGCAATTAATGCCGATGGCACCGGCCTGAAGCTGCTGCTTTGCGACGGCGGGTATCTTGTGCGTCTTGATATGCGGCCGAAAGGCCTTGCCGTGGTCATCCAGATAAGATTGCGCCCTGAGGATATTGGCGGCGAGCCTGTCCTCGTCGATGACAGGCATCGGCGTCGAAATCGCATTGAGGGGTGTGCCCGCATCAGGCCAGGGATAGGTCATCATCTACTCTCAAACATCGGCAAATTGGGCTTCAGGTCAGCGGCTTATAGGCGATAACGTCCATTTCCACCTTGGCATCGACCATCAACGGAGATTGCACGGTGGAGCGTGCGGGCGGATGATCGATGAAATATTTCTGGAAGACAGCGTTAAAGCTCGAAAAATCCCGGGCATCGTCCAGCCAGACATTGACCTTGACCACATCCGCAAGCGTACAATCGGCAAGCGCCAGAACATCCTTGATATTCGCAACCACCTGCTCGGTCTGCGCCACGATTCCGCCGGTCACCACCTCGCCATCGACGGTCGGCACCTGCCCGGAAACATAAACGAAATCGCCGGCCCGGACGGCCTTGGCAAATGGTCGCCGCTGTCCACCAGCCTGATTGTCCGCCGCCTCATATCGTATCAGTTTCGGCTTTTGCATAAGTCCTCGCAAATTATTTTCATAATTTCAGAAATTTTCGCGATTTGTAGCCGATTTCATGGCGCATTTCCATAAGCAATGTAAATTATTTAGCAATCGGGCACATTACGTGCGAAATCCGCCGCCACGCTTTCTGCTGTTGATTACAGGGAAATATACGGCTTATGGTCGATATATGCCATGATTCAAGTAAGAACAGCGCGCTTATCCTGCGGTTCCCATCGGCATTCGCGCTGCGTTCCACTCGCCAATTGGGCATCCATGGAATTTCCAGCACATTATTCAGAGAACAAGTTTGCCGCGGCTAACCTCTTAGGACAGGTACTAGGCACGTCTGACTGCGGCCGGCCCTTCACCAGCTCATCCCCGTGCGGAAAGCCGATCGCTCGCTGTCACTCTGTCCGTGATCTCTTGCGCGATCTTCTGCGCCTGCACACGAATATCCGGAACGGCGGTAATTTCCCAGAAGCGGCCCGCCGTCAACGCACCGGCGGCGAAAAGACCGGGCCAGCTTCGTCCGTCAGTCCGCAGCAAACGAGACTGGCGATCGACTTCTACACCGAGCCCGAAGGGATCGAGCAAAATAACACCGTCCCCACGCATCGTTTCAAGAAGCCGCGAATGGCGGATGCCGGCCCGCTCCATTCCCGTGCAATTGACGACCCAATCGACCTGCAGCTCCTTCAATATCTGCGTATGCCTGCGGCGGTAACGCACGGCGATCCCCTCCTCCCCTTCTTCCATGGAGCGAAGGTAACCTGCATGAATTTCAAGAACACCATCTGAAAGCAACTTCCCGAAGGCGCGAGACACTTCCGGCGCGATACGGTGCCGATGGATGTTCCACCACGGCAAGGCATGCCGAAGGAACCGGCCGCGTTGCGCAGGTGTAAGACGTTGCCAAAGCGATTGGGTTTGCGGCCGCAAGCCATCCATGACCGTGCGCCATGGCGCACCATCGCGCACCTGCTTGCGCAGAGCGTGCAGCAACCAGCTAATCTCCGTCGAGCCTTCGGGTAAATTCGGCTCCACAGGCGGTGACGGAGGGCTGACATGCGGATGCGGCACCAGACCACGACGGGACAGGACATGGATTGGCCCTTGATGTCCTTTTCCCCGCAAAGTCAAAACCTGATCGATCATCGTCAGGCCCGACCCCAGAATACAAATGCGATCCCCGGCTTTGATTTTGGACAACCATCCCGGCTGCCAGCAGTGGCCAATGATACGTTGCGGCCCCTCTTCTTCCCTTGCGACAGTTTGCACCGGCAAACTCGCCGCGCCGACACCCAGACACAGAACGACATTCTGCGCGCGCAGCTGCTCACCATTTTCCAGCGCAAAAGAAAACCCGCCTGCACCATCCGGCCGACAGGCAGAAGCCTTGGCCCGAACGAAGTCCACCCGGGCCCGTTGCTCCCTGCTTCTGAGCAGGCCGGCCAACCTGTCGCGAAGATAAAGACCGTAATCACCGCGCGAGGCGAACAGCAGGGGATTGTCCGCGATCCCGTTTTCCGCCAACCAGTCGACAAAGTCATCAGGCTTGTCAGGGAAGACACTCATTCGCCCGGCCGGCACATTCAGACGATGATAGGGCAGCTCCGTGCGATAGGCGGTGCCGCGCCCGAAATCCGACTCATCGCCGACGATAGCGATAGAGGCTTCCGCGGGCAGTGACGATAGAAGATGGGCAGCGGTACAGATTGCCGAAAAACCCGACCCGACGAGAGCGACATCATAGGACATTCATTCCTCCAACCTGCGACAGCTTGAACAGCCAGACGACGGGTGCCGAACCCAATGATACTCTAGTCAACGAGTAGAGATTAAACAGATGCGAATGTCCACCCTTCACTTTCTGGCGCCGGGATTATCGGAGGCATAGAAGATCAAACCCAAAAGTTAGCCGCGGCAAACTTCCGCACGGGGGCGGATATTCGGGCACCAAACGACGCGACAATGCCCTTCTTTATGATCAACAACGAGAAGTTAGCCGCGGCTAACCGTCAAACGGTCACAAAAAGCAAATGTGATTCTTCCACAATGCTTTAGCGGCACTTTCCAACCTGAGAAAAAAGCCTATTGCGCCAAAAAGAGAATCGGCGCTTATATCTCAGTTGCGGAAAAAACCGCCTTTTTCGAAAAAAACCGCTACTGCAATTTCGAGCGAAAGAAGACCGATGACACAGAGTGCCGATTTAAGACGTGCCGCAGGAGCACCCGACCTGACGAGTCTTATACAACAGCATTCGGCTGCGTTGTCAGCCCAATTGCAGGCTCATAATGCAAATACATTTTCACCGCACACCGAAAAGAGCATGCGCCATTTTTCACCGGCGGAAACCGCACGGTTGATCGGCATCGGCGAAGCCTATCTTCGCCAGATCGCCGCCGAGCGTCCGGAGCTCGATGCGGCGCAGGCTTCCGGCCGTCGTTCCTATTCCGTCGAGGATATGGACGAGATCAGAAAATTCCTCGATCAGGGCGCGCGTGGCACACGCCGTTATCTGCCGCATCGCCGTGACGGTGAAGAGTTGCAGGTCATTGCGGTCATGAACTTCAAGGGCGGTTCGGGCAAAACCACGACATCTGCGCATCTGGCGCAATATCTGGCGCTGCGCGGTTACCGGGTACTTGCCATCGATCTCGATCCGCAGGCCAGTCTGTCCGCTCTCTTCGGTCATCAGCCGGAGATCGATGTCGGTCCGAATGAAACGCTTTACGGCGCGATCCGCTACGACGATGAACGCCGACCGATCGCGGAGATCGTTCGTGGTACCTATATTCCCAATCTCCATATCGTTCCGGGCAATCTGGAACTTATGGAATTCGAACACGACACGCCCCGCGCGCTGATGCGTCGCGCACCGGGAGATACCTTGTTTTTTGCCCGCATCGGCCAGGCAATAGCCCAGGCGCAGAACTTCTATGACGTTGTGGTCATCGATTGCCCGCCACAGCTCGGTTATCTGACACTTTCGGCGCTGACGGCTGCCACATCGGTTCTTGTCACCGTTCATCCGCAAATGCTCGATGTGATGTCGATGAACCAGTTCCTTGCCATGACCGGCGATCTTCTCGCTGAAATCGGCAGGGCGGGCGCGCGTTCCGACTACAACTGGATGCGTTACCTGATCACCCGTTTTGAACCGAGCGATGGGCCGCAAAACCAGATGGTCGCGTTCCTGCGCTCGATTTTCGGTGAAAACGTCCTCATCCACCCGATGCTGAAGAGCACGGCCGTCTCGGATGCCGGACTGACCAACCAGACACTTTTTGAAGTGGAAAGAACCCAGTTCACCCGGTCCACCTATGACCGCGCACTGGAAGCCATGAACAACGTAAACGCTGAAATCGAAGGACTGATTAAAAAAGCGTGGGGTAGGGCAGCATGAGCAGAAAACAGATTTTCGCCAATCTCGGTACGCCGGGCGCCGACAGCAACGAGGCTGCCACCGAGCGGTCGCGTCCGCGTATCCGGCCCATCCTCGGTTCTCCTGAACTCGTGACGGATGTTCTGAATTCCCCGGTCGGCATGATCGGCCAGTCGCTCAACGAAGTATCGGAACGCGCCAAGCGGGCAGAAGAGATCGAAAAGCAGCTCGCCGAAGGTCTTACGATCGTTTCGCTCAACCCTGCCGACATCGATCCCTCTTTCATACCGGATCGCATGCCAGCCTCGGAAGAGGCGGATGCTGGCCTGATAGAGGCCATTCGTGAACAGGGCCAGCAGGTTCCCATTCTGGTGCGCCCGCATCCCGAATTCCCCGGCCGTTATCAGGTCGCCTTCGGCCATCGTCGCCTGCGCGCCGTTTCCAGCCTCGGTATTCCGGTCAAGGCGGTCGTTCGTGATCTCAGCGACGAGCAGCTTGTCGTTGCCCAGGGACAGGAAAACAACGAGCGCCGCGACCTCACCTATATCGAAAAGGCGCGTTTTGCCCAGAAACTGCAAATGCGGTTTCCTCGCGATACGATCATGGCCGCCATGTCGCTGCACAAGGGCGATCTCTCCAACATGCTTTCGGTTGTCGGCCGTATTCCCGAAGATTTGGTCGATCTGATTGGCCCGGCCCCGACTGTCGGCCGTCGTAACTGGATGGATCTTGCCGATCAGCTTTCCTCCTCTCAGGTCAAGGAAGCAGCCCGCGCCTATGTCAAGGACGCATCGGTTGCCGCCCTGCCATCGGAAGAACGTTTCAAGTCGCTTCTGGATTTTCTGAAGCCCAAGGCGCAGGCGAAAAAAACCGGCGTCTGGTCATCGCAAACCGGCGGTCGACTGGCAAAGGTGGTCGAAAGCGACCGCAAGCTGGATATCTCCATCGACAAGAACGAAGCCCCGGAATTTGCCGAGTTCGTTCTCGAACATCTTCAGACGCTGTTTGCCGAATACCGGTCCAAGCAGTGATTTTTAACTCGAACGACTAACAGGAGACGCATCACAAAAGAAAAAAGCCCCCGAACGTTGCCGCGCGGAAGCCTTTCTTTGATTTAAGCACCCGAAGAATCTCATTTCCGCGAATCATAGTCAAGAGTCTTGGCATCGAATTTTTCGGTGAGCGATTTTCTTTTGCCTTGTGAAAGGTGAAAGACATGGACAGCACATGTGTAACGACGCCCTTTGGGCGGCGAGCGATGTCGTTTGGCGTCCTCGCAACCCAGTTTGCCGCGCAGAAAAACAAGAAAATCGAAGCGGTCGATAAATGGAAACTCTATCGTTCGGTCTGCGAAGCCAGGCCATTGCTCCGCGTGACTGATCGCTCGCTCGCGGTTCTGAACGCGCTTTTGAGTTTTTATCCGAAGAACGAGCTTTCCAGCGAAGCCGGATTGGTCGTCTTCCCGTCGAATACGCAATTGTCACTCAGGGCCCATGGCATGGCCGAGCAGACATTGCGCCGGCATCTTTCGGCTCTTGTCGAGGCCGGTCTTATAATTCGCAAGGACAGCCCGAACGGAAAACGATACGCCCGCAAGCACAGGGGAGGGGAAATCAGCGAGGCTTACGGTTTTTCGCTGGCGCCGCTTCTTGCCCGCAAAGCGGAAATCGAGGAACTGGCCGAACGCATCGTCAGCGAGCGGCTCGATCTTCAGCGGCTTCGTGAAAATATCAGCCTTAGCCGCCGCGATATCCAGAAACTCTGCGAGATGATTGCCGCAAGCGGAGAAGTCGAAACCTTCGAAGGGTTTCAGACCCGCTACAATGCCATTGCCCGCTCTCTCGGCCGCAATTCCAAGCCTGCGGAGCTTCGGGAAATCGCCGGATTTTTGGCCTCTTTGCGCGCGGAAGTGACCAACTATCTGGAAAATATTGAAAAATCGGAAAAAACGGGCGGCAATGACTGCCAAAATGAGCGCCTCATAAAGAATTCAGAATCCGAATCCATATCTGAACGGCAAGATTTGCGCGAACCGGCAACCGTTGCACCTGCCAGCACGGCAAGCACCCAGCCGGCATATGTGGCGCCCGTCAGTGCAAAAGCTTCGCCGCAGTCAGCAAAGCCTGTTCTTCATAAGCAATTTTTTGTTCCTGATATTGTTTTGGTTTTGAAGGCTTGCCCGGATATCTCGCTCTATGCCCCAGGCGGAGCGGTTACCGGATGGCGCGATCTTGAAGTGGCGACATCCGTCATCAAAACAATGTTCAACATCAGCCAGTCAGCGTATCAGGATGCCCTCCTCACATTCGGCCGACAGGGAACGGCAGCCATTCTCGCATGCCTTTTGCAGAAAGCGGACCAGATAAGCTCGCTCGGCGGATATCTGCGTAATCTGACCCGTAAGGCGCAGGAAGGCGGCTTCGATGTGCAGACAATGCTTCTGGCGCAGTTGCGAGGGCGTAAGGACACCATGGAGGCGAACATGCTTTCGTGAGTTCTCACGGGCCGCGCGAAATGGTCATCGCTTGCGGAAAAAGCAGACGGAAGTTACATTAACGCCGTTTCCGCAAGTAGAAAGAGATTCGCATGAGGGTGCTGTAGCAACAGTGCAGCCGGTGGATTTCTATGGTTAATGCAAAGTAATGAAAACTAAGTTCTATTTAGCTTTCGTTTGCGTTTTTCCCTGATTGGTTTCAATCGCTTGAGTCGAGGCTGTTTTTCGTCGAAATGGCGACGAGAAGAGCGGAAAAGTGCAATCTGTATGCAAGAAGCACGTGGCAAAACACGTGTTGGGTACTGAATGGAAGTCCATGCCCGAGCGCCACAAAACCGGGATATGGCCCCATCGGAAGTGACTGGACGGGGGATTGACAAAGCCCCGCGCCGAGGGCGGCGAAGTTGAACTTTCTACAAGGTCCTGCGTTTGGGCTTGATTGCTTGAACGGATGGCTGAGCTGATGAATTTTCCGGATGACATGGAACTGGCCGTCGCCCTCTACATGGCGGATAACGCCTTGCCGCGGGAAAGGGCTATCGAAAAGCTCCTGAGAGCGGAGCTCGAAAACACTGGCCATCTGCCCGGTGGTGAAGGTCGACCGCCGGAGATTGTCGGTGGGCAACCGAGCGCCGACTATGTTCAATATAGCTCCTACCTTGATGGGGATCGCTGACGAGCGGCGGAACCAAAGCGGGCGAGGGCTGTTTATGGCGCAACCAATTGTGCCAGGATATGCGTCCCATGTTTCCAAGATCATTTATTCTCTCAGCCGCACTCACCGCGATGGCGAGCCTGCCTGCAATTGCCCAGCCTCTCGAGGTCAGCACGCTTGCGGTTTCCAGCGCCGACAGCATTCCACTTTCGCCCAAGGCTGCGACCCCGAACTACATTACCGACGTCTCTGGGAAGAAAGTCCGTCTGGTTGGGCCGCGCTTTTATCCCGACAATGCGCGGGCGCTGGAGTTTCCCGGCCGAAGGTCGAACCCCGTTGTATCGGGGAGCGAAGAGGCTTTGTCGCAACGGTGAGGGGGCGTGGTGAGAAGACCGGTCGAAATCTTGCGGCGGAGGTGGAATGAGAACCGGGGGTGAGCTTCAAGAACGCAAAGCGGATGCGGAAAGCTGGATAAGGCAGGAGGGCCAGGACGCCGGCAAGGCCAGCTTCCCCGAACTGTTCTTCGATCTGGTTTTTGTTTTCGCGCTGATCCAACTCTCCCACGCTCTGGCCAAGGATTTTGGGCCGACGGCTGCGCTTGAGGCTGGCATCCTGATATTGTCGCTCTGGTGGCTATGGATACACACCACCTGGATCACAAACCTGCTGAACACGGAAAAGGAGCCAGTCAGGATCCTGCTGTTCGTGCTGATGTTCGGCGGCGTTCTGCTGGCCATCGCGCTGCCGGAGGCTTTTGCGGAACAGGGCCTCGTCTTCGCCCTGATCTACAGCGTGATGCAGGTCGGTCGAAGCCTGTTCGCCCTCTATGCGTTCAGGGGTGAAGACCGGCAGTCTTATCTGGTCTTCGTGCGCGTGACGATCTGGCTCGTGGTATCGAGCCTGTTCTGGCTGGCCGGTGGGCTCGTCGATCTGGCCGATCGCATTCTCCTGTGGGGCATCGCACTTGCAATTGAATATGCCGGCCCCGCCTGCCGTTATGTCGTGCCGGGCGTAGCCTCGAGCGACGAGGACAGGCTGCATCTTTCCGGCGAGCATCTGGCGGAGCGATGTGCGCTCTTCGTCATCATCTGCCTTGGCGAAACGATCCTGACCACGGGACGCACGGCCACCGAATATATGAATTCGGGCCTGACGTTTATCGTCTTCTGCTCCGCTTTCGTCAGTACCGTGGCGATGTGGTGGATTTATTTCCATCACGGGCAGGAAGAGGCGTCGAGAAAAGCCGAGAATGCCGAAGAAAAGGCGAAGATCGCCCATAATCTTTTTAACTACGGGCATTTGCCCATCGTGGCGGGTATCATCCTGACGGCGGTGGGTGAAGATTTCAGCCTCTCCCATGCGCGGGATGGCGCAACGATGCGTGAGGCGCTCGCCATTCTCGGCGGTCCGGTCCTGTTTCTGGCCGGCAATATCGGCGTCAAGATCGCCGCCGCCTATCAGCGACCGGTTTCGCATTTTGCCGGCGTGGCGGCGCTCTGCCTGCTTTTGCCGGTGCCGGGTATTCCGCTTTTCGTGCTGCAACTGGTGAGCACGGCAATTCTTCTGCTTGTCGCCCTTTGGGAATATCTGGCGCTGAAAAGGGCGGTCGCCAATGCCTGATCGCTGATCAGGCGTTGACCAGATTGCGCGCCCTGTCGTTCCAGAGCCGAAGGCTGCGGGCATAGGCTTCCTCGAAGGGCAGCGCCATATCGTTGACCAGCATCAGCGCGATGGCTGCCGTCGAGATGATAATGGTTTCTGCCCTTTCGTCCCTTGCGGCACCCGTCCATACCGCCCGCCAATATTCGAAGGTTGTGAACATGGTCGGCATTTCGGCGGGCGGCGTTTCGCGTGCAGGAACGATGAATTCCACATCCCTGCCCTTCGAAAGACCGAAAATCCGGGTGCTGCGAAACGGCGTGAATTGCGCAAAATCCCGCGTATTGCCGAGAATGGCGAGGTTTTCCACCGAAAGCAGTCGCGCCGTGTCCCGATGAAGTTCCTGATAGGACGGGCGGGCGACGCCGATGATCGTGCTTCTGGCGCGAAGCGGATTGAGAAGATGCACGACCGTGTTGAGCGGCAGGCGCATCTCCAGAATGCCGTACAGGCCGAGCAGGCTTTGAAACTGCAGGGACAGACCACCGATCGGCAGGTAGGCGATGCGCTCCGAGGCTGTGGCTTTCGCCGCCTGCGAAAGCGAGTGGCAAAGGGGAATGCCGCAGGCCTGTGCTGCAAGTTCAAGCTTGCCGCCGTTTTCTCCCTGCCCCACATGCCCGTGCAGCAGGACGCTGTATCCCGCCATGGCGACAAGACGCGCGGAATGGAGGAACCACGGCGCATCGCGATGTTTCGGCGACATATAAGCGGGCCAGTCGAGATCCGCCGATGCAGGAGCTTGCTGATCCCTCTCTATATGTCGCCACATGGCTTCGATGAAACCGGCAAGCTCCGCCGCGGTCACGCCGCGATAATTCATGGTTGCAAGCAGCGCGCCTATCTGTATCGGGTCGGCATCGCCATCGAGAATGATAGAGAGCGCGTCCATCGCTTCCACATGGCTGAGCGGGCGGCTGTTGCCGATGCCCATCGCGCAGGTTGCGATGTATTTGGCAAGCCTCTGCTGCGGATCGGCATTGTGGCCGATGCGCGCAAGACGGTCGGCGATGTTTTCCGGTGTTGGCTGACCTTCCAGAAGAACGCTGGGGCGAAGCGAAAGCGGCGGCGCCTTCATCAGCACGGGCCGCTCCCAGCCGCTTGCACTGGCGTTGGCCGGGGCGGCGGGTTTTTCCTGCGAATAGTCGATCAGGTTCTCGGCCTCCGCCGCCAGCGAGCGAATTCGCAGCCGCATGTTTTCAGCAAAGGGGGTGGGACGCAGGCCCTGACCGGTGCGCAGAAAAAGCTGGTCGCCGTATCTTTCGCGCAGCTGCTGCAAGATGCGGCTCATGGAAGATGTCGGCAGTCCCATGCCCGCCGCCGCGCGGCTGACGCTGCCTTCCCGCAACAACGCATCGAAAGCGACAAGTAGTTTCAGCTGCCCAAGCCTGTCGGGCTTTGTCGTGGAGGCTGGTTCATCTTTTCTCTTGCCGGTTGTCATCTTGCGATTTTTTTACTCCACCGCTTGTCCGGGGAGCCCTTTTTGCAATTTCTGGAATTTAGAACTGTTCGAAAACAAACGCGTTGCGCCCGCACCCCCTCCTAAATAAGTGGGGTTAAATTCTCAAGTTAAATGCGGGGGCATAACATGGAATTGAAGTACCGCGGCCGCGAAAAGTCCGCGACGATAATAAAGGCCGGTCTTTCGGCAGCAATGGCGGGAACGGCCCTTAGCATTGCTCTGCCCGTTTTTGCGCAGCAGGCGTCTGAGGGGAACACGGTTCTTCAGCAGATCGTCGTCACCGCATCCGGTTTCGAGCAGAATGTGAAGGACGCTCCGGCCAGCATCACGGTTGTGACGCGGGAAGATCTGGAAAAGGGGTCCTATCGCGATCTGACCGATGCCCTGCGGGAAGTTCAGGGCGTATCCGTCACCGGCATTGCCAATGAAAAGGATATTTTCATTCGCGGTCTGCCCGGTGCTTACACGCTGGTTCTGGTTGACGGCAAGCGGCAGAGCACGCGCGATGCCCGCACCAACGGCAATTCCGGCTTCGAACAGAGTTTCGTGCCGCCGGTTTCGGCGATCGAGCGCATCGAAGTGGTGCGCGGGCCGATGTCCTCGCTTTATGGTTCGGATGCCATGGGCGGTGTCATCAACATCATCACCCGCAAGGTCGGCGATGTCTGGTCAGGTTCCGTCACCACCGAAGGCACGGTTCAGCAGCATTCCAAATTCGGCAATAGCGGCCAGGTCTCCTGGTACGCCAACGGACCGATCCTGAAGGACCAGCTCGGTCTGCAGCTCTGGGGCAGGGGTTTCACACGCGGCGAAGACCGTATTCTGAGCGGCACCACGGGCGCCAAGGAATATGATTTCAACGGTCGTCTGACGTTTACGCCGAACGAGGATCACGACATCTATCTCGAAGGCGGCAAGACGCGGCTGCGCCGCAGCGCCGAGCCCGGCGACACGCTGGCGGCAACCGACGCCAACGGCACCTACAATACCAACACGCGCGACCATTGGTCATTGTCGCATACCGGCCGCTGGGGGCCGACCACATCCGAATTCTCGTTCCAGCAGGAATGGGCGGAGCGTACCAACTTCACCAGAAATATCCGCACCGGCCGCGTGACAGAAAACCCGCGCTCGCCGGAAGTGCGCAACACCGTTCTCGATGGCAAGTTCACGACGCCGTTCGAATTGTTCGGCAACCACACGCTGGTCACAGGCGGACAATATTTCGAGGCGCGGCTGACCGACCAGAACCCGGGACGCCGCACCGGCCGCGACGAGACATTTTCGGCGACGCAATGGGCGCTCTTCCTTGAGGATGAATGGCGCATTGTCGATAATTTTGCGCTGACGGGCGGTCTTCGTCTCGATAATCACGAGAAATACGGCAATCATTTCAGCCCGCGCCTTTATGGCGTCTGGAGCGCGACCGAGGAACTGACCATCAAGGGCGGCATCTCTACCGGTTTCCGCGCCCCGGAAATCCGCCAGATCGCACCGGGTTACGCCTATACGACGGGTGGTGGCGGTTGCACCTATGGCCCGAGCGGCACCTGCGGCGTGATCATCGGCGATCCTAGCCTCGAAGCGGAAAAGAGCACGAGCTATGAAGTGGCTGCGCTTTGGGACAATGGCGACGTCGCTCTCGGCGCTACCTATTTCTATACCGATTTCAAGGACAAGATTTCCAACGCGCTGGTGCTCAATCCGGATGGAACGCCTGCCCGCTGGAGCGAAGACCGCAACTATCGTCTCTGGTACAATTACAACATCGATGATGCGGTCATTCAGGGCGTGGAACTGACGGCGACATGGTATGCGACGCCGGACCTGACGCTGCGCGGCAACTATACCTATACCCATTCCGAACAGAAAACCGGCGATTATGAAGGCTTCCCGCTGGCGCGCACGCCGGAACATATGGCCAATCTGCGCGGCGACTGGGTGACCCCAATCGACGGTCTGGAAGCCTGGGCCTCGCTGAATTACCACGGATCGGAAATCAATGCCGGCCCACGCATCGGCACCAACGGCACGCCTGTGACGATCAACGGCAAGGCCGGGCGTAAATATGACGCCTACACGACCCTCGATATCGGCGCGAAATATGCGGTTGCCGAAAATGTCGATCTCAATGCCGCCATTTATAATGTCTTCGACAAGGATGTCGGCACCGACGATTTCAACACCGTCATGGAAGGCCGCCATTTCTGGATCAGCATGACAGCGAAGTTCTGATCCGTGGCCACATTCACGAAATTTGGAGGCGCCTTTGGGCGCCTCTTTTTTTGGGCTATCGCCTATTGACCTCAACTATGGTTGAGGAATTATACCGGCTGCTCTTCACTATGTTTCCGCGTTTTCCGAGCGGAAATCGTTACGGAAGCAGGAGCCAGAATGGAAAATACCGTATTCAAGCACAGCCTGACGGTTGGGGAGGTTGCCCGCCGCAGCGGCATCGCCGTGTCCACCATCCATTTTTATGAGGCGAAGGGGCTGATTGAAGGTTGGCGAACTGCCGGTAACCAGCGTCGTTATCATCGCGCCGTCCTGCGGCGTATCGCCATCATCCGCATCGCGCAACGAGCGGGTATACAGCTCAGCATCATCCGGGATGCGATGGCCGATCTGCCGCAGGATCGGGTGGCAACGACGGCCGATTGGCGCAGGTTTTCCCAATCCTGGCGGGAAATGCTGCAGCTTCGCATCAACAGCCTGATCATGCTGCGCGATCAGCTTACCGGCTGTATCGGTTGCGGGTGCCTTTCGCTGGATGATTGTCCGTTGCGCAATCCGAACGATGTTCTGGCCGATGACGGCGCAGGTCCGCGCCGCCTCGTTTCTGCGGAATGAACGGGATTTCCGAACCGGAACGCTTGTTTCTCACTCGGAATCGGCGGCAACCCAGACGCTGACGCTGCCGCCATTGGTGGGAAAGACGCCCTTGCCGCTCTCATCGAGGGTAATCCGTTCTTCACGGTGCCCGAGAAAGTCGCGCCAGACCGCCCCGGCGTGATCGGGACCGAGATCGATCTGCTTTTCTGCGGGCTCGCCATTCGACATCACCACCACGCAGCCCGGCGCATCGGCGGCGCCGTGGCGAATAAAGGCGATGCAGCTTGCATCGTCGAGAATATCCGTCTGGGCTCCGTTGGCGAAACGGCTGCGGGCCTCGATGAGTTTCGGCAGGCATTCAATGGCGGGCATATCGATTTTATACTCGTTGCCGTCATTGCCGGTGTCGGTATAGCTCGTGCCGAACAGATCGGGATAAAAGACGCAGGGCACACCCTCTTCGCGCAGCAGGATGATCGCATAGGCAAGAGGCTTGAACCAGGGCTCCACCGGCGCTTCCAGCGATTGCAGCGGCTGCGTGTCGTGATTGTCGACCAGCGTGACTGCATGGTCGGGAACGGCGGAGACAAGCGAACCATCGAAGATGCTGCGCATATCGAAATCGCCGCCCTGTTTCGAGGCATCGTGGAAGCTGTGGTGAAGGGCGACATCGAAAAGCATCAGCTGCTTGTCGACGAGTTCCAGATAGCTTTTCAACGCCTCGAGATCGGGGTGCCAATATTCCGCCACGACGAAAAGATCGGGATCGACCGTTTCGCGCATATGGTCGACCCAGTCGCGGAAGAACCAGGCCGGAATATGTTTGGCGGCATCGAGACGGAAGCCATCGACCTGCACCTGCTCGGAGAGCCAGCGGCCCCAATATTTGAGCTCTTCGTAAACCGCCCGGTTCCTGAACTCGACATCGGCACCCATCAGATAATCGAAATTGCCGTTTTCCTGATCGACTTCCTCATTCCATTCCCCATCGCCATACTCATTGACGAGGCGGAATATACCGTCTTCGGTCGGCTCTTCGATGTGATCGACACCGCTGAAGCACTTCAGGTCCCAGATGAATTTGGAGTGTTTGCCGTTGCGGCCGGGAAAGGTGAAGCGGGTAAAGGCCAGCGCCTGAAAGTCTTCATCATCGATTTCGGTACGGTCTTCGGGATTGACGCGGCGAACCCGTACCTTTTCCTTTTCATCCGCACCCATCTTGTGATTGAGAACCACGTCATGAATGACGCGGATGCCGTTTTCCTTCAGCGTCCGGCCCGCATGTTCGAGGGCGGCGCGATCGCCATATTTGGTGGCGACGGTGCCCTTCTGGTCGAATTCACCGAGGTCGAAGAGATCGTAGGTATCGTAACCGACCGAATAACCGCCGGCAGCACCCTTATAGGCGGGCGGCAGCCAGATATCGGTGATGCCCATTTTGGCAAGGCTTTCGGCCTTTTCGGCCACCTCGCTCCATAATTTCCCTCCGTCCGGATAATACCAATGGAAGAACTGAAGCAAGGTGCGTCCGGCCATATTTCCCTCACAGTCGTTAGCAGGTCGCGCCATAAACGGCCCGGCGGCGAAAGGGTTCCGCCGCCAGCCATGCGCGATCTGCAATTGTGAGGCCGGTGGCCTGTCCGTATATTAGCCGGCTATCTCGAGAAGGGCTGCGCCCGCCTGCAGATAGTCGCCTTCCTTGACAATGAGGCGAACTTTGCCGGCCTTGGTGGCGATAATCTGCGTCTCCATCTTCATGGCTTCCATGACGGCCAGAAGATCGCCTTGCGACACCGTATCACCGTCTTTTACCTTGAAGGACTGCAGCGTGCCGGAAACCGGGGCGGTGATTTCGCCCTCCTTTTCCTTGGGGGCGGCGGTGCCGGGAACGGCCCCGCTGTTGCCGCTAACCGCACCGAGGCTGGAGAGCAGCAGGCTGGGCAGACCTACCGATACACGCTTGCCGTCGATTTCCAGAAAAGTGCGGGTGACGGAAGGGTCGTCGGCCGGTGCCGGGCGCTCCATGGCATCCGGCATGGCGGCGAAATCGGTCTCGATCCAGCGGGTGTGAACCTTGAAACCGTCAGTTCCGACGAAGTCTTCGGTTTCGATTGCGGCCCGATGGAACGGCAGGACGGTGGCGATGCCTTCGATGCGGAATTCTTTGAGCGCGCGGCGGGCGCGGCGCAGAACCTGATCGCGGTCGGCACCGGTGACGATCAGCTTCGCCATAAGCGAGTCGAATACGCCCGGCACGCTGGAGCCGCTGACGACGCCGCTATCCACGCGAATGCCGGGACCGGAGGGGGCGTTGAAAACCGAGATCGACCCGGGGGTCGGCAGGAAGCCCCGGCCGGGATCTTCGGCATTGATGCGGAATTCCATCGAATGGCCACGCGGTTCCGGCGTTTCGAGAACCCGCAGCTTTTGGCCTTCAGCAATACGGAACTGCTCGATGACGAGATCGATACCGGTGGTTTCTTCGGTAACGGGATGTTCCACCTGCAGGCGCGTATTGACCTCGAGGAAAGAAATCGTGCCATCGACGCCGAGCAGGAATTCGACCGTGCCGGCGCCGGAATAACCGGCAGCGGCGCAGATAGCTTTTGCAGCCGCATGGATTTTCTGCCGCTGTTCGGCGGAGAGGAACGGGGCGGGAGCCTCTTCGATCAGCTTCTGGTTCCGGCGCTGCAGCGAACAATCGCGGGTGCCAAGGACGAGCACATTGCCATGCTTGTCGGCCAGAACCTGCGCCTCGATATGGCGCGGCCGGTCAAGGAAGCGCTCAAGGAAACACTCGCCGCGGCCAAAGGCGGCCGTTGCCTCGCGCACCGCGGATTCGTAGAGATCGGCGATCTCTTCCATCTTCCACGCAACCTTCAGGCCGCGACCACCGCCGCCATGGGCCGCCTTGATGGCGACGGGCAAGCCGTGTTCTTCGGCGAAGGCCGTGACTTCGGCAGCGGAAGACACCGGACCGTCACTGCCGGCGACCAGCGGTGCGCCGACGCCGGTGGCAATGCGCCGTGCCTCTACCTTGTCGCCCAGTGCCTCGATGACATGCGGGTCGGGGCCAATCCAGATGAGGCCGGCATCGAGAACGGCACGCGCAAATTCGGCGCGTTCGGACAGGAAACCGTAACCGGGATGAATGGCATCCGCGCCGGCGCGTTTGGCAATCGCAATCAGCTTGGCGATATCGAGATAGGTCTCGGCCGGCCGCACGCCCTCCAGCGCATAGGCCTCATCCGCCAGCCGGACGAAGAGCGCATCCTGATCGGGATCGGCATAAACGGCGACCGATTGCAGGCCGTAATCGCGACATGCGCGGATGATGCGGACCGCGATCTCGCCGCGATTGGCAATCAGCACTTTTTTCATCGCTCTTCTCCTCGGAATTCTGTGTTCTTGGCCGCGATTTCGGCGAAGGGGCCGATCGGGCGGAATTTGATTTTGGCGTTGACGGGGATTTGTCCCGCAAGATCGAGATGATATTCGGCGACCGCGCCGATGACGGGATAACCGCCCGTCAGGGGGTGATCGGCAAGGAAGAGAACCGGCTGGCCGCTATGGGGAATCTGGATCGCTCCCGTCGCCGTGCCTTCGCTCGGCAATTCGGCGCTGTCCTTGCGCTCCACCGGCACGTCGCCGGCAAGGCGGATGCCGACGCGGTTCGATTGCGGCGTGACCTGCCAGAGCTGGCCGGTCAGCGTGTCGATGCCCTCCTGGGTGAACCAGTCGGTGCGGGGGCCGAGAACGACGTCCAGCGTGACGACCTCACCCGTTGCCGGCGGTTCGAAGGCCGGAACCTCGTCGATCGATACGCTGGAAAGGCCGGTCTTCTCTCCCTTAAGCGGCAGGGTGGCGCCTGTACCCACCGGCTCTGGGCCGACGACAGCCAGCGTATCCGTTGCGAAACTGCCGAGCACCGGCTCGACATCGAAGCCGCCGCGCACCGCAAGATAACAGCGCATGCCCTTTGGCGGCTGGCCGAAAGTGACCACATCACCGGGTTCGAGCGGCACCGGGCCATGGGTCTTTGCCGCGAAGCTGCGATCTGCCGTGGTGATGGTGACGGGGCAGGGGGCGCCTGCAATGCCGATGACGGCGCGGCTCGTGCTTTTAAAGGAAAATCCACCGAGCGTCAGTTCGAGACAGGGCGTGTTGACGGGGTTACCAACGATGCGGTTTGCGGCATTGAACGCGCCACGATCCAGTGCGCCGGAGGCCGAAACGCCCTGTCCGGTCTGGCCGAAGCGGCCGAGATCCTGAAAGATGGCGGGCATGGGGGCTGCGAGCACCTCGAAATGCGGGCCTGCTTTTGCCCGGTCTTTCCCGGCGCTGCGCGGTTCCGAGACGGGGATGTCGACCGTTTTGCCGGCCTTGTCCATGTCGAAGAAACGCACGCGGTAACCCGGCTGGAAAAGCGCGCCGGGATCGCGGTCTATATCCCACATCTTCACCGGCGTGGTGCCGATGATCTGCCAGCCGCCGGGGCTGTTTTGCGGGTAGACGCCGCTGAAGGCGCCGGCCAGCGCCACCGAACCTGCCGGAATGCGGGTGCGCGGGCTTTGCCGGCGTGGCACATGCAGCGCCGGATCGCCGCCGACCAGATAACCGAAGCCGGGAGCGAACCCGCAAAAGGCCACAGTGAATTCGCTTTCGGTGTGGCGGCGGATGACCTCTTCGATGCTCATGCCGGTCAGTTCGGCAACATCGGCAAGGTCCTCACCATTATAGTGGACGGGGATTTCCACGAGATTGTCCGAAGGCGCGATTTTTGCCGAGAGATCGCGGCTTGCCAGTCGCGCGACCAGCGCTTCGGCACCGATCTTCTCAGGGCGAAAGCGGATCATCAGGGTGCGGGCAGCCGGCACGGTCTCTTCGATACCTTCGACCGGATCGTTCTGAAGCGAGGCGAAAAGCGCCAGCGTTTCATCGAGATCGGCAAGTTCGACAAGAATGGTGGTGAGGCTGACGGGGAGAAAACGCATCATGTCCTCACGCGTGATAGGCTGAATCGGGAATGTCGGTGATGAACATGTGCCCCGGCGCATGGGTGATCGCAAAGGGTACGCCCGACGCCATCACGGCGGCCTGGGGTGTGACGCCGCAGGCCCAGAACACCGGAACTTCGCCCGGCTCGATCCGCACCGCATCGCCGAAATCAGGCTTTGCAAGATCGGTGATGCCGATCTCTTCCGGTGCGCCGACATGCACGGGCGACCCGTGTACGGCCGGAAAACGTCCCGAAATGGTCGCAGCATCGGCGACCCGGGAGGCCGGGATCGGCCGCATGGAAACGACCATATTGCCCTTCAGCCGACCGGCCGGGCGGCAGGGTCGGTTGGTGAGATACATCGGCACATTGCTCTTGTCGGTCATATGGCGGATTTCGATGCCCGCTTCCACCATCGGCGTTTCGAAGGTGAAGCTGCAGCCGATCAGGAAGGCGACGAGATCATCGCGCTCCGCCCAGGCGGCGGTTGCATCCGCTGTTTCCTCGACGAGCTTGCCGTCCCGCCAGATGCGGTAGAGCGGCAGGTCGGTTCTCAGATCTGCGCCGGGCGCGAGCAGCGTTGTCGGCGAACCGGGATCGGACACGTCCAGCACCGGGCAGGGTTTGGGATTGCGCTGCGCGTAAAGCAGGAAATCGAAGGCCCAGTCGCGCGGCAGCACGATCATGTTCGCCTGCGTGAAGCCGGGTGCAATGCCGGAAGTTGGGGCGACGAGGCCGTCGCGATAGGTCGCACGGGCCTTTCGTGCGGCGTCCGCGTTGGTGTGGTTGAGATAGGATGTCGGTATCGTCATCGGCTATCCTTTCAACGATTGGATGCGAAAGAGCGGATGTCGATGCCATCAGCCTCGAAACGGCGGCGGATTTCCTGGGCGATGGCGACGGCACCGGGGCTGTCGCCGTGCACGCAGATGGATTGCGCTTCGATTTTTATGATGCTGCCATCGATGGCCTCCAGCGTGCCTTCGCGGGCAAGCTGCACCATGCGGTCGGCGATTTTGGCCGCGTCATGCAGCACGGCACCGGCTTCGCGGCGGGAGACGAGTTGGCCCTGAGGCGTATAGGCGCGATCCGCGAAAGCTTCGGCGACGACGGCAAGACCTGCCTTGCGGGCAAGATCGAGGATGGGCGCGTTCGCAAGACCCATCAGCACCAGCGAAGGATCGATGGCCTTGATGCCGTCAATGACGGCCTGCCCCTGTTTCGCATCGTTGGCGATGCGGTTGTAAAGCGCGCCATGCGGTTTCACGTAACGCACCGTTGTGCCGGCAGCGGCGGCGACGCCTTTCAGTGCCCCGATCTGGTAGATGACATCGGCGATCAGTTCTTCCGAGGTCGCGTCCAGATCGCGGCGGCCGAAGCCGACGCGGTCCGGATAGGAGACATGGGCGCCGACGACCACGCCTTTTTCGGCGGCGGCCTTGACGGTGCGGTAGATACCGGCCGGATCGCCGGCATGAAATCCGCAGGCGATGTTGGCGCTTGAAACGATAGCGAGCATCGCTTCGTCGTCTCCCATGCGCCATGCGCCGTAACTTTCGCCAAGATCGCTGTTGAGATCGATAGCGGCCATGTTTGCCTCCCTTCAGAGCATTTCCAGCAAAAGTGCGTAGCGGTTTTGCGTCCGGAAAATGCGTAAAACACTAGTTTATTACAGGCCGAGCAGGCCGAAGATGGTGCCGGCGGACTTGTAGCCCATGTACCATGTCAATGCGCAGGTCAGAACGCCAAGCACAAGCAGGATGCGCGGGTAACGATAGCCGCCCATCAGGTCTTCGCGTTTCCATGCGGCGAACAGGAAGATGCTGAGGCCGATGGGCAGGATGAGGCCGTTCAGGCCGCCGACGAAGACCAGCATGGCGGCGGGCGGCGTGGTGATCAGCAGGTAGCAGACGAGTGAGACGGCGATGAAAACGACTGTCGCCATGTTGCGGGCACGTTCGGTCATGTCCTGCTTGAAGACGGGCAGGAATGAAACTGAGGTATAGGCCGCGCCGATGACGCTGGTGATGGCCGCTGCCCAGAAGATGATGCCGAAGAGCCGGAAGCCGAGATCGCCTGCAGCCGAACGGAAGGCCTGTGCGGCCGGATTGGCGGCCTGGCCCGACGTATCGATGATGACGCCGCTGGCGACGACGCCGAGAATGGCGAGGAACAGCACATAGCGCATGACGCCGGTGACGGCGATGCCGGTCAGCGCCGCGCGGTTGACGGCCGGCAGGTTTTCGATGCCGACCATGCCCCGGTCCAGCAGCCGGTGCGCGCCGGAATAGGTGATGTAGCCGCCGACGGTGCCGCCGACGATGGTGGTGATGGTTGCGAAATTGATCGTATCCGGCAGGAAGGTCTGGCGGAAGGCGTCACCCACCGGCGGTGCGGAAACGAAGGCCACATAAAGTGTCAGCACGATCATCAGGATGCCGGCGAAAATGATGAACCGGTCGACGGCAAGGCCTGCGCGTTTGGAAACGAAGATGGCGATGGAAAAGACCGCGCTGATGGCGCCGCCGATTTTCGGGTCCAGCCCGAAAATGGCATTCAGGCCAAGGCCGGTGCCGCCAATATTACCGATGTTGAAGAACAGGCCGCCGATAATGACGAGAATGGCCAGAAGATAACCCGAACCGGGAATGGCGGCATTGGCAATATCGGATGCGCGCATGCGCGTCAGCGTCACGATACGCCAGATGTTGAGCTGGACGACGAAGTCGATGAGGATGGAGGCGAGGATGCCGAAGGCGAAGGCGGCACCGAGCTGGGTCGTGAATGTCGCCGTCTGCGTGATGAAGCCGGGACCGATGGCGGATGTCGCCATCAGGAAGATCGCCCCCATCAGGGATGCGCGTTTTGACATTTTCATATCGGCAGTCGGGGTGAGCTTTTTCTGCTCCATGGATTTTCTCCGCTCCTGTCGCAATCCGCCCCTCGCGGATGCTTTATGCGGACGATCTTGTCCTGTTCTGCGAAATTGTCAACTTTGTTCAACAATATAAAGTTATCGTTCTTTCATTTTGTCCATTTGTTGGACGTAATGGGCAGGATTTAATCACGTTTTTTTCGTGCTTTGCTAATGCTTTGTGCTATGGGCAATCATGCCGTGTCCGAACATGCCTGTCACGGAATTCCCGATGCTGCATTGCTCTTAAGGAAAGGAGCGCCATGACCGAAACGATAGAGGGTCTGCCGCTTGCGGATCGATTGGCCAAGGGTATTCGCACCCTGCTGATCTCCGGCGAGTTGATGCCGGGACAGCGCCTATCAGAGGCAGCCTTCAGTGAACGTTTCGACGTCTCGCGCAATTCGCTGCGCGAAGCTTTCCGGTTGCTGACCAAGGACGGGCTTCTGCGCCACGAGGCAAATCGCGGCGTGTTCGTCGCCGTTCCCACCATGTCCTCGGTCATCGATATTTATAGGGTGCGACGCATGGTGGAATGCGGCGCACTTCGCCAGGCCTGGCACAAGCATCCCGCAATCAAGACGATGCGGGCAGCGGTCGAGGACGCCAAGGTCAAGCGTGAAGATGCAGACTGGCTGGGTGTGGGCAGCGCCAACATGAAATTTCACGCCGCCGTCGTCGATCTTCTCGACAGCGCTCGCCTCAGCGATTTTTACGAGCGTATCGCCGCTGAACTCAGGCTTTGTTTCGGTTTGCTGAAAGATCCCGAACAGCTTCATTCCCCCTTCGTGGACATGAACAGCAAGATCCTGTCGCTGATGGAAGAGGGCAAGGCGCAAGAGGCCGGCGACGAGATGGAAATCTATCTCAATCTGTCCGAGCGGACGGTTCTGAAGGCGCTTGAACGCGCCGTCGAACACGCTTCCTGACATGACGGGCGGCAGTGGAGAAAATGACCCTTGCCGCTCCCGCCATTTTTTGCAGCCGCAGCCGATTGCCAAGTTTGCTGCGCTGCGTCATCAATGCTGACATGACGCTTCGCGACCTGACCATTCTCGTTATCGACGAAAACGCGATCCGCGCCTCCATCATCGAGGAGGGGCTGCGCGAGGCCGGCTATCATCGCGTCACCGTCATCCACGAGGTGAACGGGGTGGCGCGCACCATCGAGACGCTGCAGCCCGATGTCATCTTCATCGATCTCGAAAATCCCAATCGTGACATGATGGAGCATCTGTTCCAGCTTACCCGCACGGTCGGCCGGCCGATCGCCATGTTTGTCGATCGCTCCGACACCGCGTCCATTGAGGCGGCCGTCGAGGCGGGCGTTTCCGCCTATGTGGTGGACGGGCTGAAGAAGGAGCGGGTCAAGCCCATTCTCGATATGGCGGTCAGCCGCTTCAATGCCTTCAGCCGTCTTCAGCGGGAACTTGCCGAAGCGAAATCGGCGCTTGAGGAACGCAAGGTCATCGAGCGCGCCAAGGGCATTCTGATGAAGATGCGCGGCCTTTCCGAAGAGGAGGCCTTTGCCCTTTTGCGGCAAACCGCAATGAACGAGAAGAAGAAGATTTCCGAGATCGCGCAAAGCGTGGTCACCGCGGCCGGTCTGTTGATGTAACGAACCGCCGGTCGGACAGTGTGGAGTGAATGATATGGCGGCACCGGAAAAAACGGCCGGATCAGACAGCGGCGTAACGCAAGCACCGGCAATCGTCGGCAGCGACCGGCAGAAAATTCTGCGTGCCGGCTTTATTCCGCTTGTCGACGCATCCGTCCTGATTGCTGCGGCCGAATTCGGTTTCGCAGAACGCGAAGGCCTTTCGCTCGATCTCGTCAAGGATGTTTCCTGGGCGAATGTGCGCGACCGGCTGGCGTTTCGGCAATTCGATATCGCCCACATGCTGTCGCCGATGCCCGTCGCCTCCATGCTCGGGCTTGGCTCAAATCCGTCGCCGACGATCACGCCCTTTTCACTCGGGCGCGGCGGCAATGCGATCACGCTTTCGACCCGGCTGTTTGCACGGATGAAGACTTTGACCGGGCTTTCCGAAACGGCCGGAGCGCTCGAAAATGCCGAGGCGTTGAAGCGGGTGCTCGATGATATGCGCGCCCGCGGCGAACCGCCGCCGACGCTTGGCATGACCTATCCATTTTCATCGCATAATTACGAGTTTCGCTACTGGCTTGCCGCCGGCGGCATTCACCCCGATCACGATGTCAAGCTTGTGGTCGTGCCGCCGCCATTGACCTCGGATGCGCTTGCCGCAGGGGCCATTGACGGTTTCTGCGTCGGAGCGCCGTGGAACATCGTCGCCGCCGAGCGCGGTGTCGGTCGCATCGTTGCGGCCAAGCAGGATTTGTGGCCTTCCGCACCGGAAAAAGTCATCGGCATGCGACCCGAATGGGCGGAAAACCAGCAGGAAACGGTCGGACGGTTGCTGAAGGCGCTCGATGCCGCCGCGCGCTGGTGCGACCTAGCCGAAAATCACGATGATCTCAGCGCTGCCCTTGCCGATCCCCGTTATATCGGCGCACCGGAAGGTATCATTCGCCGTGTGCTTGCCGGTGAATTCAGTATCGACAGCCAGGGCAACCGCCGGGTGATCGACAATTATTTCATCTTCCACGATGGTCACGCCAATTATCCGCGCCAGAGCCAGGCATTGTGGATCTACAGCCAGATGATCCGCTGGGGGCAGGCCGAGTTTTCCCAGGCCGGTGTGGAGGCCGCCCTGTCTGCCTACCGGCCGGATATTTATCGGGCGGCGCTGGGCGACGCCAATGCACCTGACGATGCCGA
The DNA here is from genome assembly GCF_027871645.1 of Agrobacterium sp. ST15.13.015. Lineage (NCBI taxonomy): Bacteria > Pseudomonadati > Pseudomonadota > Alphaproteobacteria > Hyphomicrobiales > Rhizobiaceae > Agrobacterium > Agrobacterium sp. ST15.13.015. The sequence goes on from NZ_JAQAHF010000003.1 coordinate 35,010, forward strand.
TATCCGCATCGAAGGGCAGGAAGAGCAGGACCGTTTCGTGGATGGCCTCGTATTCGATCCCGCCGACATTACCGGCTACGTGAACGCCTTTTCCGTGCGCACCGCCGCACCGTTTTCTCCGACTTCAGGCGAGACGTAAGCGTCGTCTTGCCTTGCGGGCTGCGCAAATTTCAAGCGCAGGATTCTTCTCTTTGCACAAATGGAAGACAGAAAACGCGCTGATTAAAATTTAATCAGTAGATCGATTTTAAAAATAATCCTTTATTTTCAATAATATAATCTACATTTTATAAATTGGCACGCCTCTTGCTTCTTGTTTTTTGCACCGGTCAACGGCGATCGGGGCAAGCAAGGCGCGGCATAGGCGCTTTCACAAGACACAGACGTCGCAAGGTTTTGCTGCCCGGAACACCTCCCGTTCCGCAGGCGCAAACACCGAGCGGCGTTTTTTTATTTTCAGGTTTTTTCGCAAGCGAAAGCGTCACCCGCAGAGGTGGCCCAATAAGGGGAACATGCGAATGAAAAAGATATTCTCCGGCGATGTCAGCCGCCGCACGATACTGAAGACGACAGCCGCCGCCGCCCTTGTCAGCGCCGTGCGCGTGGCCTTTCCGTCCGGTGCTTTCGCAGCCACCGCTGAGCCCGAGGTGAAAGGCGCGAAAATCGGCTTCATCGCGCTCACCGATGCCGCTCCGCTCATCATTGCGGCGGAAAAGGGTCTGTTCGCCAAACACGGCATGCCGGATGTCGAGGTTCTGAAACAGGCCTCCTGGGGTGCGACGCGCGACAATCTCGTGCTCGGCGGCGTATCGAACGGCATCGATGGCGCACACATCCTGACGCCCATGCCCTATCTCATGCATACCGGCAAGGTGACCCAGAATAATGTGCCGGTGCCGATGGCCATCCTCGCCCGCCTCAACCTCGACAGCCAGGGCATTTCCGTCGCCAGGGAATATGCAGAAACCGGCGTTCAGCTGGATGCCTCCAAGCTCAAGGCGGCTTTCGAGAAAAAGAAGGCCGAAGGCAAGGAAATCAAGGCCGCCATGACCTTCCCCGGCGGCACGCATGATCTCTGGATCCGCTACTGGCTGGCCGCCGGCGGCATCGATCCGGACAAGGACGTCTCCACCATCGTCGTTCCGCCGCCGCAGATGGTCGCCAATATGAAGGTCGGCAATATGGACGTCTTCTGTGTGGGCGAACCCTGGAACGAGCAGCTTGTCAATCAGGGCATCGGTTTCACCGCCTGTACCACCGGCGAACTCTGGAAGGGCCATCCGGAAAAGGCGCTCGGCATGCGCGCCGACTGGGTGGAAAAGAACCCCAACGCCACCAAGGCGCTGCTGATGGCCGTGATGGAAGCGCAGCAATGGTGCGATGAAATGGCGAACAAGGAGGAAATGTCCACCATCCTCGGCAAACGCCAATGGTTCAACGTGCCGCCGAAGGATGTGCTTGGCCGCCTGAAGGGCAATATCAATTACGGCAACGGCCGCGTGCTCGAAAATACCGGCCTGCAGATGAAGTTCTGGCAGGACCATGCCTCCTATCCCTTCCGCAGCCACGACAGCTGGTTCATCGCGGAAAACATCCGCTGGGGCAAATTCGCACCCGATACGGATGTGAAAGCGCTGGTGGAGAAGGTGAACCGAGATGATATCTGGCGCGCGGCGGCCAAGGATCTCGGCGTTGCCGATCTTCCCGCCTCCACCTCGCGCGGCAAGGAAACCTTCTTCGACGGCAAGGTCTTCGACCCGGAAAATCCGTCGGCCTATCTCGAAAGCCTGTCCATCAAGGCGGCCTCCTGAGGAGGAGACCCGGGGGTATCGCCCCTCATCCGCCAGATGCGCTGCCCAACCGGCGCGAGTGAAGACCGGATGAGGGGCGAGCCCCAGACCGCAACCGAAATCAAGAGGAAACGCCCATGTCCGCATTGGCCCGAAAATTCAACGAAGAGCCGCAGCAGCCGATAGCGCAGAAGGCAAACGTCGTGTCGCTTGCGCCGAAACAGTCGCCGCGGATCGATCTGCGCAAATGGGGTGCGGCCGCTGCCCGCAACATCGTACCGCCGTTCATCGTCCTCGCCATTCTGCTGGGCGTCTGGCAATTGCTCTGTTCCGCCCCCGGCTCATCGCTGCCGCCCCCGAGCCAGGTTTTCGAGGAGAGCTACGATCTCATCGTATCGCCGTTCTTCCATAATGGTTCGCAGGATATCGGCCTTGGCTGGCGCGTGCTGGTCTCGCTGGAGCGTGTGGCTTACGGTTTCGGCCTCGCCGCCATTGCCGGTATCATTCTCGGTGCGGTGATCGGTCAGTCGGTCTGGGCCATGCGCGGTCTCGATCCGATCTTCCAGGTGCTGCGCACCGTGCCGCCGCTTGCCTGGCTGCCGCTTTCGCTGGCCGCCTTTCAGGACAGCAATCCTTCGGCCATTTTCGTGATCTTCATCACCTCCATCTGGCCGGTCATCATCAATACCGCAGTCGGCGTGCGCAATATTCCGCAGGACTACCGCAACGTGGCGCAGGTGCTGCGGCTCAACCAGCTGGAATTCTTCTTCAAGATCATGCTGCCTTCGGCGGCACCCTACATCTTCACCGGCCTGCGTATCGGTGTCGGCCTTTCGTGGCTCGCAATCGTCGCGGCGGAAATGCTGACCGGCGGCGTCGGCATCGGTTTCTTCATCTGGGATGCGTGGAATTCCTCGCGCCTGCCCGACATCATCGTGGCGCTCGTCTACATCGGCGTCGTCGGCTTCGTGCTCGACAAGCTGGTGGCGGCGCTCGGCAAGGTCATCACCCGCGGCGCTGCGGCAAATTAAGAGGGCGACGATCATGAACGCTTATCTGAAGCTCGATCACATCGACAAATATTTCGACAAGGGCGGTTCGCGCGCCGAGGTGCTGAAAGGCATCAATCTCACCATCGAAAAAGGCGAATTCGTCTCCGTCATCGGCCATTCCGGTTGCGGCAAATCCACCATGCTCAATCTCATCGCCGGACTGACGAAAGTGTCTGCCGGTGCCGTTCTGCTCGAAAACCGCGAGGTCAACGAGCCCGGCCCGGAACGCGCCGTCGTGTTTCAGAACCACAGCCTGCTGCCATGGCTTTCGGTTTATGAAAACGTCAACCTTGCTGTCGAGAAGGTCTTCCGCAATACCAAGACCCGGGCCGAGCGGCATGACTGGGTCATGCGTAATCTCGATCTCGTGCAGATGGCCCATGCCAGGGACAAGAAACCGTCTGAAATTTCCGGCGGCATGAAACAGCGCGTCGGCATTGCCCGCGCGCTCGCCATGGAGCCGAAGATCCTGCTGCTCGACGAGCCTTTCGGTGCGCTGGACGCGCTGACCCGCGCCCATCTCCAGGACGCGGTGATGGAAATCCACGCCCGGCTTGGCAACACCATGGTCATGATCACTCATGATGTCGACGAGGCGGTGCTGCTTTCCGACCGTATCGTGATGATGACCAACGGTCCGGCAGCCCACATCGGCGAAGTGCTGGAGGTGCCGCTGGCACGCCCGCGCAACCGCATCGAGCTCGCATCCGACAAGACCTACCTCAAATGCCGCGAGGCCGTGCTGAAGTTCCTTTACGAACGTCACCGCTTCGTCGAAGCTGCGGAGTAACGCCCATGACGCAAAAACTCGTCATCATCGGCAATGGCATGGCGCCGGGACGCATGCTGGAAAACCTGTTCGAAACCGCTCCCGGCCTTTACGACGTCACCATTTTCAACGCCGAACCGCGCGTCAATTACGACCGCATCATGCTCTCGCCGGTGCTTTCTGGCGAAAAGAGCTATGAAGACATCGTCATTCATAATGACGAATGGTATGCGGCTAACAATGTCACGCTGCACAAGGGCGCGAAGGTCACCGGCATCGACCGCGACAGAAAGACCGTGACCAGCGAAAACGGCATCACGGTTTCCTACGACAAGCTGGTGATCGCCACCGGTTCGTTGCCTTTCATCATTCCGGTTCCCGGCCACCAATTGCCGGGCGTGCTCGCCTACCGCGATCTCGACGATGTGACTAAGATGCTGGAAATCGCCGAGGGCAAGGGCCGCGCCATCGTCATCGGCGCCGGTCTTCTAGGGCTGGAAGCCGCCTATGGCCTCAAGCGCCAGGGCATGGACGTTACCGTCATCCACCTGATGCCGACGATCATGGAGCGCCAGCTCGATCCAGCAGCGGCCTATCTTCTCGAAAAGGCGCTCAATGAGCGCGGCATCGACATCATCACCAAGGCCAATACCAAATGCATTCTCGGTGAGGAGAAGGTCGAAGGCATCGAGCTGGAAGACGGCCGGGTCATCAAGGGCGACATGGTGGTGATGGCGGTCGGCATCCGTCCTGCCTCGGGTCTCGCCAAGGAGGCGGGTATAGCCGTCAATCGCGGCATCGTGGTGGATGACGGCATGATGACGTCGGACGCCTCGATCTATGCGCTTGGCGAATGCGCCGAGCATCGTGGCATGTGTTATGGCCTCGTTGCGCCGCTTTATGAATCGGCGCGGGTGCTGGCGGACCGGCTGTGTGGCGGCTCGGCCGAATATCACGGCTCTGTCACCAATACCAAGCTGAAGGTCACCGGCATCAACCTGTTTTCCGCCGGTGATTTTGCAGAAGGCGACGACCGCGAGGAAATCGTGCTGCGCGATGCCACCGCCGGTGTCTATAAGCGCCTGATCCTCAAGGAAAACCGCATCATCGGCGCGGTGCTTTACGGCGAGACGGCTGATGGTTCGTGGTTCTTCGATCTGATGAAGAAATCGACCGATATTTCCGCCATGCGCGAAACCCTGATTTTCGGTCAGGCCTATCAGGGAGGGTCGCCGCTGGACCCTATGGCGGCCGTTGCAGCCTTGCCGGATGATGCGGAAATCTGCGGCTGCAACGGCGTCTGCAAGGGCAAGATCACATCGGCCATCACCTCCAAGGGGCTGACATCGCTGGACGATGTGCGCGCCCACACGAAGGCATCCGCCTCCTGCGGCAATTGCACCGGCCTTGTCGAGCAGCTGATGACGATAACGCTCGGCGACAGCTATAATCCCGCTGCCGTGCAGCCCATGTGCAAATGCACCGATCTCGGCCACGACGATGTGCGCCGTCTCATCAAGGCCAAGGGGCTGAAGACCATCCCGGCCGTGATGCAGGAGCTGGAATGGAAGACCTCCTGCGGCTGCGCCAAATGCCGGCCGGCGCTCAATTATTACCTCGTCTGCGACTGGCCGGATGAATATGCCGACGATTACCAGTCGCGTTTCATCAATGAGCGCGTCCACGCCAATATCCAGAAGGACGGTACCTATTCCGTCGTTCCGCGCATGTGGGGCGGCGTCACCTCTTCCTCCGAGCTCCGGGCGATTGCGGATGTGGTCGACAAGTTCGAAATCCCGATGGTGAAGGTGACGGGCGGCCAGCGCATCGATCTTCTCGGCATCGAGAAGGAGGATCTGCCGGCGGTCTGGGCCGATCTCGGCAAGGCTGGTTTCATTTCCGGCCAGGCTTACGCCAAAGGTTTGCGCACGGTCAAAACCTGCGTCGGCCAGCAATGGTGCCGCTTCGGCACGCAGGATTCCACCGGCCTTGGCATCCGCATCGAAAAATTCATGTGGGGCTCGTGGACACCCGCCAAGCTGAAACTTGCGGTCTCAGGCTGTCCGCGCAACTGCGCGGAGGCGACCTGCAAGGATATCGGCGTGATCTGCGTCGATTCCGGTTTCGAGATCCATTTCGCCGGTGCCGCCGGCCTCGATATCAAGGGCACGGAAGTTCTGGGTCTCGTCAAAACCGAGGATGAGGCGCTGGAGCATATCGTGGCGCTGACGCAGATGTATCGCGAACAGGCCCGCTATCTTGAGCGCATTTACAAATGGGCCAAGCGCATCGGTTATGACGAAATCCGCCGCCAGATCATGGACGATGCGGAAAAGCGCAAGGCCTATTTCGATCGCTTCGTCTTCAGCCAAAAATTCGCGCAGGTCGATCCCTGGTCGGAACGCGTATCCGGCCACGACAAGCACGAATTCAGGCCCATGGCGGCGATCGGTTTCAATCAGGCGGCGGAGTGAGAACGATGGACAGCAACTGGATCGATATTGGCGATATCTCCGACATTCCCCTGCGCGGCGCGCGTTGCGTCAAAACGCCGATGGGCAAGATCGCCGTGTTCCGCACGGCGGAAAATCAGGTCTTCGCCATCGAGGACCACTGCCCGCACAAGGGCGGGCCGCTGAGCCAGGGCATCGTGCATGGCGCTTCGGTGACATGTCCTTTGCATAATTGGGTCATTTCGCTGGAAACTGGCAAGGCGCTGGGGGCGGATGAGGGCGAGGTGCGGACCATTCCAGTGCGTAATCTGGATGGGAGGCTTTCGATAGCGCTCGAAACCCTGATGATTGCGGCGGAGTGAATTGCGATGGCGGTGGCATTACCCCCCTCTGTCCTGCCGGACATCTCCCCCTCAGGGGGGGAGATCATTTGCGGCACGAATTTCCATTCACGGCTTGCGTCGCCGGTCGCAGAGATGAAGCGGCAAGCCTTCCGCTTGTCGATCTCCCCCCTTGAGGGGGAGATGTCCGGCAGGACAGAGGGGGGTAAACGCCGCGCACCGAGAGGGCAAACCCATGCCCGTTGAAACCAAAACCACCTGTCCCTATTGCGGCGTCGGCTGCGGCGTCATCGCCACCATCAACGATAACGGTGCCGTTTCCGTCAAAGGCGATCAGGATCACCCCGCCAATTTCGGACGGCTGTGCTCCAAAGGTTCGGCTTTGGCCGAAACCATCGACCTCGACGGTCGCCTGCTCCACCCGGAAATCGCCGGCAGGTGGGCGTCATGGGACGAAGCGCTTGACCTCGTCGCTTCCCGGTTTTCTCAAGCCATCGCCGAACACGGCCCGGACTCCGTCGCCTTTTACGTCTCCGGCCAATTGCTGACAGAAGATTATTACCTCGCCAACAAGCTGATGAAGGGTTTCATCGGCTCGGCCAATATCGATACCAATTCAAGGCTGTGCATGTCGTCGTCCGTCGCCGGCCATCGCCGCGCCTTCGGTGCCGATACGGTGCCGGGCACCTATGAGGATATGGAGCTTGCCGATCTGGTGATCCTCACCGGTTCCAATCTCGCCTGGTGCCATCCAGTGCTTTACCAAAGGCTTGCGGCGGCAAAGGCGGCGCGGCCGGACATGAAAGTCGTTGTCATCGATCCGCGCCGGACGATGAGCGCCGATATTGCCGATATGCACCTCGCCATCCGCCCGGATGGAGATGTGGCGCTGTTTACCGGTTTGCTGGCGCATCTTTCAGATAGTCCTGCAGTCGATCGCGGTTATGTGGAAAATCACACGGTCGGTTTTGATGCAGCGATGCAGGCAGCAAACGAGCATAGCCTGCCGGAGATCGCCGAAGCCACCGGCCTGACGATTGCCGAACTGATTTCCTTTTACGAATTGTTCGAACGCACCGAAAAAACCGTCACCTGCTACAGTCAGGGTGTCAACCAGTCTGAAAGCGGCACCGACAAGGTCAACGCGATCATCAATTGCCACCTTGCCACCGGCCGCATCGGCAGGCCGGGCATGGGTCCCTTTTCGCTCACCGGCCAGCCGAACGCCATGGGTGGGCGTGAGGTCGGCGGGCTCGCCAACATGCTGGCCGCCCATATGGCCATCGAAAATGCCGAGGATCGCGACCGTGTGCGGCGCTTCTGGGCCTCGCCCGCCATTGCGGAAAAACCCGGACTGAAGGCGGTGGACATGTTCAGGGCCGTGGCCGATGGCCGCATCAAGGCGCTGTGGATCATGGCGACCAACCCGGTGGTTTCCATGCCGGATGCCGGTGCCGTCGAGGCGGCCATCAAGGCGTGTCCTTTCGTCGTGGTGTCCGATGTCATGGCGAGTACCGATACGGCCCGCCATGCGCATGTGCTTCTGCCATCGCGTGGCTGGGGTGAAAAGGACGGCACCGTCACCAATTCCGAGCGGCGCATTTCCCGCCAGCGCGGTTTTCTCGATGCGCCCGGTGAAGCGAAATCGGACTGGTGGCAAATGGCGGAAGTGGGCCGGCGCATGGGTTTCGGCACGGCCTTCGCCTACGGCCAGCCATCGGATATTTTTGCCGAACATGCCGCTCTTTCAGGTTTCGAGAATGCCGGCAGTCGCGATTTCGATATCAGCGGCGTCGAGCGGAATTCCTATGATGCGATGACGCCGTTTCAATGGCCGAAGGCCGGGCAGGGCGATGCCGTCGTTACCCGCTTTTTTTCGGATGGGCGGTTTTACCATGCCGATGGCAAGGCGCGGTTCATCGCCACCGCTTTGCCGGAGACAGGCAGGACATCGGCGGATTACCCGCTGACACTGAATACCGGCCGTATCCGCGATCAATGGCACACCATGACCCGCACCGGCAAAAGTGCGCGCCTGACCGCCCATATCGCCGAGCCCTTCGCCGAGCTTCATCCGCGCGATGCGCAGGCGCTGGGAATCGAAAGTGCCGATCTGGTGGAACTGGAAAGCCCTCATGGCAAGGTTCTGCTGCGGGCGCTGGTGAGCGAAAGGCAGGCGCGCGGCTCGGTGTTTGCGCCGATGCACTGGAACGACCAGTTCGCCTCGCAGGCGCGCATCGATGTTGTGGTTGCGCCGGTGACGGACCCCTATTCCGGCCAGCCCGCCTCGAAAAACGTGGCAGTAAGGGCAAGGCGCTTCGAAGCTAAAGCCTATGGTTTCGCCATCTCCCGCATCCGGCCGGATGCGCCGGATTGTGCGTACTGGGCCACGGCCAAAGCGGATGGCGGCTATCGCATGGAGCTTGCCTTTGCCGAGGAGCCGCAGGACTGGACACTCTGGGCGCGACAGGTCTTCGGCATCGAGGCCAGGGTCGAGCCGCTGGGTTATAGTGACCGGCAGACGGGTGACCTGCGCCTCGCCTTCTTCGACCGCGATATCCTGCTGGCGGCGCTGTTCGTCGCCAGGCAGCCGGTGGCCGTTGCCCGCAACTGGGCCATCTCGCAACTTGCCGAGCGTCATGAGGATCTGCGCATGCGTTTTGCGCTGGTCGCTGGTCGCCCCGGTGCCGGCCGCGCCGATCCGGGCGCCACCGTCTGCTCCTGCTTTAACGTCGGAGTGAACCAGATTACCGCGGCCATCCGCGAAGGCTGCCGCAGCGTCGAAGCCATCGGCAAGGCGTTGAATGCCGGAACCAATTGCGGCTCCTGCCGCGCCGAAATCAGGGGGATCATCGATGGATGCCTTAAAACCGCAGCGGAATGAACCGGCCCGCATGGAAAGATTAGCCAAGTTGCCGGTCTTCTGGGGGCTTGAGGGCAAGCGCGTGGTGCTGGCGGGCGGATCGGACGGGGCCGCCTGGAAGGCGGAACTGCTGCTGGCCTGCGGGGCGGAATTGCATCTTTATTGCGAGGCAAGCGAGCTTTCGGAAAGCTTTGCAGTGCTTGTCGCAAAAAGCCAGATGCTGAGATGGCATGACCGTCCGTGGGGTTCGGATATCTTCGGCGGCGCGGAACTGGCGCTGGCGGATTGCGAAACCGATGCGGAAGCCGCGAGCTTCTACGCTGCCGCGCGCGCGACCGGCGTTCCCGTCAATGTCATCGACAAGCCGGAATTCTGCCAGTTCCAGTTTGGCTCCATCGTCAATCGCTCGCCCGTGGTGGTGTCGATCTCTACCGATGGCGCAGCACCCATTCTGGCGCAGGCTATCCGCCGGCGCATTGAGACATTGCTGCCGCTTTCGCTGAAGGATTGGGGCGCGCTTGCCCAGACAATCCGCGAGCGCGTCAATCTGCGGCTCGCTCCCGGTGCGTCGCGGCGCTCTTTCTGGGAAAAATTCGTCGATCGGGCTTTTACCGAAAGGCTGGATGAGCGCAGCGAGGAAAGGCTGCTTGCGGATATCGGAATGCAGGCTGCGCGGGCAGGATCGGGGCGGGGCCTTGTGACGCTTGTGGGCGCCGGACCGGGCGATGCCGAACTGCTGACACTGAAAGCGGTGCGCGCTCTGCAGGCGGCCGATGTCATCCTGTTCGACGATCTCGTTTCGGCGGAAGTGCTGGAACTGGCGCGGCGGGAGGCGAAACGCATGCTGGTCGGCAAGCGTGGCGGCCGGGAAAGCTGCAGGCAGGAAGACATCAATGACATGATGATCCGTCTCGCCAAGGCAGGCAAACGGGTGGTGCGGTTGAAATCCGGCGATCCAATGATTTTCGGGCGCGCCGGCGAGGAAATCGCTGCGCTTGAGGCTGAAAATATCCCGGTTGAGATCGTTCCCGGCATCACTGCCGCAAGCGCCATGGCCTCGCGTCTGGGTGTGTCCCTGACCCATCGCGACCATGCCCAGTCGGTACGCTTCATCACCGGCCATTCCCGGCAGGGAAGGCTGCCGGAGAATATCGACTGGAAATCGCTGTCTGACCCTTCCGTAACCACGGTCTTTTACATGGGTGGGCGCACCGCAGCCGAGATCGAAGCTGCCCTGCTTGCCCATGGCATGCCTGCCTTGACGCCCGTTGCCATCATGATTTCCGTCAGTCGCTCAAACGAACAGCGTTGGTGCGGTTCGCTTACGCAACTGGCTGCGGCCGTTGAGAGGCTGGGTGTAAACGAACCGGTGCTAATCGGCATCGGCGATGCATTTGGTGCCGCGTCCTCGGCGATGTCCCGTTCCAGCCCGCTCATTCAGAAAGTCGGCTAAATAATATCGTCAAATGGCGTCGTGGGGTTCACGACCTGTTTTCATCCCGCCACTATCGCTGCTGCAAAACCGTCCCTTGACATTGGTTTTTCGTTCGCTCTTCAATAAAACGAAAAAATTGAAAGAGGAGGGAGGGTGAAATGCTGCTCACACCGCGTCAGGATGAAATCGTTGCGCTGGCGAAAGCGAACGGGCGGGTGCTGGTCGACGAGCTGGCGGCGCGGTTCTCCGTCACTCCCCAGACGATCCGTAAGGATCTGAACGATCTCTGCGATACGCGGGTTTTGACCCGCATCCACGGCGGCGCGCTTTTTCCAAGCGGCAATGAAAACGTCAAATACGAGGCGCGTCGGGCGATAGCCTCTTCCGAAAAGCAGGCGATAGGCGCCGCCGCCGCCGCCCTTATCCCGAACAACTCGTCACTCTTCATCAATATCGGCACGACGACCGAAGCCGTGGGCGAAGCGCTGGCGGATCATCACGAGTTGATGGTCATTACCAACAACATCAATGTTGCCAACAGGTTGCGTGTCTTCCCCGGTATCGAGGTGGTGATTGCCGGCGGTGTCGTGCGCGGTTCCGATGGCGGTATCGTCGGCGAGGCGGCGGTGGATTTCATTCGCCAGTTCAAGGTGGATTTTGCGGTCATCGGCGTTTCGGCCATCGATGAGGATGGCGCTTTGCTGGATTTCGACTTTCGTGAGGTCAAGGTCGCGCAGGCAATCATCTCCAATGCGCGCCATGTCATTCTGGTGTCGGATTCGCTCAAATTCGAGCGCACGGCTCCGGTTCGTATCGGCCATCTTTCCCAGGTGCATACTTTCATCACCGATCATTGTCCGGTGGATTCGATCCGGTCCATCTGTGCCGATCATGACGTCCGGTTGATCGAAACCGAGATGGTCGAGTCCTGATCGGGATAGCCCATGAATTTCGTTTGACATTCGTTTTGTCTTCGAATTAGATGTTCGTGCTTTCAGTATATCGATGAGGAGAGCGTCGATGAAAGCGCGGGAGGGTCCATGTCTGACGAGGCAATCCACGATATTTTCGTGATCGGCGGCGGTATCAATGGCTGCGGCATCGCGCGTGACGCCGTCGGCAGGGGCTACTCCGTCGCGCTTGCGGAAATGAACGATTTCGCCTCCGGCACCTCGTCCGCCGCTACCAAGCTTATCCATGGCGGTTTGCGTTATCTCGAACATTACGAGTTTCGTCTGGTGCGCGAAGCGCTGATGGAACGTGAGGTGCTGTGGGCCATGGCGCCGCACATCATCTGGCCCATGCGCTTCGTATTGCCGTTCCAGAAAGGTGGCGTGCGCCCGGCCTGGCTCGTGCGTCTCGGGCTGTTTCTGTACGACCATCTCGGCGGCCGCAAGCTTCTGCCCGCGACCCGCTCGCTCGATCTGCGCCGCGATCCCGCCGGGAAACCTTTGAAACCGATTTTTGCCCGCGCCTTCGAATATTCGGATGGCTGGGTGGACGATGCCCGCCTGGTGGTGCTGAATGCCCGCGACGCTGCCAATCGCGGCGCGCTCATCCTCAACCGCACGCAGGTGGTTTCGGCCCGACGCGAAGGCACCTTCTGGCATGTCGAAACGAAAAATGCGGCCGGAGAGGCCAAAACCTACCGGGCGCGCATGCTGGTGAATGCCGCGGGTCCCTGGGTGGACAAGGTGCTGTCCTCGGCGTTCGGCAAAAACAATGTCCATAATGTCCGCCTGGTGCAGGGCAGCCACATCATCGTGCGCAAGAAATTTTCCGATCCGCGTGCCTATTTTTTCCAGAATCCGGACGGGCGGATCATCTTCGCCATTCCCTATGAACAGGACTTTACGCTGATCGGCACGACGGATCGCGACTATACCGCCGACCCCCGGGCTGTTAAGATCAGCGACGAGGAGATCAGCTATCTTTGCAATGCGGCGAGCGAATATTTCGCTGAGCCGGTGGAGCCGGCGGATATCGTCTGGACCTATTCCGGCGTGCGCCCGCTGTTCGATGACGGAGCATCGAAAGCGCAGGAAGCGACCCGCGATTATGTGCTGAAAACCGAAGGGGCGGAAGGTGAAGCGCCGCTTCTCAATATTTTCGGCGGCAAGCTCACCACCTATCGGCGGCTTGCCGAACATGCTCTTGAAAAAATCGGCGATGCGCTGGGTGAAAAGGGTGCGCCATGGACGGCGGGCTCGCATTTGCCGGGTGGAAATTTCGGCGCCGAGGCCTACACCGCGGAAGTTTCGGCGCTGCGGTCGCGTTACCCCTTTCTTGAAGAGCGTCATGCGGAGCGGCTTGTGCGCTGCTACGGAACGGATGCGGCGGTGCTGATCGGCAATGCCACGGAGGCGGCGGCGCTCGGGCGGTATTTCGGCGGTACGCTGTACGAGGCTGAGGTTCGCTGGCTGATGGCGCGGGAATGGGCGCTGACGGCGGAGGATATTCTGTGGCGCCGCACCAAGCAGGGGCTCTTTTTTACCCCGGAAGAGGTGCGTGGGCTGGAGCATTATGTCGAAGACATTGCAGGTGGGCGCTTAAGGGCAATCTGACGATCCGGATAAAAGCGGAGGAGGCTTTGGATCACCATGCTTGAATTGCGAAACGTCTCTAAGATGGTTGGCGGTGAATATCATATTCACCCGACCGATCTGACGTTGCAGCGCGGAAGCCTGAACGTCCTGCTTGGACCGACACTTTCGGGCAAGACGACGCTAATGCGGCTGATGGCCGGGCTGGACAAGCCGAGCGCCGGCTCGATCTTTTTCAATGGCGAAGATGTGACGGGATGGCCGGTGCAGAAGCGCAACGTCGCCATGGTCTATCAGCAGTTCATCAACTATCCGGCGCTCAGCGTTTACGAAAACATCGCTTCGCCCATGCGCGTTGCCGGCAAGGATCAGGCGACCATCGACAGGGAAGTGAGGAAGGCCGCCGAGCTTTTGAAGCTGACGCCCTATCTCGACCGTACGCCGCTCAATCTTTCCGGCGGCCAGCAGCAGCGAACGGCACTCGCCCGCGCCATCGTCAAGAACGCCAATCTGGTGCTGCTCGATGAGCCGCTGGCCAATCTCGATTACAAGCTGCGCGAAGAGCTGCGCGAGGAACTGCCGCGCATTTTCGCCGAATCCGGGGCCATCTTCGTTTATGCCACCACCGAACCTTCCGAGGCGCTGCTTTTGGGCGGCAATACCGCAACGCTCAACGAGGGCAGGGTAACGCAGTTCAGCCGTACCATCGAGGTTTACCGGCGTCCGGTGGATATCGTCACCGCGGAAATTTTTGCAGACCCGCCGCTCAACACCATCGAGGTCATCAAGGCGGGCGGTGCATTCACCCGTGCCGACCAGACGGTGATTGCGGTGCCGGCGCATCTTGCCGCCGTGCCGGATGGACCTTTGACCATTGCGTTCCAACCGCATCATCTTTTCCCGCAGGCGAAGGGTGAGGCCCGCCAGTCAATCCGGGCGCGGACGCTGATTTCGGAAATCGCCGGATCGGAAAGCTTCGTGCATGTGGAATTTTCGGGTCGGCGCTGGGTCATGCTCGCGCATGGCATTCACGACATCGAGCCGGACAGGGACATAGAGCTGTTTCTCGATACAAAACACCTGATGGCCTTTGACGCGAATGGCCGCGCCATCGGCGAAGCGGCTTGAGGGAGATCGGTCATGGCACGCATCACGCTCGATCACATCCGCCACGCCTATAACGCAAAGGCGCAGGCTGCCGGCGACTATGCGCTGAAGGAAGTCCATCATGAATGGGAGGACGGCGGCGCCTATGCTCTGCTCGGCCCTTCCGGCTGCGGCAAAACCACGCTGCTCAACATCATTTCCGGGCTGCTGCGCCCCTCCGAAGGCCGCATCGCCTTTGACGGAACCGACGTGACGGATTTCGCCACGGAAGACCGCAATATCGCGCAGGTATTCCAGTTCCCGGTCGTCTACGACACGATGACGGTCTATGACAATCTGGCCTTTCCGCTGCGCAACCGGCATGTGCCGGAGGCCGAGGTGGACCGTCGGGTGCGGGAAATCCTCGAAATGACCGATCTTTCCGGCATGGCCAAACGCCATGCGCGTGGTTTGACGGCGGATCAAAAACAGAAGATTTCGCTGGCGCGGGGGCTGGTGCGGTCCGATGTCAACGCCATCCTCTTCGACGAGCCGCTGACGGTGATCGATCCGCATATGAAATGGGTGCTGCGCTCGCAGCTGAAACGGCTGCATCGCCAGTCCGGTTTCACCATGGTCTATGTGACCCATGACCAGACCGAAGCGCTGACCTTCGCCGATAAGGTTGTGGTCATGTATGACGGGCAGATCGTCCAGATCGGCACGCCGGCTGAGCTTTTCGAACGGCCGGGACATACCTTCGTCGGTTATTTCATCGGCTCGCCGGGCATGAATGTGCTGCCCGCCAGTATCGACGGCGCGACCGCAATGGTCGGCGGGCTTGGTGTGCCGCTCGCCGGTGCGCCAAAGGTTGACGGAGCGCAACGCATCGAGATCGGCATCCGCCCGGAATTCGTCCGGCTGGAGCGGGGCGGCATGCCCATCACTGTCGACAAGGTCGAGGATATCGGCCGGCAGAAGATCGTGCGCGCCCGGTTCGCCGGCCAGAAACTCGCGATCGTCGTTGCCGAAGACGAGGAAATCCCGGCGGAAGCGGGTGTTCGCTTCGATCCGGCCGCCATCGGCGTCTTTGCCGACTCGTGGCGTGTAAAGATGGGGGCCTGACCATGGAAAAGAGCTGGAACAACAAGGCATGGTTCATGGTGCTGCCGGTGCTGGTGCTGGTCGCCTTTTCCGCCGTCATTCCGCTGATGACCGTCGTGAATTATTCGGTGCAGGATACGTTCGGCAATAACCAGTTCTTCTGGGCCGGAACGCAATGGTTCGAGGAAATTCTGGCCTCGGACCGTTTCTGGGATGCGCTGGGGCGCAACCTGCTGTTCTCCGGCATCATCCTGGCGATTGAAATTCCGCTCGGCATCTTCATCGCGCTCAAGATGCCGAAATCCGGCATCGGCGTGCCGGTCTGCCTCGTCACCATGGCGCTGCCGCTGCTGGTGCCGTGGAATGTCGTCGGCACCATCTGGCAGGTTTTCGGCCGCAGCGATATCGGCCTGCTCGGTTATTACGCCAATCAGCTCGGGCTCGATTACAACTATGTCAACGATCCGGTCGATGCTTGGATCACCGTGGTCATCATGGATGTCTGGCACTGGACGAGCCTTGTCGTCCTTCTGTGTTATGCCAGCCTCGTTTCCATTCCGGATGCCTATTATCAGGCGGCAAGGATCGACGGCGCCTCGCGTTTCGCGGTGTTCCGGTTCATCCAGCTGCCGAAGATGAAGCGGGTGCTGCTGATTGCTTTCCTGCTGCGCTTCATGGACAGTTTCATGATCTATACGGAGCCTTTCGTCGTCACCGGCGGCGGGCCGGGCAATTCCACCACCTTCCTGTCCATCGATCTCGTGAAGATGGCGCTCGGCCAGTTCGACCTCGGGCCGGCGGCGGCCATGTCGCTGATCTACTTCCTCATCATCCTGCTGCTGTCCTGGGTGTTCTACACCGTCATGACCAGCCACGACGCGGAGACTTGAGACATGAGCGCCTCGAATGTCACCACCAGCGTGGAGCGCAACGGCATCGGCAGTTCGCCGGTGAGAGCCACTGCTACGGGACGATCCGGCCTTGCCGTCAATGCACGGCGTCGCCACCATGGGCCGTCGCGTTTTTCCTGGCTGGTGCCGACGATCTATATCCTGCTGCTGCTGGTTCCCATCTACTGGCTCGTCAATATGAGCTTCAAGACGAACACGGAAATCGTCTCCTCCATGACGCTTTATCCGCATCAGCCGACGTTGCAGAACTACCGGACGATCTTCACGGATTCATCCTGGTATTCGGGCTATATCAATTCGATCATCTATGTCGTCATGAACATGGTGATCTCGGTCGCGGTGGCGTTGCCGGCGGCTTACGCCTTCTCGCGTTATCGCTTTCTCGGCGACAAGCACCTGTTCTTCTGGCTTTTGACCAACCGCATGGCGCCGCCCGCCGTCTTCGCGCTGCCGTTCTTCCAGCTTTATTCGGCTTTTGGCCTGATCGATACGCATATCGCCGTGGCGCTGGCGCATTGCCTGTTCAACGTGCCGCTGGCGGTGTGGATTCTCGAAGGTTTCATGTCCGGCGTGCCGAAGGAAATCGACGAGACCGCTTATATTGACGGCTACTCCTTCCCGAAATTCTTCGTGAAGATCTTCATGCCGCTCATCGCTTCCGGCATCGGTGTCGCCTGCTTCTTCAGCTTCATGTTCTCGTGGGTCGAGCTTCTGATCGCCCGCACGCTGACGACGACGGACGCCAAGCCGATTGCCGCGACCATGACGCGGACGGTCTCTGCCGCCGGCATGGATTGGGGCCTGCTTGCCGCCGCCGGCGTGCTGACACTGATACCCGGCGCGCTGGTGATCTGGTTCGTGCGCAATTACATCGCCAAGGGCTTCGCGCTCGGGAGGGTTTGACCATGACGAAGATGCCCGATTTTACCTGGATGGCGTGGACTTGGCAGACGGCGGCCTTTTTTGGCGCCATCGCGCTGCTGCTCGTCGGCATGTGGTTCTGGGAATATCTCTCGCCCGGCGGTAATCCCCGCTTCGGCCTTTTGCGCTTCGAGACCACGCGCGGCGACAGGCTGTTTATCTCGCTGCTCGGCAGCGCCTTCATTCATCTCGCATGGCTCGGGCTGGTCGGCCCGAACCTGTGGTGGGCTCTCGCTCTATCCTTGGTTTACGCCATCGGCGTTTTCCGTTTTGTCTAGAGCAGGAAAACGGTGCGGCGGAGGAAAACCGCACCCGCAGACTTCATGCAATCGCAAACCCCTGGGAGGACTGATATGCGACGGCATTTGATGACGACGACGGCGGCCATGCTGCTGGCAATGACGGGTTCCGCTTTCGCCGGAATGGAGGAAGCAAAGCAGTTTCTGGACAAGGAAATCGGCGATCTTTCGTCGCTTTCGCGTGGCGATCAGGAAAAGGAGCTGCAATGGTTTGTCGATGCCGCGAAACCCTTCGCGGGCATGGAAATCAAGGTCGTTTCCGAATCTCTGACGACCCATGAATATGAATCCAAGGTTCTGGCTCCGGCCTTCACCGCCATTACCGGCATCAAGGTCACGCACGACCTGATCCAGGAAGGCGACGTCGTCGAAAAAATCCAGACCCAGATGCAGACCGGCCAGAACCTTTATGACGGCTGGGTCAACGACAGCGACCTTATCGGCACGCATTGGCGCTACCAGCAGGTGCGCAACCTGACCGACTTCATGGCCAATGAAGGCAAGGACGTCACCAATCCCGGCCTCGACCTCAAGGACTTCATCGGCAGCGCCTTTACGACGGCGCCGGACAAGAAGCTCTACCAGCTTCCCGACCAGCAGTTCGCGAACCTCTACTGGTTCCGTTACGACTGGTTCAACAACGAAAAGAACAAGGCCGATTTCAAGACCAAATATGGTTATGACCTCGGCGTGCCGGTCAACTGGTCGGCCTATGAGGATATTGCCGAATTCTTCACCGGCCGCGATGTCGACGGCAAGAAGGTCTTCGGCCATATGGATTACGGTAAGAAGGATCCGTCGCTCGGCTGGCGCTTCACCGATGCCTGGCTCTCCATGGCCGGCAACGGCGACAAGGGCCTGCCGAACGGTCTGCCGGTCGATGAATGGGGCATCAAGGTCAACGACAAGTCGCAGCCGGTCGGCTCCTGCGTGGCGCGCGGCGGCGATACCAACGGTCCGGCTTCGGTCTATTCCATCGAGAAATACCTCGAATGGCTGAAGAAATATGCGCCGCCGGAAGCGCAGGGCATGACCTTCTCCGAATCCGGTCCGGTGCCGGCGCAGGGCAACATCGCCCAGCAGATCTTCTGGTACACGGCGTTTACCGCCGATATGGCCAAGCCCGGCCTGCCAGTCGTGAACGAGGACGGTTCGCCGAAATGGCGCGTCGCACCTTCGCCGCACGGCGTCTACTGGAAGGACGGTATGAAGCTCGGTTATCAGGACGTGGGTTCGTGGACGCTGATGAAATCCACCCCCGACGACCGCGCCAAGGCCGCCTGGCTCTATGCGCAGTTCGTGACCTCCAAGACCGTGGATGTGAAGAAGAGCCATGTGGGCCTGACCTTCATTCGCGACACCACCATCCACCACAAGAGCTTCACGGACCGGGCGTCCAAACTCGGCGGTCTCATCGAGTTCTATCGTTCGCCAGCCCGCGTGCAGTGGTCGCCGACCGGCACCAACGTTCCAGATTATCCGAAGCTGGCGCAGCTTTGGTGGCAGGCGATCGGCGATGCTTCGTCGGGTGCGAAAACCGCGCAAGCGGCGATGGACTCTCTCTGCGCCGAGCAGGAAAAGGTCATGAGCCGTCTGGAACGCGCTGGCGTGCAGGGCGATATCGGCCCGAAACTGGCGGAAGAGCACGATATCGAATACTGGAACAAGGATGCCGTTTCGAAGGGCAATCTGGCGCCGCAGCTGAAGATTGCCAACGAAAAGGAAAAGCCGGTCACCGTCAATTACGACGAACTGGTCAAAAGCTGGCAGAAGTGATGTCTGCGTAAAATCTGAAACCGGGGCGGCTTGCCGCCCCGGTCATTGCGTCTGAAAGGGAGTAGCATGATGGGCGGTTATATTCTGGCGATCGATCAGGGAACGACATCGACACGGTCGATGGTCTTTGATCGCGACATGCGGGTCATCGGTGTCGGACAGCGAGAATTTCCGCAGCATTTTCCGGCCTCCGGCTGGGTCGAACACGATGCCGAGGATATCTGGAAAAGCGTGCTCGAAACCATCCGGCTGGCGCTTGCCGATGCCGGCATCGCCGCCTCCGATATCGAGGCCATCGGCATTACCAACCAGCGCGAAACGACCGTGCTGTGGGACCGGAACACGGGCGAGGCCGTGCATCGGGCCGTGGTTTGGCAGGATCGCCGCGCTGCTCCCGTCTGCGAGGAGCTGAAAAGAAGGGGGCTGGAGCCGCTTTTTTCGAAAAAGACCGGTCTGCTGCTCGATCCCTATTTTTCCGGCACGAAGCTGAAATGGCTTCTCGATAGTGTCAGCGGCCTTCGCGAAAAAGCCGTCAAGGGCGAAATCTGCTTCGGCACGGTCGATAGTTTCCTGATCTACCGTCTCACCGGCGGCCGCCGCCATGTGACCGACGCCACCAATGCCTCGCGAACGCTGATCTACAATATCGAGGAAAATGCATGGGACGATGAACTCCTGTCGATCCTCGATATCCCCCGCGCCATGCTGCCGGAGGTGCTGGATTGCGCCGCCGATTTCGGCGTGACGGATAAATCGCTTCTGGGCGCGGAAATTCCGATCCTTGGCGTCGCCGGCGACCAGCAGGCAGCCGTGATCGGCAATGCCTGCTTCGAGCCGGGCATGATGAAATCCACCTACGGCACGGGCTGCTTTGCATTGCTCAACACCGGCACGGATCGCGTCGCCTCCACCAACCGGCTGCTGACGACCATCGCTTACCGTCTCGACGGCGTCACCACCTATGCGCTGGAAGGCTCCATCTTCATTGCCGGTGCCGCCGTGCAATGGCTGCGCGATGAGCTTGGTTTCATCTCGGTCGCTTCCGAGGTCAGCGCGCTTGCGGAAAAGGCCGACGCCAATCAGCGTGTTTATCTGGTTCCGGCCTTCACCGGCCTTGGTGCACCCTACTGGGACGCGGAGGCGCGTGGCGCTATTTTCGGGCTGACGCGTGGCACCGGTCCGGCGGAATTCGCCCGCGCGGCGCTGGAAAGCGTCGCCTATCAGACCTTCGATCTGCTGGACGCCATGCGCAAGGACTGGGCGGGTGACAATGGCAAGACGGTGCTCCGGGTCGATGGTGGCATGGTCGCTTCCGATTGGACCATGCAACGGCTGGCGGATATTCTTGCGGCACCCGTCGACCGGCCGGTCTTCCTGGAAACGACCATTCTCGGAGCGGCCTGGCTTGCCGCCTCACGCGCCGGCATCTGGCCGGATCGCAAGGCCTTTGCTGAACATTGGCGGCGTGACCGCCGTTTCAGCCCCGCAATGGAAGAGGCTAAACGGAAAGACGCCATTGCCGGCTGGCGTGACAGTGTCGGCCGCTGCCTGTCGCGGCGGGAGAATTGAACAGGCTATACGAAACTGCCGGGTGCGATGCTCTTGCTGGAAACGAGATCGGAAAGGGCGCGCACCAGCTTCGCATCCGCGCCCTTGCTCGGCTGAAGCACAAATTCCACGTCCTCCAGCGGTGGTAGCACGCCTGCGGCAATCTCCTTCAGACCTGCCGGCGCCATGCTGCGCGGCTGCACCAGAATGCCCATGCCCGCTCTTGCCGCAGCGGTCAGTCCGCTGAGACTGCCGCAGGTGCAGACGATCCGCCAGGCGAGGCCGGCCCGGTCTAGCGCCTCCTGCGCCGCCTTTCGGGTGATGCTCGGCGGCGGAAAGGCAATCAGGGGCAGGGCGTCCGGCTGGTTCAGCATTCGCTCCGGGTCGCGCGCTAGCCACACGAGCGGTTCGCGGTAGAGAAAGTGCCCGAGCTTGTCGCCGAGACGGCGTTTGGCAAGCACCACATCCAGTTCGCCATTGTCCTGCATCTGGTAAAGCACGCCGCTCAGCGAAACCGTCAGTTCCAGATCGACGAGGGGATAAAGCCGGATGAACTCTTCCAGAATGGCGGTCAGCCGGCTGGCGACGAAATCTTCCGAAACGCCAAGCCTCAGCCGTCCGCGCAGACGGTTCTCGCTGAATAGCGATGACACCTTGCTGTCGATTTCCAGCATGTTGCGGGCGTAACCCAGCAGCGCCTCACCTTCGCCCGTCAGTTTCACCTGATGGGTGCTGCGGGCAATCAGCCGGCGGCCAAGTACGGCCTCAAGCCTTTGAATATGCTGGCTGACAGTGGACTGGCCAATCCCCAGCCGTTCGGCCGCCAGCGTGAAGCTGCCGGTCTGCTGAAGCATCACGAAGCTCGCAAGATGTTGAAGGTTCAGCATTATCCTGAATCGCGATAACTGTTAATCTTTGCATCGGAATTCATGATGAGCGATAGTAGCGCGCGTTTCAAGCAAAACCGATGCCGGAAAGATCTCCCATGACCCGCTTCCTACCTGATCGCTTCACCATGATGCTGGTGGCCACCGTGATTTTGGCCTCCATTTTGCCGATCAGCGGTGAGCCGGCGGAGTACTTCGGGCTGGCGACAAAACTCGCGATCGCTTTGTTGTTCTTCCTCCACGGCGCGCGGCTTTCCCGGGATGTGGTGATTGCCGGTATCCTGCACTGGCGCCTGCATCTGGCGATCCTTCTCGTGACCTTCGGCCTGTTCCCGCTGCTCGGTGTGGCAATCGGCTTCATTCCCGAGAATATTCTGCCTGCGCCGCTTTATATGGGCGTGTTGTTCCTCTGCGTCCTGCCATCCACCGTGCAGTCCTCCATTGCCTTCACCTCCATGGCGGGCGGAAACGTGCCGGCTGCGATCTGTTCGGCCTCCGCTTCGAATATTTTCGGCATGTTCCTGACCCCGCTGCTGGTCGGTCTGCTGTTTACGGTGGGGGGCCATGGCGGTGGATTTTCGCTGGATGCGTTCCTGCAGATCTTCCTGCAGCTGCTTTTGCCCTTCATCGTCGGTCAGGTGCTGCAGCCGTGGATCGGCGACTGGATCAGGGCGCGCAAGAAACTGCTGGCTCCGGTCGATCGCGGCTCCATCCTGATGGTCGTTTATCTCGCTTTTTCCGATGCGGTCATCGAAGGCATCTGGCACACGTTTTCGCTCAGGGATATCGGTGTGGTCATCGTCATCAATATCCTGCTGCTGGCGCTTGTCCTGTGTGTGACGATGTTCGGCAGCCGTTTGCTGGGTTTCGATAAGGCCGATGAAATCACCATCACCTTCTGCGGCTCGAAAAAGAGCCTCGCCAGTGGCGTGCCCATGGCGGGCGCGATTTTCGCCGGCCAAAGCATTGGTGCAATCGTCCTGCCGATCATGCTTTTCCACCAGATCCAGCTGATGGTCTGCGCGGTGCTGGCCCAACGTTATGCCAGAAAGGCCCATGAAAAAGCGGCCATATCGGAAGCCGCTGCCGCAGAAGGTGCGGTAGTCTCCACCCGCTGAAGAGCGAATTTTCATCAAACAAAAACGGCCCCTTTACGGGGCCGTTCGTTTGAGGTCCGGATCGGTTTAGTTGACCTGAGCCGGCGAAATCTGGGCTTCGATGGTCTTCGGCGCATCGGCGCTGTCGGACGAGATCGCAATGCGGCGCGGTTTCATGGCTTCCGGAATATTGCGGACGAGATCGATGTGGAGCAGGCCGTTCTTCAGGGAAGCGGTCTGGACCTCGACATGGTCGGCAAGCTGGAAGCGGCGTTCGAAAGCGCGTGTGGCAATGCCGCGATACAGGAACTCACCTTCGGATGACTTCTCATCTGCGGCCTTCTCGGCCTTCACCGTCAGCGTATTCGCGCGGGATTCGATGCTGAGTTCAGTTTCATCGAAACCGGCAACGGCCATGGTGATGCGATAGGTGTTTTCGCCGGTCCGCTCGATATTGTAGGGCGGATAGGACTGGGCCTGTTCAGGCTGGCCGAGGCCGTCAAGCATCGAAAAAAGACGGTCGAAGCCGACGGTGGAACGATAGAGGGGGGAAAAATCAACGTGACGCATGGTGTCCTCCTTAAGAAGCGACTGTTTGCGGTTAAGCCCGGCGTCCCGTTCTGGCAACGGCCGGACATGTGGCGCGGTCCCGTTCTGGCGACCGCATGAATGAGATGGGAATGGCCTGCCGCTGCGTCAAGGGGGGCGTGAAAAGGCGAAAGAAACATGAACCATGGCTGAACGTCAGGTTCCGGCATCGTTCAGTTTGAGAGCCATAAAACATCGGTCATCGGAGACATTCTCCGTGGACAGAAGCAATAACGTCCCTTCTTCTTCTGTCTTATTCGCCGGAACCGCGACTGCTTTAACCGACGGTTCCGGCAATTTTTTCTTTGACCTTCCCGCGCCGCCGACCTATCCCGAAAAGGCAGAAAAGCCGGAAAAGACCGATGATCGAAGCCACATTGCGCGCCAGCGAAGACAACCCGGTTCCCGGCAACCATACCGTCGGTTATTTTACCGGCGATCGCGGCAAACAGCTTCGCTATGCGATCTTTCGCGCCAGCCGCCAGGTGGCTCGCGGAACCGTGGTTCTGCTGCATGGCAGGAACGAATGTATCGAGAAATATTTCGAAACGGTCGGCGATCTCACCGCCATGGGTTTCTGGGTTGCGACCTTCGATACGCGCGGGCAGGGCGGTTCAGAAAGATTGCTGAAAAAACCGGGTGCCGGGCATGTGCGGCGGTTCTCCGACTATCAGCGTGATATCGGCCTTTTTCTCGAACAGGTGGTGTTGCCGGATACGCGGCTGCCATTCTTCATGATCGCGCATTCCACCGGCGCGCTTGCAGCGCTTGCCGCCGCACCCGGCCTGTCGAACCGGATCGACCGTCTGGCGCTTTGTTCGCCTTTCATCGAGCTGGACAGCCAGCAATCCGTCCCCTCATCCGTCATTCGGGTGGTGGCGACGGTTCTAAGTCTCGTTGGTCTTGGACGGGTTCAGCTCGGCAAGGATCAGCGGGAGCGAGATTTCGACGGTAATCCGCTCACCTCGGACGCCAGACGTTTTAGAAGAAATCTTTCGCTGCACAGGCAGTTTCCGGAACTTTTCATCGGTGCGCCGACGGCGCGCTGGGTCTATGAGGCGCTGAAGACCATGGGACGGGTGGTCCGTCAGGACCATCTGACGAATATCACCATTCCGACCCTTATTCTGGCGCCGATGCTGGATACCATCACGCCCTATAGGGCGCAGGAGGAACTCTCACGCAATTTCCGGGCAGCGCAGCTTCTTCCGATCACCGGTGCGCGCCACGAACTGCTGCATGAGCGTGACGTTTTCCGCAAACAGGCGCTGGCGGCCATCGACGCGTTTTTCGCGCCGGAATGATGGCCGCTTAAGCGGGGTGCCTCAGAGTTTTGAGAGAATGGCGAGCGCCTGTTCGTGCACCGCCTTTGAGCCGGCGGCGAGAATGCGGCCGCCATTTTCCGGACGTCCGCCATCCCAGGTCGTCATGATGCCGCCGGCCTGTTCGATGACAGGGATCAGCGCGCCGACATCATAGGGCTTCAGGCCGGATTCGATCACCAGATCGACGTGGCCGGCTGCAAGCAGGCAATAGGCGTAACAATCCACGCCGTAGCGGAAAAGGCGGACCTGATCCTGTACCTTTTCATAGAAGGGCTTTTCTTCCGCAGTGAAGATATGCGGGGTAGTGGTGAACAGCACCGCATCCGACAAAGACGCGCAATCACGCGTCCGGATTTTCTTTTCGCCGTCGGGCCCGAAATACCAGGCTGTCTCGCCATCGGCGAAATAGCGCTCTTTCGTGAAAGGCTGGTCCATGATGCCCATGGAGGCGCGGCCGGCTGACTGGAAGCCGATCAGCGTGCCCCAGACCGGCACGCCGGAAATGAAGGCGCGGGTGCCATCGATCGGGTCGATGACCCAGATATGCTCGCGGTCGAGACCGATATTGCCGTGTTCTTCGCCCAGAATGCCATGCTGTGGAAACCGGGCCTCGATCAGGGCGCGAATGGCTGTTTCTGCGGCCTGATCGCCTTCCGTCACCGGATCGTAGCCGCCATCCTCTTTGTTGGCGACGGCAATGCCCGTGCGGAAGCGGGGAAGCGTTTCAGCGCTGGCGGCATCGGCAAGTTTGAAGAAGAAATCCCGGTCGGGCAGCATGCGAAACCTCATTGCCTGAATATTGGGTCTGAATTCTATTGCGGCAATGCATAGACCGGAATCGCATCCGCCGTCCACTCATACGAATGACGGCGCCGGTGTTTCCATATTTTCAGCACAAGCCCAAAAAATATGCATAAAATAAAATGATTGACAATTGTGCAATTACTGCGTAGCGTGATCCTACAGTCTTTGACTGTAAATACCCTCCTTGGGTGTTTCCTCCCTAGACTTGACCGCGCCAAGGCGCGGTTTTTTTTGTCCGGCGGGCTGCCAGACGATCCGGGATAAAAGACTGAAATAGCGGATGATTCGAGCTGCTATTCGGCAGCGAGCGACGTTTCTATCGCGTATTCGGAAACGAAAGCGCCGAGCTGGCGCATGAAGATTTCAAGCGACGCCTGAATGGCAGGAAAATCGGCTTTTTTCAAAAGCGTCTTTTCGTCCACGTAAAGCGCCCGGTTGACTTCGATCTGCAGCGCATGGAGAGAGCGGATGGGCCGGCCATAATGTTCGGTGATGAAGCCGCCGGCATAAGGTTTGTTGCAGACCGCGACGAAACCCAGTTCCTCAAGGAAATGCAGCGCGGCGCGGGAGACTTCCTGGGATGCGCTGGTGCCGTAGCGATCGCCGATGATTACATCCGGCTTCAGATTCGAGCCGGCAACGCGGATATTGCCCGGCATGGAATGGCAGTCGATCAGTACCGCCATTCCGAAATTGGCGTGGGTGCGAGACAGCAGGCGGCGCAGGCAGGCATGATAGGGCTTGTAGATCGTCTCGATCCGCGAAAGCGCCTCGTCGACCGGCAGGCGGTGGGCATAGATATCCATATTCTCGGCGACTATGCGTGGCACCGTTCCCAGGCCACCTGCGACCCGCATGGAGCCGATATTGGCATAAGGCGGAAGCGTGCCTTCGAACATGCGGGGATCGAGCTCGTAGGGCTCGCGATTGACGTCCAGATAGGCGCGCGGGAAATTCGCTTTGAGAAGCGGCGCGCCGATCTCCGGTGCCGCCGCGAACAGCTCATCGACGAAATGATCTTCGGAGCGGCGGATCTCATGCGAATCGAGCCTTGCCGATTCCAGGAAGGAGATGGGGTAGCAGCGGCCGCTATGGGGGGAATTATAGACGAATGGCAGGGTTTGAACGGCAGGTTCCGTTACTTCAAACAGCTCATATTCACCCGTTATCCAGTCCATTCAGGGTCATTTACCATGTCGCAAACTATCAGGATGTTCATGTTGCCAGTTACGGCGCGGCAAGTCCATACTATCGCCCAATCAGCGCTATACCGATTCACGCGTTCACAGGATATTTACCGTGAAAATCCTATAATCGGGCTAGGGTATTCCAAACATTGAGTAGTTACGGTCACTTATGATGAATCAGAAAATTCTTCTCGCTGAAGACGACAACGATATGCGCCGCTTCCTCGTCAAGGCGCTGGAAAAAGCCGGTTACAAGGTTTCTTCCTTCGACAATGGCGCCAGCGCCTATGACCGGCTTCGCGAAGAGCCCTTTTCGCTTCTGCTGACCGATATCGTCATGCCCGAAATGGACGGCATCGAGCTTGCGCGGCGCGCGACCGAACTCGACCCGGACCTGAAAGTCATGTTCATTACCGGCTTTGCAGCCGTTGCGCTGAATGCCGATTCGAAGGCTCCGAAGGACGCCAAGGTGCTTTCCAAGCCGTTCCATCTGCGCGATCTGGTGGATGAGGTCAACAAACTCCTTGTGGCGTAAGGCCTCTCAAAAAACCTTCACAAAACCGAAAAAAAGCAGTTGACGCATGAACCGGTTTTGTGGTCTATCCGCCGCCACGGAGGGCGTGTAGCTCAGCGGGAGAGCACTACGTTGACATCGTAGGGGTCACAGGTTCAATCCCTGTCACGCCCACCATCCGAATTATTAAGTATCAAGGCCTTGCGAGAGATCGCAGGGCCTTTTTGCATAGTGGCCCCCAGCGAGTGACACGGGCGTCTGCCTTACCGTCTTCGATGCCACGCGGTTCGTATCGCGCAGGTCTTTCACGACAAAGCAACCCCCCGGGTTGCGATTTTCGCGCCTCGGGTATTCAGAACAGTTGTCCACAGTCCTCGCATTGAAAGAGCACCGACGAGGTCAAGGCTTCCCATCAACTCACAATTTATTGTTGTTGCGCTTCGGAGCAATATCGCCTTGTTTGTAGACTCAAAATCTTCACGGGGAGAGAAAACGATGTCCATAAAAACAACAACTCGCGCCACTCTGCTGGTAGGATCGCTTCTGATTGGGGCGAGTTCTGCACTTGCGGAAACAGTTCTACACCGCGGCAATGCCGGGGAACCGCAGACGCTCGATCAGGCGCAGACCTCCATCAACATCGAAGCCTTTATCCTGAAAGACCTTTATGAAGGTCTCACCATTTACGATGCCGCCGGCAAGATCGTTCCCGGTACGGCGGAAAGCTGGACACTGTCTGAGGATGGCACCGTCTACACGTTCAAACTGCGTGCAGATGCGAAGTGGTCGGATGGCACACCGGTAACGGCCGGAGATTTTGTGTTCTCCTACCAGCGCGTCGAAGACCCAAAGACCGCCGCAAAATATGCAAATATCCTTTACCCGATCACGAACGCCGAAAAGATCAACAAGGGCGATGTTCCGGTTGACCAGCTTGGCGTCAAGGCGGTGGATGACAAGACGCTTGAGATCACACTCGAGCGCCCGACACCTTTCTTCCTTGAACTCCTTTCTCACCAGGCGGCTCTGCCAATCTCCAAGGCAAGCTACGAAAAGAATGGCACCGACTTCGTAAAGCCCGGCGTCATGGTCTCGAACGGCGCCTATAAACTCGAAGCGCATGTTCCCAATGACAGCTTGACGGTCGTCAAGAACACCAGTTTCTGGGATGCATCCAACACCAAGATCGACAAGGTCATCTTCTACCCGATCGACGATCAGGCCGCATCCGTTCGTCGTTTCGAAGCAAAGGAAATGGACCTCGCCTACAACTTTTCCGCAGATCAGATCGACCGTCTGCGCAAGGCCTATGGCGGACAGGTTCACGTTTCGCCGACGCTTGCCACCTATTACTACACCTTTGATACCCGCGAAGCGCCTTATAACGATGTCCGTGTCCGCCAGGCGCTCTCCATGGCAGTGGACCGCGATTTCCTCGCCAAGGAAATCTATAGCGGTTCTCAGATTCCGGCCTATTCCATGGTTCCTCCGGGCATGGATTCTTACAAAGAGCCGGCAAAGGCCGACTTTGCCACGCTGTCTCAGCTTGATCGTGAAGACGAAGCCCTCAAGCTCATGAAGGACGCTGGTTACGGTGAGGGCGGCAAGCCGCTTTCCATCGAAATCCGTTACAACACCAACCCGAACCATGAACGCGTCGCGACGGCTATCGCTGATATGTGGAAGAACACTTTCGGCGCGAAGGTGTCGCTGGTGAACCTCGACGTCGCCTCGCACTATGGTTACCTTCAGGAAGGCGGCAAATTCAACGTGGCGCGTGCCGGTTGGGTTGCCGACTATGCGGATGCCGAAAACTTCCTCGCGCTTTCGGTATCTTCCAACAAGACCTTCAACTATTCCAAGTTCAACAACGCCGAATATGACGCGCTGATGCAGAAGTCCTACGACGAGAAGGATCCTGCCGCTCGCTCCAAGCTGCTGCATGAGGCAGAAACCATCCTCATGAAGGAACAGCCGGTTGTTCCGCTTCTGACGCAGGCCGATCTCTGGCTGGTTTCCAACCGCGTCAAGGGTTGGGTCGACAACGCTGCCAACGCACACCTCAGCCGCTTCCTGAGCGTTTCCGAATAAGCAGCGTCGGCACGGTGGCTCACACCACCGTGCCATGCCGGAGCCCGAAAAAGCATGATCTCGTTTATCCTGCGCCGTTTGGCGAGTGCGGTGCCGACGTTGTTTATCGTCGTCACGATTTCGTTTTTCCTGATGCGTTTCGCACCGGGCGGTCCGTTCAATCTTGAACGTCCCCTGCCGCCGCAGACGATGGAAAACCTGATGAGAACCTATCATCTGGATGAACCATTGTGGCGCCAGTATCTCATCTATCTCGGCAATGCCGTCACCGGCGATTTCGGTCCGAGCTACGTCTACAAGGACAATACCGTCGCGCAGTTGATCGGCAAGGGTCTGCCCTACTCCCTGGAACTCGGCAGCTATGCTCTTTTGCTGGCGCTGGTCGGCGGCGTTCTTGCCGGCACTCTCGCCGCGCTCAGGCAGAACAGTGCCTTCGATTTCTCGATCATGTCGATTTCGACGGTCGGCGTTACTGTGCCGAACTTCGTTGTCGCACCCGTTCTCACGCTTGTCTTTGCCGTCATACTCGGGCTTCTGCCCGCCGGCAGCTGGGGCGACGGATCGCTGCGATATCTCATCCTTCCGATGATCGCGCTCGCTTTGCCGCAGCTTGCGGTCATCGCGCGTCTGACACGCGGCGCAATGATCGAGGCTTTGCGAATGGACCACATCCGCACCGCCAAGGCTTACGGCCTTCCAGCGCGCAACGTGGTGGTATTCCACGCCATGCGCGCGGCGATGCTTCCGGTCGTTTCCTATCTGGCTCCGTGCGCCGCAGCACTGCTGACGGGTTCGGCCGTCATCGAGACGATCTTCACTATTCCGGGTGTGGGCCGCTACTTCGTTCTTGGTGCGATCAATCGTGACTATACCTTGGTGATGGGAACCGTCGTTCTCGTCGCCATTTTTGTCATCCTTTTCAATCTCGTGGTCGATATTCTCTACGGCCTGCTGGATCCGAGGGTCAGACATGACTGATATCCCCGGCAATATTGCCCCTCAACCATCGGTGAAAAGCCGAAGCCTGTTCCAGCTGGCAGCCCTGCGTTTCAAACGAAACAAGGCCGCCATGGCAGGTTCCGTCATGCTGCTGCTGATCACGCTTTTCTCGTTCATCGGCCCGCATTTCCTCACGCACACCTACGATCAGGTGTTCTCGTCCTATGTCTCCGTCCCACCGAGCCTTGAGCCACGCCCGGATGTGAACAACCTGCAAGACGTGATGGAGGGCGTTGCCAGCCGGGCGCGCGTCGAGCTGAAGGAATTCTCCGTCGAAGGGCAGGCCTTCACGGCAACCGTCACCTCCAGCAGCCCGATTGACCCGCGCACCACACGCTATTTCGACCGCGCCAACGAATTCGAAAATACGAAGGTCGTCGCCACCGAAGATGAGGGGCGAACGCTGAAGCTGGAAGGCGACGTCAACCGCGAATACTTCTTCTTCGGCACGGATTCCAACGGTCGCGACATGCTGGCGCGCGTGATGCTGGGTGGGCAAATCTCGATCGCCGTCGGCGTTCTCGCCAGCCTCGTTTCGCTCGGAATCGGCGTTCTTTACGGCGCAACCGCGGGATATATCGGTGGGCGTGTCGACAATGTGATGATGCGTTTCGTCGAAATTCTCTATTCGCTGCCCTTCGTCTTTCTGGTGGTCGTGCTGGTGGTGTTTTTCGGCCGCAGCTTCATCCTGATCTTCCTGGTCATCGGTGCGGTGGAATGGCTGGACATGGCGCGTATCGTCCGCGGTCAGACGCTTGCCCTGAAACGGCGGGAATTTGTGGGCGCCGCACAGGCCTTGGGTTTGAGCGACTGGCAGATCATCCGCCGTCACATCATCCCGAATACGATCGGGCCCGTCGTCGTGTTCGTTACGGTCGTCGTACCCAAGGTCATTCTTCTGGAAAGCTTCCTCTCCTTCCTCGGTCTTGGCGTGCAGGCGCCGCTGACGAGCTGGGGTGCGCTGATTTCCGAAGGTGCCAACAATATCCAATCGGCCCCATGGCTACTGATATTTCCGGCGATCTTCTTCGTACTGACCCTGTTTTCGCTGAATTTCGTGGGTGACGGGTTGCGTGATGCACTCGATCCCAAGGATCGTTGACATGAATACGACATCTGAAACCATTCTGACCGTCCGTAATCTCAAGGTCGATTTCACGACGCCGGACGGCACGGTGAAAGCCGTCAAGGGCATCGATCTTGACGTCAAGCAGGGTGAAACGCTTGCCGTTGTCGGAGAATCCGGTTCCGGCAAAAGCCAGACCATGATGGCCATCATGGGGCTGCTGGCATCCAACGGCGTTATTGAAGGCTCGGCGAAATATCGTGGACGCGAGCTGATCGGTCTGCCGGTCGGCGAGCTGAACGATATCCGGGGTGCGAAAATCACCATGATTTTCCAGGAGCCGATGACCTCGCTCGATCCTCTCTACCGGATCGGCGCGCAAATCGCCGAACCTATCCTGCACCACAGGGGCGGCAGTAAAAAAGAGGCGCGCGCCCGCGTTCTCGAACTGCTGAAGCTCGTGGGAATTCCCGAGCCGGAGCGGCGCATAGACAGCTATCCCCATGAACTTTCCGGTGGCCAGCGCCAGCGCGTCATGATCGCCATGGCTCTCGCGAATGAACCGGATATTCTGATTGCGGATGAGCCGACCACTGCGCTGGACGTGACGATCCAGGCGCAAATCCTCGACCTCCTGAAGTCGTTGCAACAACGCTTCGGCATGGCCATCGTCCTGATCACGCACGATCTTGGCGTGGTCCGCCATTTTGCCAATCGTGTGGCTGTCATGCGCCGTGGCGAGATTGTCGAGTCCGGTACGACGGAAGATATCTTCGATCGCCCGCAGGCGGATTACACCAGGATGCTTCTCGACGCCGAACCCAAGGGACACAAACCGGCAATTAGTACAGAGGCGCCGGTCGTGCTCTCCGGCCAGGGCGTGACGATCGATTATACAATTCCTGGTGGCTTCTTGTCGAAGTCTCGCAGGTTCCGAGCCGTAGACGGCGTCAATGTCAACCTTCACCAGGGACAGACCATAGGCATCGTCGGTGAATCCGGATCAGGCAAGTCCACGCTCGGTCGTGCGCTTCTGCGTCTAATTGTGGCAGATGGCCGTATTTTCTTCGACGGGAGGGAAATTACCGGACTTGATCGGAAGGCAATGCGGCCATTGCGGCGGCGTTTGCAGCTTGTGTTCCAGGACCCCTATGGCTCGCTTTCGCCAAGACAGACGGTCGGAGAGATCATCACGGAAGGCCTGTTTGTGCATGAGCAACGGCTGAGCAGAGCGGAACGGGACAAGCGGGCAATAGAAGCACTGAAAGAAGTCGGTCTCGATCCCGCCGCTCGCAACCGTTACCCTCACGAGTTCTCGGGCGGACAACGTCAGCGTATCGCAATCGCCCGCGCAATCATCCTCAAACCGGATGTCGTCATTCTCGACGAACCCACATCCGCACTGGACCGATCCGTTCAGGGACAAGTTATCGATCTGCTGCGTGATTTGCAGAAGACGCATGGCCTTTCTTACATCTTCATCAGCCACGACCTTTCTGTCATCAAGGCGATTTCGGATCACGTCATCGTCATGAGAAACGGGAAGATTGTGGAGGAAGGAGAAACGGATGTGATATTCAACAATCCGACCGCTGAATATACCGAAACACTCATCAAATCTGCTTTTTCAGTGGAGGCGGCACCATAGATTATCGCACGGCCGTGGCAGGCCTTCTCTGGCCCTGAACCACTTGAAAAAGAGCGGCAACAGATCGCACAAAGACAGAACTTCTTCCGATAAAGGAAATGCCGGTGTGAGGTTGAGGATCGAGATGGCCTTTGAGACATGCGTGCGGCGGACAAACGCCACACCTCTGCACAGCTTCCTGTGCCGTTGCCGCAATGACGGCAGATCATCGACTGGCATCCCGCCGGGTCGTCACGCCGAATGACCTTCTCGATGAACGAATGCTCATTCCCGGCCGCAATTCCCCGCTCAGGCTGGCACTCGACCGCGCCTTCTCAATCGAAGATCACCAGCCGATAAGCACGATGGAAACGTCAATGCTGAACTGCTGCCACTTTGCATCGGCGGGCATGGGCGTTGGCATCGTGGATCATACCAGCCTGCGTTCTGCCGGGTGCCGAAGTGGTGGCGATACCATTCGAACCGAAGATAGAAGTGTACCACGACGCGCATCCGCCAAATGATGGGCGCCGCAGGAAAAGATACGGATCGTTCCCGGTTATTGCCTCGCTCGAGCCCTTTGCGGCGATCGCCATTTCCCTTTTTGCAGGATTATGGCGCCAACCGCACAATGATCTTGGCCTCGGAAGACGACAATTTCCGTTCGACGGCCAAAGCTTGCGCTGAATCAAGGCCACTGATGGTGACGCTGCCGCCCATAATCGGTTCTCTCACGACCGGTTCGAAGATGACGTCTCCGTCAACCAGCAGCTGGGTCTTCTGCCCGAGAGCCGCGCGTGTGAAATCCTCGAAGGCCTTGGCGCTTTCCGGTGTCAGCGCAATTTCCACCGCAGGTCCGGCAGTGGGATTGATCGAGGTTTTCACCTTTGCGACCTTGAGCGAAATCGGTGCAATGTCCCCGCCGCTGTCGGCGGGGGGTTTGCCACCGTCATTCTCGTTGGGAGAGGAAGCGGTATCGGCGTCGGCCTTCGGGCGGTATTGGTCCAGATCGATCGAAGCCTGCGTATTGTTTTGAGGTAGCGGCTCAACGCGTTGGCCAGACAGGGTCTCGGCGGTCCAGGCATGCGGTGAAGGCAGGACCGGTGGCTGATCCTCTCGCCAGATATGCACACCCACGGTGACCTTCATGCCGCCAACACTTGCGACCGTGTTTTCCAGCACTTCGATTGTCGATCCGTCGCGTGTTGAATTCACATAGGTCACAGTCCGCGACTTGCCGGCGCTTCTGGCCTGCGCCAATTGCGCATCGGTCAGTTGTTTCGCCCGGTCTGCGAAGCTTGCGATCATGCCATCGATCGAAGATTGCTGGGATTGCAGCAGGGCAGCCGGATCGTAGGTGACCGTGGCGCTGAATGTGGCTGTTTGCCGGGCCTTGTCGGCGGCTTCAAGTTTCCAGACGGTGCTTGTCGGAACGAGTACCCCCTTCAGTTCTTCGCTTCCCGCAACCGTCCATTCCTGCCCGATATCTGTCGTGAAAGCTTCGGAGGACTGCCCGAGCGCAAGGATCATGCTTTCCGGCGCAAGCACGTTGATCACGACAAGAGGATTACCTTTAACGGTCTGGAGCATGCGGGAGGCCGTGTTATCCGACGAGGACGTGGACAGGAGCCTTTCCAAATTGGCAATGATCTGATCGGCGCCGACAAGCGCCGCCGGAGCACCGCTCGGATCCGCGTCGAATTCCAGTTCCTAGACACCATAAGCGGCGAGCGAATTGCGGAACATGGCGTTCATCGCATAGGAATCCGCAGCACCCGTCGCATCCGGGGGAATGTCTGCGGAAAGTCTCCATTTCATCCGCATCCCCTCGTCGTTCCGCGACAGAACCGTTGCCGATTGACGGAAGTCCCCGCGCATGACAACGGACGAGGCTTCCGGCTTGTCGAACCAAAGCGACATATCGGTTTCGGTCGTTTTTTGAACCCGATAATGAAGCTCAGTGCCGACGGCAGGCGCATAAGGCGGCACGGTCACGCTCTCCGCCGCCTGTGCGGGGCCGACCGCTATCGTTGCAGGGAATGTCAGACCGGCAGTGAGAAAGAGGAGGCGGATCAGGCCGATATTGCGGCGCGTTGTGGTCGTGCGAATTTGCATGCCCTCCGGTTGCAGCTTTTCCAACACCTGACATGCCGAT
This sequence comes from Agrobacterium sp. ST15.13.015, assembly GCF_027871645.1. NCBI lineage: Bacteria > Pseudomonadati > Pseudomonadota > Alphaproteobacteria > Hyphomicrobiales > Rhizobiaceae > Agrobacterium > Agrobacterium sp. ST15.13.015. Next base: position 70,241 of record NZ_JAQAHF010000003.1, read on the forward strand.
TTCGGACTGTCTATCCCAGTTTCAACACCAAGCGGCTTCTGTGGGCAGTGATTTTTAATCATTAAATTCTGCCCTGCGCCGCGATTTCCGCGACGGTTCTATACGCACGCTTCCGGTTTTCATCGACGCTAGTTGAGGCGTTGACTGGTTCTGGCATCGAACAGGTGGATCGATGCCAGATCCGGCTGAACCTGGATGGTCGCGCCCGGTTGCGCTTGTACGCGCTCGCGGAAGACACCGATGACCTGGTGATCGCCGATCATCATCGTGACCTGCGTTTCCGACCCCATCGGCTCCACCAATAAAACGGTTGCGGCGAGGCCATGGTTGACCAGTTCGAAATGTTCCGGGCGGATGCCGTAGATCGCTTCGCCTGTGGCATGGCTGGGAGGGAGGGGCAGGACGACGCCGTCAGCCTCGAAACCATCGGCGGTCAATCGCCCATTGATGAAATTCATTGCCGGGGAACCGATGAAACCGGCGACGAAGGGATTGGCGGGCCGGTCATAAAGCTCGAGCGGCGCTCCGCATTGCTCGACCCGTCCGGCATTCATCACCACGATCTTGTCGGCCATGGTCATGGCTTCCACCTGATCATGCGTGACATAAACGGTCGTGACCCCGAGACGCTGATGCAACGCCTTGATTTCACCGCGCATCACCACACGCAGCTTGGCATCGAGATTGCTGAGCGGTTCGTCGAACAGAAAAACCTGAGGATTGCGGACGATTGCGCGGCCCATGGCGACACGCTGCCGTTGCCCGCCGGAAAGCTGGCGGGGGAAGCGTTCGAGCAACGGCGTCAGCCCCAATATCTCCGCTGCCCAGCTCACCCGCTCGGCGATCTCGGCCTTGCTGCCGCCGCGATGTTCAAGCGAAAAAGCCATGTTTTTCGCTACGTTCATGTGCGGATAAAGCGCGTAGTTCTGGAAGACCATGGCGATGTCGCGGTCTTTCGGCTCGATCTCGTTGACGATACGGCTGCTGATAGAGATATCGCCGCTGGTAACGGTTTCAAGGCCTGCGATCATCCGCAGCAGGGTGGATTTGCCGCAGCCCGAAGGGCCGACGAGGACAACGAATTCGCCATCGGCAATATCGATATCGACGCCGTGGATGGTGGCGAATGCGCCATAGCTTTTCTTGACGGATCTAAGGGTAACGGGTGCCATGGGTCAGCCTTTCGATTAGCCTTTAAGCCCGGTATGGGCGAGGCCTTCGACGAATTGTTTCTGCGCAACGATGAAGACGATGAGTACGGGGATGGCGGTCATCGTCGCGGCGGCAAGCTGGATGTTCCACATCGGTCCGCCGTAGGCGTCGGTAAATTGTGTCAGCGCCTGGGGCAGGGTGAACTTGTCGGGGCTGGAAAGAAAGACGATGGGTTCGAGATAAAGGTTCCAGCTGCCGAGAAATGTGAAGATTGCAACGGCGGCCAGCGCCGGACGGGCAAGCGGCAGGGCGATGGTCCAGAATATCTTTAGCCGGCCGAGGCCATCGACCCGTGCGGCTTCTTCCAGTTCCACGGGCAGGGAGATGAAGAACTGGCGCATGATGAAGGTGGCGAAGACCGCCGGCGCACCGAAGATCGGCACCAGGATCAGCGGCCAATGCGTGTTGATCATGCCCCATTTGAGAAACATCCGGAACAACGGAACCAGCGTCACTTCGGATGGGATCAGCAACCCCACCAGAACCACCATGAAGATGGCGTTGGCAAAGGGGAACCTGATACGCGCAAAGGCATATCCGGCCATCGACGCCACTGCCATGGTGCCGATGGTGACGATCGCCGCGATATAGGCGGAGTTCCAGTATTGCAGCGCGAAGGGCTGTATTCTGAAGACGTCGGAATAGGAGGAAAAATCGAAGGCGCGCGGCCAGATATCCGGCGGAAAGGCAAATATCTGGCTGACGGGTTTGACCGACGACGTGACCATCCACCAGGTCGGGAAGACGAAGGGGACAAGCAGCACGCAGAGTATGAAATAGATCAGCGCCTGCGCGCGTGGGCTGAGTTCAGTTTTCATAGAATACGAACTTTCTGCGCAGGTGCCATTGGATGAAGGTGAGAGCGCCGACAATGACCAGCAGAATGATGGAGAGTGTCGAACCGTAACCGAAGAGGTAGAACTGGAAGGCCTGCTGATAGAGGTAATAAACGAGAACCGTCGTGGAAAAGCCCGGCCCGCCCTGCGTGAGGATCATGATCTGCGAAAAGACCTGCAACGCGCCGACGATGGTGACGATGGAGGCGAGCAGGATCGTCGGGCTGATCATCGGGAGGGTAATGCGATAGAACTGCTTGAAGCGCGGCACACCGTCGACGCGTGCGGCTTCGAACAGTTCCCGCGGCACGCCCTGCAGTGCTGCGAGAAACAGGATCATGTTGAGGCCGAGATTCTTGAGCGCCTGCACGACGATGACCGAGATCATCGCGGTCGTTGGGTGGCGCAGCCAGTTGGGACCCTCGACGCCGATCATTTGCAGGAGGCCGTTGATACCGCCATTGTTCTGCAACAGGAAACTCCAGACGATTGTCCAGGCGACCAGCGACACCACCACCGGCGAAAAGAACAGTGTGCGGAACACGGTCATGAAGGCCAGCTTCTGGTTTAAGAGCAACGCAAGCCCCAGCGCCAGGCTCATATTGAGCAGGGCAAGTCCGGCCGAGAACACGGCGGTCACGGCCAGTACTTCGCCTATGGCCGGGTCGCTGAGCAGCTTCTGGTAATTGGCGACGCCGGTGAACCGGAACGATCCCGCCAGCACGTTCCACTCATGCAGCGAATACCAGAAGACCAGCACCAGCGGCACGAGCACGAAGACAACGATACCGATGAGTTGCGGCGCGATGAACAGATAACCGGTGGCGGCGTCACGCCGCGCCATGGTCCAGAAACCGCGCCGGGCCTGTGTTTGCGCTGTTTGGAGGGCAAGCGTCATGGCTCTTCTTCCTTCTGCCTTTCGCATCCACCGGATGACTGCGAAGCGTCAATTGGCCGCCAGCAATGGGTCAAGACGGCTGCAAAGCGCTTGCAGGACAGCCGCGACATCGGCATCTGGTCGCCAGAGACCATCGAGGCCAGCGCGAACGGTCTGTTGCAGCCGGGCAAAATTGAGAACCTGCTGCGTCGATTGACCGGTGGCGACGCCGCGAATGACCACGGCCTCTATCTGCTCGCGCGACAGCAATGGGTTGGCGGCCGCAAGCACATCGGCGGTCAGCAGGCTCTTCCGTGCTGGCGGGAAAAACCGCGCGAGCTTGGCTACATTAGGCTTCGAGGAGAAAAACGCCAGGAATTCCGCTGCGAGCTTGGGATTTTTGCCGCTGGCCATGACGCCAATGCCTGCTCGACCTGTAACGGCATAATCGCCGGCAGGCCCCGTGGGCAACGGCACGAGATCCCAGTCGAAGGCCTTGTCGCCTTTCGGCAGCAGCGATGCGCGGCTGATCTGGGTGGTCGTCATCGCCGCATCCCCGGCAAAGAAATCGGCCGAAACGCCTGGCCCCGGCATGGCTTTCTTCACGAAGATCGCATCGTGGATGAAGCGCATGGCGTCAACCATCTCCGGGCTGGCAAAAGCGCAGGACTTGGTGTCTTTCGACCAGGGATAGGCATTCCAGCCGGTATAGACCTCGGCAAGATTCTCCCACGCCTTGTATTCAAAATCACGAATGATCAATCCCTGTTTGCCGGTCGTCGCGACTTTTGCCGCCGTCGCAATGGCATTGTCCCAGTTCCATTCGCCGGCAGCGATCATCTCGGCGGGCGTCTTTGCACCTGCCGCCCGGATCATGTCGTTGTTGACGAAGACGCCGAAGGGAGATGTCGAGAATGGATAGAGATATTGTACCCCTTCATACGACCAGGCGGTGAGCGTTGCCGGGGGGAAGTCGCCCATGTCGTAACCTTCGGTATTGGCAAAGGTTTCGGTGAGGGGATAAAGCGCCCCTGCCGCCATGAAGTCGGGCGCGGTCGTGTCGAACAGCCAGGCCAGATCGGGGGGATTGCCGCCGGCGATCTGGGTGGTCAGAGCGGTGGCATAGCCTTCGTAGGCAAGCGAATCGTAGGTGATCTTGACGCCGGGATGGCTCGCCTCGAACTCATCGGCGATCTCGTTGAACAGGGCCAGATGGGCTTCGTTGGCGCTCCAGATGGCCATCCGCAATTCCTGCGACAAAGCTGGCGAAACCAGCCCGGATGTGACCAGAAAACCGGCCACTGCAATTTTCACTATACTCCTGCGCATGAACAATCCTCCCAAATTATACGTATTAGCTAGTAGCCGCGAATATCGGGCCAATGGCGCTCCACCCCTTGGCGTTCAATGTGGGTATGAAACTCCGCCAGCCGCTTTTCATCGGCATGCACGCCATGCGGGGTCTCGCCCTTGTCGAGGCAATAGGCCGCCAGCATGCCGGCCACTTCGCCGATGTTCCACTCGACTGGATGCAGCCTGTAGCAGCCATTGGTGATATGCGTCGTGCCGATATTCTTGGATGCCGCCAGCAGGTTCGTTTTGTGGCGGGGAATAAGGGCACCCAGCGGAATCTCGAATGGGCAGGCGCCGACATCGATATAGTTATCGCCGCCCGTCGAGGGGTGCAGGTCGATGCGGTACATGCCGATACCGATGCTGTCCGGATAATGCACCGCGCCGCGATCGCCGCGCACCGCAAGCGACAGATCCTGCTCGACCACCGTGGTCAGGGCACGAATGCGACGGCTTTCACGGATATAGGGCGCCATGGCCAGGCCATGTTCCGTGCCGGTAATGTCGCCGCGCAGACGCAGGCCCGGAAAGCCCTGACCGCCATCCGGGCGAGGCGCCTCGGTCTGCATCCAGTAGAACATGGAATAGGACAGACTAGCCGCATCGGCCAGCCGCTCGGCATATTGTTCTGGGGTAACATCAATGATCGGTGCCTCGAAATAATCGATCATCGGCCAGTTCACGAGGCAGATATCGCTGGCATAGGCACCGGGTCGAAATGTATGGCGGGCGGCAATACGGCGGAATATCCAAAGGCTCATATCGCCGGCGCTGTGACGCTGGTCTGCAACGTCGCGTGTTGCGTTGTCGGCTGGGTTGGGATCGAAGAACCGGCGACTGCGCTCCAGTGTGCGCGGATTGGGCGAGTGCCAGCTCAATAGCGGGCCGCCCCAAAATTCGGGGGCAACCTGACGCCAGTGCTCGTACCGGGCAGGTTTGTCGATGACATGATTGCCGTCAACCTGATCGACGGCAAAGCAGATCGAGACGGCCTGCTGATTGTGGGGTTGCGCCTCCGCCGGTGCGCTCGGCTCGCCGGTTTCGGATTGGGCTTCGAAACCCGTGACATAGTCGGTTGCGGTCAGCGGCAGCAGATCGCCCAATTCGGTCGCGTCGATAATGTAGCGGGCCGAGCAGGAAATGAGATCGCCCGTATTGCAATGGCGCAGCGTCACGGCCCGCACGGTGTCGCCGTCGACGTCTGCGGCGATCGGCTCATAGGGCTTGAGGATGGTCAGCTTGCCGCCGGCCGCGTAAGGGGCAAGCATTGCCTCCATCACCGCCAGCGAAACGCGTGGTTCGTGGCACAGGCGAGATACGTTGCCGTCACCGGGGTTGAGTGTCAGATCCGCCCGGGCGGTGTCCGTCAGCGGATAGTGGTCGCGGTAATATTGCCGCACGCCCGTGCGCAAGGCGCGATAGCTGGCTGTGATCCCGAACTGCTCGACCCAGCTGTGCTCGTCGGGCGGCACGGCCTGACTGGTCAGCTGGCCGCCAATCCAGTCGAATGCTTCTGTCAGGATAACGCTGCGGCCGTTGCGCAGGGCCCCAAGCGCCGCGGCCACGCCGCCAAGCCCGCCGCCAACCACAAGAATATCTGCATTGTATTCTCTCACGTCAGGTTCTCTTTCCTTAAGTTGGGCCTTGATTTGGGGAGCCGAGCGTTTCGCCCGCCACGATGTCGCAGCCCAGCAGTATCTGTCGTACAGGGCCGGGGGGGCTGGTAAGGGTTTCGACCAGCATGGAGGTCGCCTGCCTGCCCATCTCTTCGCGGGGGATGGCATAGGAGGTGAAGACGCGTTGCGACCGGAGCGTATACGTGCGTGTGCCGCTGCCCAGCACCACGATGGAAAGATCGCCGGGGACGCTCACCCCCTGGGCGCGGGCCTGATTGTCGAAGACCACCGCTTCGGCCACTTCGGCAAAAAAAACGACGCTCGCTCCGCTGGCGCGAACGGCAGCCAGTTGCTCGGCCGGATCGCCATTTTCGCTTTCGTGGGAATAGACCAACTCCGCCGCGCCCTCGATTGCGGCGAGAAAACCACGCCAGCGGTCGCTGATGGATTCCGCCGGGCCCGTCGCACCGATAAAGGCGAAGCGGCGATGCCCGGCGACAAGCGCCTCTCGGACAAGAGCATGCGTGGCTGTCACATAGTCCGCGCCAACATAACGCACCGGCCCGCCGGCATCGTCACGACGACCGACTGCAACATAGGGGTAGTCACCGGCAACCAGCTGGGCCAGTTCATCGCGGTCGAACTGACTGCCCAGAATCAGGCATCCGTCTGCAAGTCGAAGCCGCCCCGTTTCCCCGAAGATACGCTTGCGCCCGTTGTCGTCGCGCGCCGCAGCCGTCATCAGCAGAAGGTCGTAGCCCAACCTCTCCGCTTCCTCCTCTATCCCCATCAGAAAAGGCGTGTAGAAATCCGCCTGCGCAATCGGGAAAGCCGGCTGATAGGTAAAAACACCCAGAATCCGATTGGCGCCCTTGACCATGCTGCGCGCGATGGGGTCCGCCACATAACCCGTGTCCCGAATGGCCTTCAGCACACGCTCCCGCGTTTCAGGCGGGATACGGCCCTCAGCGGATTTCGCCTCGTTGAGCACAAGCGAAACCGTCGCCTGGCTGACCCCCGCGAAGATCGCAATGTCCCGTTGCGTCAAGCGCCTAACCATCGAAACCTCGTTTCCTTCTGGCTGCTAATTCGTATTAGCTGCTTATGCGTATAAACAGTGTTTGCGAGGGGATGTCAATAGTGAGGTACTCCGGAGGATGTGGTGGTTCCGGCACATTCACTCCAGCTTCCGCGCGGCCCGTCACCATTAGACAGTCTTTCCGGGATATTTCGCTTAGGGCCACCTGAAACATGACTATCCATGTCACCGGAGTGCGCCTGCGAGCCGGATGCAATTCATGAAAGCCGGAAAAGTTCAGAGACAGAGAGCGGTCTAAAAGCCGGTTACGGGCAACAATAAATTACAAAATCTTCATTGCAGGTCACTCATTCCGAAGCTTAGATTTTATCGGGGGGAGAAATGAGAGAGCAATGTCGAACCTGGGTAGCCTCATATCCCTTTTTGTCTTCGCGATAAGCATTTTCGCCTTCTATCGATGGATGTCGGATGACATCGGCACGGAGAACAGGAAGTCGGAATCGAGATGGTGAGTTTTTGGGTCCCCACAGATACCGCAGTATCCGAGATAAGAAACCGGGTGGCGAAAATCATCGGCGAGCAGCTCGGAATAGCTGATGATAAAATCGTCGATACAGCTGATTTTTCCGAAGATCTGAATGCCGATTCGCTTGAGGTCGTTCAGATCGTCATGGAGATCAAGAGGAATTTGGCATCGAAATTCCCGATGCTGCCGCAGACAGTCTTTCCACTGTCGGTGATGCCATTCGCTTCATTCAGTTGGCAACCACTTAGTTGATCTGGAAAGAGCGCGTTTGATATGGCGATAATCAATCCATTCATGCACTTTCTTCCCGCCGTTGTCGGCGCCTATGTCCTCTACAAATTCATCCTCTATTTGCTCGGCGCCGATTAGGCGCCGGCCATCGCTTCCGTGCCTTGCGGCTGAACTGAAATAAATTTCACTTCATAAAATAAAATTCAAACGGCATTGACGGCCGCTCGGTTTCCGGCTATCCCAATTCCCATGCAATAAATTACATCGAATAAAATTTATTGCGGACTAAGTCATTGTCCTTGGGAGGGGAATATGTTGGCTTTTCTGAAATCGACCGCTGCCGCGGGTGTTTTAGCCGTGGCGATTGCCGGTGGGGCCGGTTCGCAGGCCGCCGCCGCGGGCAAATTTGCCTGCGAGCCGGGTGAAACCTATGTGATGAACGTGATGGTTTCCAGCCACCCCTATTGGGTGCCGGTCTTCGAGGGGTTCAAGCAGGCCGCAAAGGCGCTCGGCTGCGAGGCCGTTTTCACCGGCACCCCGGAATATGACATCACCAAGCAGATCGCATCTTTCGAGCAGGAACTGGTGAAGAAGCCGAAGGGCATTCTGCTGCATCCGATGCAGGCCGATCCCTTTATCGAACCGATCAACAAGGCGATCGGCTCCGGCGTTTCAGTGACGACTTTTGCGGCGGATTCTCCGAAGTCGAAGCGCACCGCCTATATCACTTCGGACAATGTTGCCGAGGCGAAATTCGCGGCCGATGAAATCGTCAAGAAACTTGGTGAGAAAGGCGAATATGCCGTTCTGGAAAATCCGGGACAGAGCAATCACGATCTGCGCGTCACCGCTCTCATCGACTATATGGGGCGCACCTATCCGCAGATGAAGCTGGTCGGTCGCCAGGCGACCAATCAGGATTCGAACCTTGCCTACCAGGCCGTTGGCGCATTGTTGCAGGCCAATCCCAATCTGGGTGCCCTGTGGATTCCCGAAGCCGGTTCGGCCGAAGGCGCGACTGCTGCGGTCCTTGAGGCGAAGAAGAAGGTCCTGATCCTGCATGCGGATATCACCCCGGCCACGCTGGAACATATCAAGCAGGGCAATATCTACATGTCCATCAATCCCAATCAGGGTGTGCAGGGCTTCATGGGTTTCATGAACACGTTTCTGGGCGCCCATTCGGACCTGATCGACCCCTTCAACGACTACAAGGTTTCCGGCTTCAACCCGATGCAGGTTCCTTCGATGGACAATGGTTTCGCTGTCATCACCAAGGCGAATGCCGCTTCCTTCGATCTCAACGACTATATGAAGGGCCGCTGACGCGTCGCTCTGGACCCGGCGGGGTTTGCACCTCGCCGGCCACAAGGGGAAGCAGGTTCGGGAGGGCGTTATGGGTGAGGTCATCCTCAGCATGACGAATATTCACAAGGCGTTCGGCCCCGTGCGGGCGCTGCGCAATGCGGCACTCGAGTTGCGGCGCGGCGAAATCCATGCGCTGGCCGGTGAAAACGGCGCCGGCAAGTCGACGCTGATGCATATCATCGACGGCATTCTGCAGCCGGATGGCGGGGAAATCGTGCTGGATGGCAAACCGGTCAAGATATCCTCGCCCAATGCGGCGAACCGGCTTGGCATCGGTTTCGTGCATCAGGAGATCGCGCTCTGCCCGGAGATTTCCGTCGCCGAGAACATGTTTATGTCGCAGACGGGGCAGAGCCGCTCCTGGTTCATGAACTATCGCGATCTCGAAAAGCGGGCGGCAATTGTGCTGCGGGAAATCGGTGATATCGATCCCGCCCGCCGGGCCGGAGACCTGTCGATTTCGCAACAGCAGATCGTCGAAATCGCCAAGGCGCTGACACTCGATTGCCGCATCCTGATCCTCGACGAGCCGACGGCGGCGCTGACCGAAACCGAAGCCCAGACGCTTTTCAGGATCATGCACCGGCTGGCGGAACGGGGCATTGCCATCGTTTATATCTCGCATCGTATGGCGGAGATTTTCGAACATTGCGACCGCATCACCGTGATGCGCGACGGCTGCCATATCAGGACGGAGAATATTGCCGATATTTCCCCCGAGGAAGTCGTCAACAGCATGGTGGGACGGGTGCTCGACAAGCTCTACCCGCCAAAGCTTTCGGAGGATGAAAAATCGGATGACGTCATTCTCTCTGTGCGGGGCCTGAACGAAGGAAAGCGGGTTTTCGATGTCGATTTCGATCTGCGCCGCGGCGAAATCCTGGGGCTTGCCGGGCTGATCGGCGCGGGGAGAAGCGAGATCGCCCGGGCGGTCTGCCGGCTGGAGGGGAAGCCGAGAGGCGAGGTTGTGCTGCGCGGCCGGCCGCTGAGGCTCAAGGATTATCGTGACAGCATCCGCGAGGGGCTGGTCTATCTGTCCGAGGATCGCAAGGGGGACGGGCTTTTCCTCAACATGTCCATCGCCTCAAATGTCTCTGCGCTCGATATCGGCAGGGTATCGAACGGCATGGGCTTCATCGAACGGCGCAAGGAAATGAAGCGTGCCGATGAGCTGGGACGCCGGCTGAAATTGCGGGCGAACAGCATCGGCGATGCGGTATCGACCCTGAGCGGCGGCAACCAGCAGAAGGTGGCGCTGGCGAAGATGCTCTCGGTGGAGCCGGAGGTCATCTTTCTGGATGAGCCGACACGCGGGGTGGATGTGGGCGCGAAGGCGGAAATCCATCGCCAGATCCGGGAACTGGCGCGTGAGGGGGTCGGTGTGGTCGTCATCTCTTCGGAACTGCCGGAACTTATCGGCGTCAGCGACCGCGTGCTGGTCGTGCGCGAGGGTCGGATTACGGGTGAGGTCGAGGGCGACGACATGACGGAGGCAAAGATCATGCAGCTCGCATCGATCAATATTGTGCATAGCCCGGAAAGGGCCTGAGGGAGCGGGAAAATGGCAACATCGGAAACACCTTCGGGCATAGCTGAGACGGCGGTTCGCCGCACCACCTGGTGGGAGCCGGCGCTCAAGGCGCGGGAAACCGGGCTGATCGTCATCATCCTCGCGCTTTTTGCGGTGATGTCCTTCATATCTCCGTATTTCCTGACCGTGGACAATCTGCGGGCCATGGCCATGGTCTTCGCCATCGAAAGCATCGTCGTGGTGGGCATGACGATCCTGCTGATCTCTGGCGGTATCGACCTTTCGGTCGGCTCCGTCACCGCACTTGCGATGGTGGCGGCTGGCTGGCTCTTCCTCAATGGCGTCGACCCATGGGTGGCGGCGGGGCTGGCGATCTGCCTTACGACCTTGATCGGCATGGCCATGGGATTCCTGACGACGGTGATCGGGCTGCATCATTTCATCGTGTCGCTGGGTGTCATGGTGATTGCGCGCGGTGTGTGCCTGCTGGCGACGGGCGGGCGGCCGCTTGGGCTCTATTCCCTGCCGCCGGAATTCAAGTTCATCGGTCAGGGCGCGCTTGGCGGCATTCCGCTGGTGCTGATTATCTTCGCGGTGGTGGTTGTCGTTTTCGATCTGCTGCTGCGACGCACGAGCGCCTTCCGCAAGGTGTTCTATACCGGCAGCAATCCGAAAGCGGCGGCCTATTCCGGTATCCGCGTCGGCCGGGTAGTGTTTGCCACAACCACGCTTTGTTCGATGTTGTGCGGCGTTGCAGGCGTTATCTATATGGCCCGTTTCGGCTCTGCCCAGCCAAGCTTCGGCGTCGGCATGGAACTTAACGTGATTGCGGCTGCGGTCATCGGCGGCGCGAGCCTTTCGGGCGGCTCTGGCACCATTCTCGGCGCGATCCTTGGGGCAATCCTTCTTTCGGTGGTTTCCAGTTCGCTTGCCTTGCTCAATGTGTCTGTCTACTGGCAGGACATCATCAGGGGCAGCATATTGCTCACTGCGGTCCTGTTCGACCACTATCTGGTCAGGCGCCGCCGTTGAGCGCCCTTCGCTCGCCCGAGGGTAACTGGAGAAAGACGACCATGCTGGATATCAAGGACGATTTCGATCAACAGAGGCAGATGTATTCCGTCCTGGTGCTGCATTTCATCGAGGGTGTGAAGCAGTCGGAAATCGCCGAGCGGCTCAATCTTTCCCACACCAAGGTGAACCGCATGATTGCGGCCGGCCGCAAGGCGGGCATGGTGAAGATCACCATCGCCAGCCCCTATCAGAGGCTGGTGGACCTCGAAAACGAGATTACCCGCCGTTTCGGCCTCAGGCAGTCGGTGGTGACGCCGACGGTCTCCGATAATCCGGAAACCGCCTTGCAGATGGTGGGTCGGGTGGCCGCCAACCATTTGCTGGAGACCATTCGTGACGGCGATGTGATCGCGATTACCGGCGGCAAGGCGGTGAGTGCCGTTGTCGACAATCTTGAGGCGGAGCGTCGTTTCGATGTGCGGGTGGTGCCGCTGACCGGCGGCGTGCAGGGCAAGCACTATACGGATGTCAATCATCTCGCCACGCAACTGGCGGAGAAGCTCGGCGGCAGCGCATCGCTCGTTCATGCGCCGCTGTTTGCCGAGGATGAGGAACAGCGCGATCTGCTGATGAATGTCGCATCGATCCGTGAGGTCTTCGATCTGGCCCGGCAGGCGCAGGTGGCGCTGGTCGGCATCGGCTCCGTGGAGGCTCCTGGCTCCGGCTATTACGATCTTCTGCCGGATGCGGCCCGTGGCGGGCAGGCGCTGGTGGATGCGGGCATTGCCGGCGAGTTTCTCGCCCATCTTACCATGGCGGACGGGCAGCTGGCGCGCATCGATCTCAACTCGCGCGTGGTGGCGCTGGACCCCGGGCAGCTTGCCCGGTGCCCGAATATCATCGGTGTGGCGGCAGGCGCCATCAAGGCCGGACCGGTGGCGGCCACGCTTGCCGGCCGCTATCTAACCTCGCTCGTCGTGGACGAGGCGATAGCCGGCTATTTACTGGATCACGAAGGAGGGGAAACCGCGTGACGGACAATGCAATATTGACCCGGACGATCGGCAGAAGCGGCATCGGCGCATCCGCCGTGGGGCTCGGCACCTGGGCCATCGGCGGCTGGATGTGGGGCGGCACCGACGAGCGGCAATCCATCGCCGCCATCCAGGCCTCCATCGATGCGGGTATTTCCCTGATCGACACCGCACCGGCCTATGGCATGGGGCTTGCGGAAACCATCGTTGGCAAGGCAATTGCCGGCAGGCGCGAGGAGGTGGTGCTGGTTACCAAATGCGGGCTGGTCTGGCATGTGAATGAGGGTGCTTATTTCTTCCATCAGGATGGCAAGCCCGTTCATCGTTATCTCGGTCCTGCCTCTATCCGTTTCGAGGTCGAAGAAAGTCTGAAACGGCTCGGAACCGATTATATCGATCACTACGTGACCCATTGGCAGGACGCCACGACGCCTATTGCCGAAACGGTCGGGGCTTTGGTGCGGCTGAAAGAGGAGGGGAAGATCCGCTCCATCGGCGCAAGCAACGTCTCGCCCGGCGATCTTGAGGCTTATATCGCCACCGGCGCGCTGGATGCCATTCAGGAAGAATATTCCATGGTGAAGCGCGATATCGAGACGACGCTGCTGCCGCTTTGCCAAAAGAACGATGTCTCGGTTCTCAGCTATTCGTCGCTGGCGCTCGGTCTCCTCTCGGGCAAGGTCGGGCCTGAACGGGTCTTTGCGGACGACGACCAGCGCCACGGCAACCCGCGCTTCAGCCAGGCGAACCGTCAGAAGATTGCTCGGCTGATGGGCGTGCTGGAACCGGTGGCGGCCGCCCACAGGGCTTCGGTCGCGCAGGTGGTGATCGCCTGGACGATTGCACAGCCGGGCATAACATTCTCGCTCTGCGGCGCGCGCGATCCGGCCCAGGCGGTTGAAAACGCCGCGGCTGCACATCTTCGCCTCACGGAGAGTGAGCTGGCGCTCATCAATGCCGGTGTCGCGGAGCATCTTGTGGGGCTCGATACCTGATTATGTAGGCTGAGACGGGACTTCAGGCGAACAGCGCATCATTTTCGTCCCGTCTCTCACGTCGCTTTAAACGGTCAACAACATTGGGACGCTGGTCATCCGCCAGCGAACGGTATTTCTATGCCCAATTTTCGCGAGGACGCTCTGCGCCGCATCCGGCTCGATGGTGATTTCGATGCCGTCGTGATCGGCGGCGGCATCAACGGAATTGCCGCCTATCGCGATCTCGCCTTGCAGGGGCTGCGGGTGCTGCTGGTGGAGCGCAACGATTTCTCCTCCGGTTGCAGCGCCGCGCCGTCGCGCATGATCCATGGTGGCCTGCGTTATCTCGAAAACGGTGAATTCGGCCTCGTGGCAGAATCGTTGCGGGAGCGGGATGCGCTTCTCAGGCTCGCGCCGCATATGGTTCATCCGCTGCCGACCACAATCCCGATCTTTTCAACTTTCAGCGGCCTGTTCAACGCGGCGGCAACCTTTGCCGGTTCCGGCGGAAAACCCGCAAGCCGTGGCGCTCTCGCCATCAAGGCGGGTCTGATGCTCTATGATTTCGTCACCCGCAAAAACCGTATCCTGCCCCGTCACGCCTTTCGCGGTGCGTCCGGGACTTTGCAGGATTGGCCGGATTTGACGCCGGAAATCAGATATTCGGCTACCTATTACGATGCGTGGATAAGCCAGCCCGAACGGCTTGCACTGGAGCTTCTGATCGACACCCATGCCGATGCGCCGCAAAGCATTGCGCTCAACTATGCGGAGCTTGTCCGTCTCGGCGACGCGTATCGTCTTCGGCTGGAGGGCATGGATGAAGCCCTGCCTATCCGCCCAAAGATCATTGTTAATGCGACCGGCGCCTGGATCGACGAGACGATTGGCACGCTGGCTACACCCGCGGCGGCGGAAATAGCAAAACCGACCGTCTCCGGAACCAAGGGATCGCATCTGATCATTGCGAATGAGGCGCTTTTGAAGGCCCTGAACGGCCATATGATCTTCTTCGAGAATGACGATAATCGCGTCTGTATCCTCTTTCCCTATCTCGGCCGGGTTCTCGCGGGCTCAACCGATATCAAGGTGGATCGCCCCGAGCGGGTGCGCTGCGAGCCCGAGGAACGGGATTATATTCTGGACGCGATCCGGCAGGTCTTTCCGCAGATTGCCATTACCCATTCCGACATCGTTTTCAGTTTCAGCGGCATACGTCCGCTGCCGCGCAGCGATGCCGCCTTTACCGGAAGAATTTCCCGCAGCCATTTCATCCATCGCGTTGCGGGCGATCCGCCGCAGCTCTGCATGATCGGCGGCAAGTGGACCACTTTCAGGGCTTTTGGCGAACAGGTGACCGACGAGGTTCTGGCCTTTTTTGGACGCCGGCGGCTGACCGGCACCCTGGACCGCCCGATCGGCGGCGGCAGGAATTTTCCAACCGGTGCCAGCAGCCTGCCCGCCTTGCTGTCGGAGGAATTTTCGATTGCCGGAGAGCGGGCGGAGCATCTGGCTCTGGCTTACGGCTCCCGTGCCTTCGATCTGATGGGCTTTTGCCGGGGCCGTGCGGATGATGTGCGGCTTTCGGAAAAATCGCCGATCACGGCCGCGGAGGTGGTCTGGCTGATCCGCTTCGAACACGTGCGCCACCTGACCGATCTCGCCCTGCGGCGCACGACGCTCGCCATCACCGGCGTCATCGATGCCGATCTGATCGACGAGATCCTCGCCGTTACGGCCCGCGAGCTTGGCTGGCCGGCCACCCAGGCGGCGGCGGAACGGCAGCGGCTTATCCATGAGCTGGAGACTTTTTATGGAGTCACGCCGGCAATGCTTCAACACAGATGCAAGGAGAATGCATGATGATGCGGATTTCGAAAAAGGCGCGCATGAACCGGCTGTTCCGCAATGGCGGTTGCCTGGATGTGGCCATCGATCACGGGGTTTGCAACGAACCGAGCTTCCTCGTTGGGCTGGAGGATATGGCGCAGACCGTGGACAGGCTGGCCGAGGCCGGTCCCGATGCCATCCAGATGGCCTATGGGCAGGCGGATCTGCTGCAGCAGAGGCCGGAGCGCGACAAGCCGGCCCTCGTCATGCGTATCGACATGGGCAACCCTTACAATTCCACGCGCCACAGAACCATGTGGTCGCAGCTCCAGAACCATCACGATCCGATCATCGGTGCGCTGGAAATGGACGCCGCCTGCGTCGTCGTGAACCTGTTCATGCTGCCGGATGAGCCGGAGCTGTTTCGTCAATGCGTCGAAAACATCAGCCGTGTGCGGGCAGATTGCCATCGTTTCGGCATGCCGCTGATGATCGAGCCGCTGGTGATGCTGCCCAATGATGTGCGCGGCGGTTATCAGGTGGATGGCGACGCCGAAAAGATCGTCACGCTGGTGCGCCTTGCCTCGGAAATGGGAGCCGATATCATCAAGGCCGATCCGACTAGCGATCCGCGCGATTTTCACAAGGTGATCGAAGCCGCGCGGTGCCCGGTGCTGGTGCGGGGCGGGGGGCGTGAGGACTTGCGTAACGTGCTTACGAAATCGGCGGCTCTTGTGGCCGAAGGTGCGAACGGGATGGTCTATGGGCGCAATATTTACCAGCACGACAATCCCAAGGCCGTCGTTGCGGCTTTGATGGCCATCATCCATCAGGGTGCGGGCGGTGAGGAAGCATGGGATATCTATAATCGTGGTTGACAAAAATTACATATTGGGTCTCGATGTCGGCAACACGGTCATCAAGGCCGTGCTGTTCGACACGGAAGGCCGGCAGGTTGCGCAACACGCCATCGACGGACAGTCGACATTTCCTGAGCCCGGCTATGTCGAGCGCGATCTCGAGGAATTGTGGCGGAACGGCTGCGAGGCGATCCGCCAGCTTCTGGTGAAATCGTCCGTCGATCCCCGCAGCATCCTGGCAGTGGGCTGCGCCGGCCACGGCAATGGCCTCTATCTTCTGGACAAGGACCGGCAGCCCCTGATCGGCATCCAGTCGCTCGACAGCCGTGCTGCCGATGTGGCGGCCGAGCTTGACCGGAAAAGCGGAACGCAATTGCAGGCCCGTTGCCTGCAGCGGCCATGGCCTGCGCAAACACCCAGCCTTCTGGCCTGGGTGAAGCGACATGCCCCCGATCTTTATGCCCGGACCGGCACGGTCCTGTTCTGCAAGGATTTCGTCAATTTCCGCCTGACGGGGTTCCTTGCCAATGATATTTCCGATCTCAGCGGCGCTGGGCTGCTTGCCTTGCCGGAAGCGCGGCTCGACCGCGAGCTTCTGTCGCTTTACGATCTTGAGGACGCGTTCGCGTTCTTCCCCCGTCGCGTGGAATCGGCTGACATCGTCGGCCAGGTGACGGGCGAGGCTGCGGCTGTGACGGGGCTTTCCGAAGGCACACCTGTGATCGGCGGTTTCTTCGATGTGGTCTCCAGCGCCATGGGGTCGGGGGTCATCAATGCCGGGGAAGCTTCCATCATCGCCGGCACCTGGAGCATCAACCAGGTTTTCGCGGACAGGCCGGTCATCAGTCCCGATGTCTTCATGGTCACCACCTTCGGCCGTGACCGCTATGTCAATATCGAATCCAGCGCCACCTCCGCCGCCAACCTCGAATGGTACGTGCACCGCGTTCGCGGCGATCATGGCGACCACGCCTTCGAGCGATGCAACGAATTGGTCGGCTCCGTCTCACCCCGCGCCGACGATCCGTTCTTCCATCCGTTCATTTTCGGCTCGCGGCTGGGTGCGGAATTTCGCGGTGGCTTTTACGGCCTCGCGGGATGGCACGGCGAAGGCCATATGTTGCGGGCCCTGTTCGAAGGGGTGTGTTTCGAGCATCGCCGCCATATCGGCGTTCTGCGCGAAGCGGGACTGCCGGTGGAAAGCGCCGTGATGTCCGGCGGCGGTTCCCGCAGCCAGCATTGGCCGCAGATCATGGCGGATGTTCTGGAAATTCCGCTACGTGTCGCGGAAGCCCGCGAGACGGGCGCGCTCGGCGCGGCCATTGGTGCGGCCGTGGCGATTGGGCTTTATCCTGATTATGAGGAGGCGGTTGCGGCGATGACACGGGTTGCGAATGCTTACCGGCCCGATGCTGCGCAAGTCTCGCATTATCTGCGGCGCTACGGTCTCTATGCAGAATTGACCGCGCAGTTGCGTGGCTTCTGGAGCGCTTTGCGGTTACCGCAATAGTCTCCGGCTTTAGCAGAGCGCAATCGCGCGTCCGCATCGAGCAGAGCCCCTGCGCAGAGCAAAAGTATCTGTGCAGGGGGTGAAGATATCGTGCAATAGTTTGTATATACTTCAATATTGCAACTTTATAAAGTATTGATGTTTTGATATGGCGCTTGAAAAATAGAATTGAAAGTAAATTTTAAACATAACTTCTTAAGCTCACCCTCCAGCCCGGTCGCCAACAGTTGCGCACGCACCCGTAACTCTCGCCACCGTTGCAGCATAGTTTTGGGGGATGGGACATGCTTTTTAAATCGACAACGGGTCGGAATATTTTTGCGGTCGCCGCATGCGGGGTCTTTGCGACGATCGCGGCCTCGGCCGTGCTGTTTTATCGGTCCATTGAGGATACCAGGGCCAACAATCTTGAGCGTATGCGGCAGATCGCCCATAGCGAAGCCCTGGCGACCGAAAAGAATATCGGCGGCACGATCCATATCGTCAACAGCCTCGTCTCGGTTCTGGAATCGATGAAACAGTCAAGCGATGCCGACCGGGGTAAGGCCGATCAGATCATTCACCAGATGCTGGCCAATAACCCCGACATCCTTGGCCTCTGGACCGGATGGGAGCCAAATGCGTTTGACGGCAAGGATGCGGAATTCGCCAACAGGGAGGGGCATGACGCGACCGGCCGGTACATACCCTATTGGGTGCGCAGCGGCGGCAAAATAGGCAATACCGCTTTGACGGACTATGCCACCGCAGGCCCGGGCGATTATTATCAATTGCCCTTCACCCTGAAGAAAACGGTCGTCGTCGAACCCTATTCCTATGCAATCGACGGCAAGGAGGTCCTGATTACCTCGATCGCCAAGCCGGTTATGGTCGATGGCAAACCTCAGGGGGTCGCCGGCCTCGACCTGTCGCTCGATGAAACGAGCAAGGCGCTTTCGGCGGTGCGGCCCATGGGAACGGGTTTCGTCAGTTTGGTCAGCGGCGGCGGCAAGGTCATCAGTCATCCGGATGCGGCGATCATGGGAAAAAGCCTCGCGGACGGCGGTGCGAAGACCGCCGGTTGGGACCAGTTGATTGCAAATCCCGGTGCGGAGCGCGAGATCACCGCACAGGATGGAACGGCGTCCTTCGCCATCGCCTTGCCGGTCATGCTTACCCAGGACATGAAATGGTACGCAATCATCTCGGTGCCGGAAGAAACGGTGTTTGCGCAGCTGCATGCCATGATGCGTGACGCCGCTTTGACCATAGTGACGGCCACCGTCCTGCTGGCGCTGGCGGGATGGTTCATCGCGCGGCGGTTCATCGGGCGCATCGCAAACATCATCGATGAGACCGCCCAGATTGCACAGGGAAATCTTCATCTGACACTGAAGGATATCGGGACAAGGGACGAAATCGGCGATCTTGCCCGCTCTCTCGATGTTCTGCGCGAAAACAATCGGCAGAAGGCCTCACTGGAACAGCAGGCCGAGAGCAACCGCACGCTTGGCGAAGAAGAGCGTGCGGCGCGGGAACGCAGGGCTGCCGATGAGGCGGGCAGCATCCGTTTTGCCGTCGACAGCCTGGCTTATGCGCTGGCGAAGCTCGCTGACGGCGACCTAGCCTGCCGTATCGACAATCCCTTTGTCGAGCAGCTCGACGCGGTGCGTGGCGATTTCAACGGCTCGGCCGGGAAATTGCAGGACGCGCTTCTGCGGGTATCGGAAAATGCCTCCGGCATCGACGCCGGCGCCAATGAAATCAAGGCAGCGTCCGATGATCTGGCGCGGCGAACGGAGCAGCAGGCGGCGGCCGTTGAAGAGACCGCTGCGGCCCTTGAAGAGATTACGACAACGGTAAAAGACGCCGCCAAACGTGCGCATGAGGCGGGCCGGCTGGTTTCCCGCACGCGCATCGGCGCGGAACGGTCTGGTGAAGTCGTGCGTCAGGCCGTGATGGCGATGGAGCGGATCGAGAAATCGTCGAACGAAATTTCCAGCATCATCGGCGTGATCGATGAGATCGCCTTCCAGACGAATTTGCTGGCGCTGAATGCCGGGGTGGAAGCGGCGCGTGCCGGTGAGGCGGGCAAGGGTTTTGCGGTGGTGGCGCAGGAAGTGCGGGAGCTTGCCCAACGCTCCGCCGCTGCGGCGAAGGAAATCAAGTCGCTGATCACCAAGTCGAACCAGCAGGTCGAAGAGGGCGTACATCTTGTCGGCGATACCGGCAAGGCGCTCGATGTCATCGTTGCCGAAGTGCAGGAAATCAACCAGCACGTCGCCGCGATCGTGGAATCCGCGCAGGAGCAGTCATCCGGCCTCCAGCAGATCAACGTCGCCGTCAACCAGATGGACCAGGAGACGCAGAAAAATGCCGCGATGGTCGAGGAGATGACCGCCGCAAGCCACACGCTGGCAACGGAGGTCGATGCGCTGAACCGGCTGCTCGGCCAGTTCGAACTCGGTCAGGGAGCGGACGCTTATCGGGGGTCTCTCAAGGCCGCCTGAATGGACGCCCTGAGCGGCCGTGTCCATCGGCTCCGATGGACACGGCGAGGAAATGGAAGATGGACTTTGTCTGCAAATTGAGCATCTTATTTCCTGCAAGCAAGTAATGGGATGATCAACAGCAGATGGATATCAGGCGCCTGAAATCGTTTATCACGATTGTCGACATGGGTAGCATTACAAGAGCGGCCGATGTGCTGCATATTGCCCAGCCGGCGCTCAGCCAGCAGCTGGCAAGCATCGAGGAGCATTTCCGCCAGAAACTGCTGACCCGAAGCCAGCAGGGCGTGGTGATGACCGATGCCGGCAAGGTCGTCTACAGGCATGCGCAGGTCATTTTGCGGCAGATGGAGCAGGCGCAGGCGGAGGCGCTGGAAGCGGGGGCTGTGCTTTCCGGCAAGGTGTCGGTGGGCCTTGCGCCCTTCAGCAGCGCCGCCACGCTTTCGCTGCGTCTGATGGAGGAAACCAAGCGGCTTCATCCCGGCATTCTGCTGCACATCACGGAAAGCGTCAGCCAGCCCTATAGCCAGATGATCATGAACGGCCGTCTGGAAATGGGTTTGATCCACGGCGTCGGGCCGATCCGGGGTGTCAAGTTCACGCCGCTGTTCCGTGAGGAATTCGTCCTCGTCGTGCATCGCAGCTTCGGCGTGGAACCGGGCGATGCGCCGATCACGGTCGCCGATCTGGCGTTTTTGCCCTTTCTTCTGCCGCCGACCTATAATTTCGTGCGCCGCGCCATCAATCTCGCCTTCACCCGCAGCCGCAAGGATCTGATCGTGATGGCGGAGCTGGAATCGGTCCGGACCATCGCGCGCGGCGTGGATGCCGGGCTTGGCGCGACCATAACGCCCAAGGCCATTGCCGACCGCATCGTCGCAGAATCCAATGAGGACATCGTCGTGAGGCAGATCGCCAGCCCGATGATCGAGGAAACGCTGTCCTTCTGCGTATCGGACAATACGCCGCTCTCCGAGCCCGCGCTTGCCGTGAAGGAGATATTGCTGCAACTGGCGGAGACCCTGAAATAAAAGGGTCCGGCCGGTTCTAAAGCCATGCGCAGCAACGTTTCCCGGTGCCGCGCATGGAAAAGATCAAAGCATTGCTTCCTTGCGGCAGTTCACCAGCAATTCTGCCACCGAAAGATTGTTCGGCAGGCGAAGCAGGGTTTCGACCATTTCGGCGAGATCGTCCGGCTGGGTCATATCCTCGCGGCTGACTTCCGTTTCGCCGACCGTCATATCGGTTGCGATATAGCCAGGGCAAAGCGCGGTGGCGCGCACGCCGCTGTCCCACAATTCCTGCCGGATGCCGTGGGTGAGGGCGACGACAGCGAATTTCGTCATGGCATAACCCACATTTGACCCCACGCGGCGTCCCGCCAGCGAAGCGACATTGATGACCCTGCCCTGTCCGGTTTTTACGAGATGGGGAATGGCGGCGCGGGTTACCCTCAGCGGACCCTTGACGTTGATACGCCACATCTGGTCGAGGCTTTCTTCGCCCGCATCCATGACCCGGACCTTGGGGTTGATGCCGGCGCAATTCACCAGCCCGTCGATCCGGCCATATCTGGCGGCAACGGCGTCAACCCAGGCCTCCGCCGAACCAGCCTCTTCCGCATCGTAGCGATCGGCCGAAAGCCGGTCCTTCACCGCAACGGCGGCCGGATTTCGCGCTCCCGCCGCCACCGTGAAACCCGCTTCGTGAAGCCTTTTGGCGATCGCAAGGCCGAGACCCCGCGATGCGCCGGAAACCATGATGACACGGCCACTTCCTCCCAACATGCTGTTCTCCCTATTTCATTCCATTGCAGAATTCGGCGATGCGGGCGCAGCCTTCGGCAAGGTTTTCCATGCTGGTGGCATAGGAAAGCCGGAAGAAGGGGCTGAGGCCATAGGCCGCGCCCTGCACTGTCGCAACGTGATGTTCGGCGAGAAGCGCCATGACGAAATCGGTATCGTTCTCGATCTTCGTGCCGCCCTTCGTCGTCTTGCCGATCAGCGCGGCAATATTCGGGAAGATATAGAAGGCGCCTTCCGGCTTGTGGCAGCGAAGCCCCTCGATTTCCGAAAGCTTGCCGAGCACGAAGTCTCGGCGCGTCTTGTAGATATCGGCGCGCTCCTTCAGCAGATCCTGCGGGCCGTCGAGAACCGCGACGGCGGCAGCCTGCACGATGGTCGCGACACCGCCGCTGTTCTGGGTATTGACGTTGCTGATGGCCTTGATGAGATCCTTCGGGCCGCCGCAGAAACCGAGACGCCAGCCGGTCATGGCATAGGCTTTCGATGCGCCGTTGACGGTCAGGACCCGGTCATAGAGGCGGGGTTCGACTTCGGCGATGGTGCAGAATTCGAAGTCGTCATAGATCAGGTGCTCATACATATCGTCGGTCATGATCCAGACATGCGGATGCCGCAGCATGACCTCGGCGATTTCCGTCATTTCCGCGCGGGAGCAGGCGGCGCCCGTCGGGTTGTTGGGGAAGTTGAAAAGCAGCCACTTGGTCTTCGGGGTAATCGCGGCTTCGAGATCTTCGGCGCGCAGGCGGAAACCGTTATTCTCCGGGCAAACCACCGGCACGGGCACGCCGCCCGCGAACTTCACGATATCGGCATAGCTGATCCAGGACGGCGCGGGAATGACGACTTCATCGCCCGGGTCGCAGGTAGCCATGATGGCGTTGAAGATGATCTGCTTACCGCCGCCCGCCACCAGAATCTGGCTCGGATCGTAGTCGAGATTATTGTCGCGTTTGAACTTCCGCTGGATCGCGGCCCGCAGCGCCGGGGTTCCGTCGGCTGGCGGATATTTCGTGTCGCCGGCAAGGGCCGCCGCATGCGCCGCCTCGACCGCGTGGGCAGGCGTCGGGAAATCCGGCTCGCCGGACGACAGGCTGATGACCTTGATGCCCTGAGCGGCGAGATCGCGCGCTTTCTGGGTCATGGCGAGCGAAGCTGACACGGTGACGTTGTTAAGGCGTTGGGCGATAGTGGGCATGGATTATTTCCGATTGTAACGGTGAAGGCAGGCATCGTCGCGACGCCAGTGCATGACAAAGAGGTTACGGGAATTTTCCGCTATTTCCCCAATACGACTTCGATGTGACGTCATACGGGATTTTGATGCATAGCCCGCCAAAACGGGGTGGGCAGTCCATATGCGTATGCGATGACCTCAGAGGAATAAAATATTATGCAGCCCGTCGGCTTAGCCCCTAAGCTCGGCTTAACAACAAGGGAACGACGCGTCGGGCAATGTTACCCAGAGAGGTAACCGGCGCGAAAATGCAGAAATATGCGACAGGCGCCGGCAAAAGACCGTATGCCTCGACAGGGAGCACACCCAGCAAATTCTAGTCATAGGGTCTGGACGATCTCGTTCGGCTCAAAGCGATGCCTCGTGCCGTATTCAACGCGACGGGAGTATAGATGTCGGATATTGCGATCATGGAACCACATGCCCCGCCACGCCGCGGAGTTTCCGGCTGGAAGGCCCTCGAGCGTCGGCTGTTTTCGCCCGGCATCCTCATCCTGCCGCTGCTGATCTTTCTGCTGATCTTTTTCTTCTGGCCGGCGGTTCGGCTGATGAGTTTCAGCGTCATGACCCAGAATTCGCAGGGGCTGATCGGCTCCCCCTTCACGCTTGCCCATTATGTCAGGTTTTTTGAGGTCGATCTTTACCAGAAGGTGCTCTGGGCGACGATCCGCATCAGCCTGATCACCTCAATTCTTGCGGCGATACTGGCCTATCCGGTCGCGACCGTTCTCGTGCGCGGCAATATCGTCACGACCCGTATCATCACACTAATCGTGATTGCGCCGCTGGCCGTCAGCGTCGTGGTGCGCGCCTACGGCTGGCAGCTCATTCTCGGCAACGGTCCGACCGGCCTTCTGAACTACGTATTGATGAATCTTGGCATCATAGACAGTCCGATGACGCTGCTGTTTTCGGATGCCGCCGTCATTATCGGCTCCCTGCACATTTTCTTCCCGATGATGGTGCTGCCGCTGTCCTCCGCGCTTGGCAAGATCGATCCGAACCTGCAGCAGGCCGCCCGCACGCTCGGCGCGCCGGCATGGAAAGTTTTCCTGCGGATCACCTTCCCGCTCAGCCTTCCCGGTCTGCTAGCGGGTTTCACGTTGGTGTTTTCGCTCGCTTCCGCATCCTACGTCATTCCCGCTCTGATCGGCGGTCCCGGCTCGCAGATGCTTGGCAACATGGTCGAACAGCAGGTTCTCGCGGTCTATGACTGGCCGTTCGGCGCCACCATCGCCACCATCCTCGTTTTCATCGTCATTCTGATCAACGCCGTCTCGATGCGGCTGCTCGGCGGGCGTCGTATCAAGGCAAGCGCGTCATGAACAACAAGCTGACTGGCACTTCCGCCATCGTCTTTTACGCGATCACCGCCGCCATGATGGTCTTCATCCTGGCACCGATCATTCTCGTCGTCGCCATCTCGTTCTCCGACAGTTATTTCGTCACCTTCCCGCCACAGGGTTTCACCTTCCGCTGGTATGCAGCGGTAATGCAGAACGAGGAATTCACCGCTGGTCTCACCTTCAGTGCGGCGCTGGCGGTGGCGACCACCATCCTTTCACTGGCGCTCGGCGTTCCGGCAGCCTTCGCACTCTCCCGCGGAAAATTCATCGGCCGCTCGTTGATGAAGGGACTGCTGCTTTCGCCGCTGATCTTTCCCGTGCTGGTGACCGGCCTGGCATTGCTGCAGCTTTTCTCCGGCTACGGCTGGATGGATACCAAGCTGAAGCTTCTCATCGCCCACACCGTCGTAACGTCGCCCTATGTGATCCGCACGGTGCTGACCAGCCTTCAGCTCGTCAATGTCAGCCTTGAGGAAGCGGCGCGCACGCTTGGCGCCACCCGCTGGAAAACCTTCACGCGGGTGATCTTTCCGCAGATCGCGCCCGGCGTCGCCTCCGGCTCGATCTTCTGCTTCATGGTTTCTTTCGACAATTATCCCGTTTCGATGTGGCTGGCGGATTCCGCGAACCTGCCCGTGCCCATCGTTCTCTATCGCCAGATCGGCACGGTCTTCGATCCTTCGGTCGCGACCATGTCCACCATCATCATTCTTCTGGCGGTGACCGTCGTGCTCGTCCTCGACAGGCTGGTGGGTCTGCGCCGGGCAATGGCTATGTAAATCAACAACAAGAGGGGTACCGGAAATGACAGACAAGACCATCATCATGAAACGGCGCAGTTTCCTGACAGTCACCGCAGGCGCGCTCGCCACACCCTATTTCTACACCGCGGCTTCCGCACAGGACCGCACCATGTATGTCGGCGTCTATAATTCGGCGCAGGGCGGGCTGATCAAGAAGGAAGTGATCCCGGCTTTCGAAAAGGAATATAAGTGCCGGGTCCTGACGACCGAAGGCGCGACGCTCGCCAATATCGCCACGCTGCGCGCCACCCGCGAAAATCCGCAATATAGCGTGATGTCGATGGACGATGTCGGCGTGCCGCAGGCCAAGGAGGAAGGCCTGATCGAGCAATTGCCGGCGGACGAAATCCCCAACCTCAAGAACGTCTATTCTCGCTATCTTTTCGAAGACAATTTCGGCGTCGGTTTTGCAATCTCGATTGCCGGCCTGTTCTATAATCCGACGACGGGCAAGCCGTTCGAAAGCTACGAACAGATGTTCGACAAGAAATATGCCCGCCGCATGCTTCTCAACACACCGAAGAACACCCAGAGCGTTCTGATGCTGATGGTGGCGGCCGCCCTTGCGACCGGCAAGCCGCTGAAGGAAGCGCAATATGATACCGATGCCGGCTGGGCGAAACTCGCCGAGCTGAAGCCGAACGTGCTCTCGATATACGATGCGGAAGCGCAGACGATGATGGTGGCGCAGGGCCAGGCAGATTTCGGCGGCATCGAATATTCCAAGGCGGTTTATCCGCACACCAAGAAGGGCGTGCCGCTGGACATGACCTTCCCGAAGGAAGGCGCATTCACCGGCATCAATTCCATTGCCCTGGTAAAGGGCGGGCCGCACCGCGATCTCGCGCTTGCCTATATCAACCGCATCCTCGATCCCGGTGTGCAGAAGATGCTTTCGGAAGTGACGCTGAGCGCGCCCTCCGTCAAGGGCATCGAGTTCGGCGCAGATACGGCGAAGTTCCTTGCCTACCCGGAAACGAAGATGGAATCGCTCAACCTCTTCACGCCGGACTGGAAATACATCATTCCGCGCCGCGCCCAATGGCTCGAAAAATACAACCAGACCTTTAACGGCTGAGGAACGCTGATGAAATCCGTAGAAGTCCGCCTGGAGAGACTGACCAAACATTACAGCGGTCAGGTCGTTGCCGTCGATGATGTTTCGCTTACCGTCAAGGCAGGGGAAATCCTGGCGCTTCTCGGCCCGAGCGGCTGCGGGAAAACGACCTGCCTGCGCATGATTGCTGGGCTTGTCGATCCCACCTCGGGTGAAATCGTGGTCGGCGGCAAGCCGACCACGCGCACCCCGGTTCACCGCCGCAATGTTGGCATGCTTTTCCAGAACTACGCCCTGTTTCCCCATATGACCGTTGCCGAAAACGTCGCCTTCGGTCTGGAGATGCGGGGCATCTCGAAGGCTGACCGGGAGGGGCGCGTGAAGCAGGCGCTCGATCTCGTTCAGCTGCACGCCTTCGGCGACCGACTGCCGGTGCAGCTTTCCGGCGGCCAGCAGCAGCGTGTGGCGCTGGCGCGCGCGCTGGTGATCGAGCCTTCGATGCTCCTCCTGGACGAGCCGCTCGGCGCGCTCGACAAGGGCCTGAGGGAAAGCATGCAGGTCGAAATCCGCAGCCTGCAGCAGCGGCTTGGCCTCACCACGATCATGGTGACCCACGATCAGGACGAGGCACTGACCATGGCGGACCAGATCGCCGTGATGCGGGATGGCAATCTCGAGCAGATCGCACCGGCCGGCGAAATCTACCAGAAGCCGCTGACCCGCTTCGTCGCGGGTTTCATCGGCGCCTCGAACTTCTTCGAGGCGAGCGTGGCGGAGCGCAATGGTCGTTCCGCAAGGCTGGTCACCGGTTCCGGCGTGCGGCTCGATGTCAAGGATATGGGGGCGGTTCAGGGCGACAAGGTCGTCGTCACCGTTCGCCCCGAAGCGATTTCGGTGTCACCGCTTGCGGTGGACGCAGGTGAAAACGCCAGCAATTCCACCACGGCGCGGGTGGAGCAGGTCGTCTATCGCGGTTTCATGCTGCATTATTACCTGCGTCTGGACAATGGCGAGCCGATGATCGCCTACCGGCAGACCCAGACCGAAGGTTTCACCAATGCCGTCAGCGCCGCTGGCGACCGGGTGAGACTGAGCTGGACGAGCGACAGCAATCACGTGATCCAGCTGAATTGATGATTTCGCGGCCGGGCACCTCACGCCACCCGGCTGGCGGTGGATCGAAATCCGGGCCGTATTCCATAGCCGACGAAATTACGGCACCGCGCTCCTGACATGGAATGCGGTGCCGTGCTTTTTGTGCTGGATATGAGGCGTATGCCGCTTCAGGCAACCACTTCGCGAGCCGGCACGACGCTGCCGCCGCAGGCTTCCACTTCGCTGCGCACCGTGCGCGCAAGCTCCAGCGAGCCGGGCGTATCGCTGTGGACGAGGATCGATCTGGCACGAACGGGAATGGTCTCGCCCTCGATGGTCGTGACCGTGCCTTTTTCCAGAAACTGGCGGACGCGTGCGCGCACTTTTCCCTCTTCCTTGATGACGGAATTGGGCAGCTTGCGCGGCACGAGCTGGCCCTTCACATCATAGGCGCGGTCGGCAAGAAAGAGGTTGAGCACTTTCAGCCCGCAATCCAGCGCCGCCTTTTCGATCAGCATGTCCGGCATTGAAAAGACGATGAGATCGGGATCGACCGCTTTGATTTTTTTCATGATCCGTTCGGCAAGCGCGGCATCGCGGTTGATCATGTTGCCCATGGCGGCATGGAAGCTGATATGGGAGAGCGCGACCTCCTGTGCCCTGGCAATCGCCGAAAGCGCGCCCAGCTGGTAGAGAACCTGCTGTTCCATTTCTTCCGCATCGACGGGAATTTCGCGGCGGCCGAAGCCGAGACGGTCGGCGAGGCCTGGATGGGCGCCGACACCGACGCCGTTCTGTTTGGCGAGACGCACCATGCGCGCCATCATTTCCGGATCGCCGGCATGGAAGCCGCAGGCGATATTTGCCGAAGAGACGACTTCCATAAGCTTCTCGTCGTCGCAGACCTTATAGACGCCGAAACCTTCGCCCATATCGGAATTAACATCGATCTTCATGGTTCCCTCTCCGTGTTCTTCAGGATTATCGTTTTGCGAGCGTGCCGAGTGCGGCGGTGACCAGCGGCAGGGTCTTGCGGATATCGGCGAAATAGGCGTCGATTGCCTGTTCGACCTCCAGCGCCTCGCGCACCGTTGCCTGCACGAAACGGATGCGACTGCCGATGCGCGCCTGGCCGAGCCGCCAAAGATCGCTGTCGATGATACCAGCCATCTTCGGATAACCGCCGGCCGTGTTGGCGTCGCTCATCTGGATGATCGGCTCGCCGCCCGGCGGCACCTGAACCACGCCCGGAATGACGCCATAGGAGCGCAACTCGACGGGAGCCGAAAGCATAAGTGGCGTGCCGGCAAGCCGGTAGCCGGTGCGGTCGCTCTGCGAGGTGATTTTCCAGGCTTCGGACCAGAAACGTTCCGCACCTTCGCCGAAAAGATCGTGTTCGGCGGCGGGAATGGCTCTCAGCAGCAATTCGCCATTTTCGGATACCGGAAACATGTCCGGCATCGCCTCGGCAAGCGGCATGACGCCGAGGCCGCTTGCCGGCAGCGCCGTTGGTTCGGATGGCAGAACGGACAGCCTGTCGCCGGTGGTGAGGTGGCGTCCCTCATGGCCGCCGAAGGAGCCGCGAAGTGAGGTGCTTCGTGATCCCATCACCACGGGAACGTCTATGCCGCCCTGAAGGCAGAGATAGGCGCGCGCATTCTTCAGCGGCGTCGAAAATTCGAGAATCTGACCCTTTTCTGCCCGCGCGCACCAGTAGGGCGGCAGATCAGCACCATTGAGCCGGGCGGCGCAATCCGCACCGGTTACGGCGAAGGTCAGCGCCTCTTCGAATTCGATGCGGAACGGAAAGGTCTGGATTTCAATCGCCGCGGCATCCTCGCCGTTGCCGACAAGAATATTGCCGACCCTGAGCGCGATGGGGTCCATCGCGCCCGTGGCGGTGATGCCGATATTGCGGTAACCCGCGCGGCCGAGATCCTGCACGGTGTTCAGCGGCCCGCAGGCAAGAATATGGATCATAGTTCGATCCTTTCGGGAAGGAAACGAACGCGGTCGCCGGGCGCCAGCACCGCCGGCTGTTCGGCGGTGGCGTCGAACATGGTGATTTCGGTGAAGCCCAGCGAATTCCAGCCATTCGGTCCGGTCAGAACCGAGATGCCGGACTGCATGCCGCCGATCGTCACCATGCCCTTCAACATGCGAAGCGACGGGACTTTCTTGCGAGGCATGAAAATGCGCGGATCGAGGCCGCCGAGATAACCGAAGCCCGGTGCGCTGCCGACGGCGAAAACCGTATAGGTTGGCTCGAAATGCAGCCGCACGACTTCACTGTCCGGCAGGCCGGAATAATCGCAGATCGCCGCAAGGTCTATGGCGTGCTCGCCGCCATAGGTCGTGGGCACTTCGATGGTCTTGCCCAGAAGATCGAGTTCCGCCGTCCTTTGCCAGATGTCGAGAAGCTCATCCTGCAGATGCCCGGCATCTTCAGGCGTGCTGCGTAGCACGATCAGCAGGTTGGTCATGCCGGGTATCAGCTCCAGCACCTCGGGGCGGTCCTTCAATGCGCGCGTCAGCGCCCAGATACGCCGCTGGGCGGGCAAGTCCAGCTCGCCGGGCGCTTCGATCAGAAACGTCTTGTTGCCGATCATCGAGATTTTCGGCAGGCCCAGATGGGCGGGGGTGAGGTGGGGCGTTTTCAGCGGGAGGTTGCTCATCGACGTCACCATCATGTTTCGGTCTTGAGAAGTGTGGAGCCATAGCCGACAAGCGCACTCGTTTCCGTCACGATTTCGCTGACGGTGCCGGCTTTTTCGGCGATGACCGGAACAAGCACCGGTCCGGCTGCGACGAATGCGACGATCTCGCCTTTCGCTACGGATTGTCCTGCCCGAACCGCCCGGTCGGGGCGCTGCGGATGCGCGAGCGTGAAGATGCCGGCCATCGGTGCACGGGCAAGAATGTCCCCGGCCTTTACCGGCGCTTTGGCCGATTCGATGGGCCGCTGCGCTGCGGGGGGCTGAGCGCCTGCCATGGCAACGATCTTCAATGATCCATCCGGCGTCTCTATTTCAATGGCGGAGACATTGTTGCGCTCGAGGTGAGCGGCAAGATCGGCAATCGTGCCGGGCTCGCTGTAGCGGGATATGGAAACAGGCTGTCGCTTCACTTTGCACTCCGCGCTGCAAGCCAATGTTCGAGGTAATGAATATCCGTACCGCCTTCGGAAAAGGCCGGGTCCTGTAATATTTCCCGATGCAGCGGCAGGTTGGTGGAAACGCCTTCGATGCGCATTTCGCCAAGTGCGCGCCGCATGCGCAGGATTGCCTGCTCGCGGGTCGGCGCATGGACGATGAGCTTGGCGATCAGGGAATCGTAATGAGCCGAAACGCTGTAACCCGCCCTCACATGGGTATCGACCCTGACGCCGGGACCGCCCGGCAGGTGAAGCGCCGTGATAAGGCCGGGGCAGGGAATGAAGCTATAGGGGTCTTCAGCATTGATGCGGCACTCGATGGAGTGGCCTTCGCAGACGATATCCTCCTGCGAAATCTCAAGCGGATGGCCAAGAGCGACGAGAAGCTGCTGGCGCACCAGATCCACGCCCGAGGTCATTTCCGTGACCGGATGTTCGACCTGCAGGCGGGTATTCATTTCGATGAAATAAAATTCGCCATTCTCGTAAAGAAACTCGAAGGTGCCGACGCCGCGATAACCGATCTGGCGGCAGGCTTCGACGCAGCGATTGCCGACGAAAGCCGCGACATCGGGCGGGATGCCGATGGCCGGACCTTCTTCGACGACCTTCTGGTGGCGGCGCTGCATGGAACAATCGCGCAGCCCCACCCAGACCCCGTTGCCCTGACCATCGCAGAGAACCTGAATTTCGACATGGCGCGGATGTTCGAGGAATTTTTCGATATAAAGTTCCGGCGTTCCGAAGGCCCGGCTTGCCTCCTCACGCGTGACGAGAACGGCATCCTGAAGAGCAGAGGCCTCGTGCACGACACGCATGCCGCGCCCGCCGCCGCCGCCGGCCGCCTTGACGATGACGGGATAGCCGATTTCGGCGGCGATTTTCGAGACTTCGGCCATGTCATCCGGCAGGGCGGAATCGGGACCGGGAACGCAGGGCACGCCGGCCTCCATCATCGCCCGCTTCGCCGCGATCTTGTCACCCATGGTGCGGATGGCGTCGGCGCGGGGGCCGATGAAGACCGCCCCCGCCGCCTCCACGGCTTCCGAAAAAGATGCTCTTTCGGACAGGAAACCATAGCCGGGGTGAACCGCGCCAGCGCCGGTCAGCTCCATCGCAAGCAATATGGCCGGCACGTTGAGGTAGCTCTGGGCGGGAGAGGCCGGGCCGATGCAGATGGCGGTGTCGGCTGCCTTCAGATAGTCGGCATCCTTATCGGCTTCCGAATAGATCATGACGGTCTTCAGGCCGAGTTCACGGCAGGCGCGCTGTACCCGCAAGGCAATCTCGCCGCGATTGGCGATCAGGACGCTATCGAATGCTCTTGGCTCAGCCACTTTTGGGAGTGTCGCGTCCATCATTCGAACTCCAGCACCGGCTGTCCAAGTTCGACGTCTTCGCCGTCATTGGCGATAAATCTGGCGATCCTGCCGCTTCGTTCGGCCCTCACGGTGTTGAACACTTTCATCGCCTCTATGATGAAGAGTTCCTGTCCTTGCCTGACCTCGTCGCCGGCTTCGGCGAAAGGCGCCGCGCCCGGGCTCGGGGCGCGATGGAAAAGGCCGAATGAGGGTGCTGCGACGATGCCGGATGACGCCGGTGCGGCTGCGGCGGATGCCGGCGCATGTTCTTCGGCACGGGGTGTCGCGGATGCCGTTTCGGCTACCGCAACGGGCCGGGGCTGCGATGATGGCGCCGGCGGCGAAACGGCATTGTTTTCGCGGATGATCCGGACCGTGGTTCCCTCCTGGCTCACGGTCAATTCGGATACTCGCGAAGAGCCAACGAACTCGATCAGTTTCTTGATCTTTTCCAGATCCATATTGGTTTCCAACGTCTTTTTTGTCCCCACGGCGGCAGGCGGGCGGAGCGGAATCCGCACCCTGTCCATCAGCAATAGCTACCATGGGGGCGGGATTGATGGGGTCAGACGAAGTTCCTATGGACATTGCTTTCCGGTTTGATATCCCGCCGCCGCGTGGTGAAACGGTTCGAAGACTCCGAAGGAACGAACCATGGATTCCCGCAAAGGCATTCTCCTCAAAATCTCCGCAGCGCTCGCTCTGGTGCTGATGGGCGCCTGCATCAGCAGCCTGAGGGGCGAAATACCCATCGGGCAGGTGGTCTTTTTCAGGTCGGCTGTGGCCATGTTGCCGCTCTGTCTGTGGATGGCGGCGCAGGGCGGTTTTCGAAGGCAGGTGGCAACCAGCCATATTGGCGGCCATCTGGTGCGGAGTTTTTCCGGCACCGGCGGCATGGTCTTCAGCTATCTGGCGCTCGCCTATATTCCGCTGGCCGACGCGACGGCCATCAGCTACGCAACACCGCTCTTTACCGTCATTCTGGCGGTGTTGCTTTTGAAGGAAGTCGTCAGGATTTACCGCTGGACGGCGGTGGTCGTCGGGCTGTGCGGCATCGTACTGATACTGTCGCCGCATTTTTCCTTCGATGTTTCGGATGTCGCTTCCGGTTCCGGCGTCGCCATGCTCGGCGGTCTGTTCGGTCTGGCAGCCGCTTTTTTCTCCGCCATATCGATGATCCAGATCAGGCATCTGACGCAGACGGAAAATACCGGCGCGATCATCTTCTATTTCACCCTGCTCACCACCGTCATCGGCTTTGTCAGCATCGGCATGGGCTGGAAAATGCCGACCGCGTGGCAATGGACCCTGCTGATCGGCACCGGTCTTATTGGCGGTATCGCGCAGATATTGGTGACGCTCAGCCTGCGTTATGCCGAGGCCTCGCTGCTGGCGCCGTTCGATTACACCACAATGATCTGGGCGCTGTTAATCGGTTATGCCTTCATGGATCAGGTCCCGGCCCTGACGACCATTCTGGGGGCTTCTATCGTCGTTGCCGCCGGTTTGTTCACGCTGTGGCGGGAAAGGCGGCTGCACAAAAGGCGGGTCACGGAACAGCTGACGCTGTCGGCTCCCTGACAGTCTGTTTCGCCAACCGGTTTTCGCGCCACATCGCAAAAAGCCCGGCGGCGATGACAGTCAAGGCGCCAATGATGGTCGCACCCGTCGGCACTTCGGCCATGAAGAGATAACCGAGGGCGATCGCCCATATCATGGTGGTGTAATCGAACGGCGCCAGCAGCGAGGCCTGGGCGTGGCGCAGGCTGAGCGTCATGGCGATCTGGCCGATGCCGCCGGCAAGGCCGCCGCCGGCGAGCAGCAGGAACTGGTGAAAATCCGGCATCTTCCATCCAAATCCGAGCGTGGCGAGGCCGGCCACCACACCCGTCAGCGTATAGATGAGAACGATGCGCGACGGCTTTTCGATACTGTTCAGATGGCGGACAGCGATGGAGGAAAAGGCGGCGCAAAGCGCACCGGTCAGCGCCAGTGCGGTTCCGATCATCGCGACGCTGTCGATTTGAGCGGGGCCTGAGGCGGCATCGAAGATCAGTTTCGGCGAGAGCGTGATGAAGACGCCGATGAAGCCGGTCAGCACGGCGGACCAGCGATATATCCGCACTTTTTCGCCAAGCAGCAGCGCCGCCAGCATGATGGTGAAAAGCGGTGTCGTGTAGCTCAGCACCGTCACATTCACCAGCGGTAGATAGGCGAGCGCCAGAAAGCCGAAGAACATGCCGCCAAGCCCGGCCGAGCTGCCCGCGAGCAGGCTGCCGATGTTCTTTTTGGCCGGCACGGTTATCCGCTCCGAGGAGGCGATGAACCAGAGACAGAGGGGAATGAGGGCAAAAAATCCCCGGCAGAAGACGACTTCGCCGACGGGGATCGCCCCGTTCAGGCCCTTCACGCAGGCGGACATGACTGTGAATGCCAGCATGGCCGTCAGCTTGAGCAAAATTCCGGTCTTAGGATTCATCCCGCTCCCCATCGCAGCCCAAACCGTGTCATGGGGAAGAAGCGGAGAAAAGCCTTAGCCGGCTGTCATAAGAATCTTGTCTTACCCCATCACTCTCTTGAAGACAGGCAGGACCACCGGACGGCGCTTTTCCCCTAGGCCCCTGCGGTGATTTGGTGTCATGATCGCATCTCGAACCGGCGGGAGGTTTAAGCGGGCATGTTGGATTTGCGCAGGCTGCGATATCTGGTCGCGATTGCCGATTGCGGCTCCATGTCGGCGGCGGCGCGGCAATTGGGGATCGCCCAGCCGGCGCTCAGCCATCACATCACGGAACTGGAACGGCTGGTGGGTTTTCCCGTGCTGCACCGGCTGGCGCGCGGGGTGAAGGCGACGGAAAAGGGTGAAGTCCTGCTTTCCCATGCGCGGGAGATTACCGAGAAGGTGCGGCAGGCGGAGGCGGAAATCCGGGCCATGGCCTATCTGGATGAGCGGGTGATCCGGCTGAGCCTCATTCCCTCCTGGGCGACCGCCTTTGCGCCGAGCATTATCAGCGAGGTTGCCGCTTCGATGCCCAAGGTCTCATTGCGGCTGATAGAGGCGCGCAATGACGAATCCCTGCGGCTCATCCGTCTCGGCAAGGTGGATATGGCCGTTGCGCTGGTCGGTGCGGAGGACAAGGCCGACGATCTTATCGTCAAGGAGAGCCTGTTTGCCGTTTCTTCAAGGCCTATCGGCCGGTCGATGCCGCTTGAGGCTGCGGCAGGGCTCAACCTGATCCTGCCGCCGAAGGACAATCCACTGCGCATATCGATCGACGAGGCCGCTGCCCGTGCCGGAATAACACTGAACGTGACCATGGAGATCGACGGGCAGGATACGATCAAACGCGCCGTCAGCGCCGGTATCGGTGCGACGATCCTGTCATGGAATTCGGTGCAGCAGGAGCAGGATGCCGGCCAGCTTCAGGCCGCTCACATTACCGAGCCCGTCATTTATCGCTCCATCCATCTGCTGAAGGGCAGGGAGGTGGATGAGCGAACGTTCAGGCTGTTCCGCGACCTTTTGCGGGCTGTCGCAAGACGTGAGCCGGCATTCAACCCATAAACGATCTGTATGGGTAAATTGAAAACTCGGTATTTGTATTGTTGATGGCTTCTTCCTAGCCTCCCCGGTGAAAGCGTATCGGGGAGGAAAAGATATGCGTTTGAAGACATCTCTGTTCGGCATGCTGGTGGCGGCGGGAATGCTGGCTGCGGGAGGGGCGGCGGCGGAATATCCGGAGCGGCCGGTGACGCTCGTCATCGGTTATCCGGCCGGCGGCGGCACCGATATCCAGTCGCGGGCGCTGGTGCCCTATCTTGAAAAATATCTCGGCACGTCGGTCGTGGTGGAAAACCGCGAAGGTGCTGGCGGGTTGATCGGCGCGACCTATATCGCCAATGCGAAGCCTGACGGTTACACCATCGGGGCGCTGAATTTCCCGTCCATGTATTCGCCGATCGTGCAGGGCAATGCCAGCTACAAGGAAGACGCCTTCACGCCGCTTGCAAACCAGATCGGCGGCGATCTGGCGCTGACGGTAAACAAGGTGTCGCCGATCAAGACCGCGAAGGAATTTGTGGAGGCGGCCAAGGGGAACCCGGTCGTCGTCGGCGTGACGGGCATCGGTCATCCGAGCCAGATCACCGCTTTGCTGTTTGAAGAGGCGGCGGGCGTGAAGCTCAATTTCGTGCCCTTCAATGGCGGCGGGCCGGCACGGCTTGCCATGCTCGGCAACCACGTCACGCTCGGTTTCATGAATCTCAATGAGGTCTTCGCCGACAATCGTTCCGGCGCGCTGCGTGTGCTCGCGACCTCCGGTGCCGAGCGTTCGCCGCTTTCTCCTGATGTGCCGACCTTCAAGGAAGCCGGCTACAATGTTCAGTTCAGCCTGCTGGCGGGCTTCGGCGCGCCGAAGGGCTTGCCGGCGGATGTGGAGGCCAGGCTGGTCGATGCTTTCCAGAAGGCGCTGAAGGACCCGGATTATCTTGCCGATGCCAAAAAGCGCGAGCTGACGATGCTGCCGCTGACACAGGCCGAATTTGCCGAGGCGCTCAAGAAGGGCAACGCCAATCTGGCCGAGCTCTGGAAAAGCAAGCCCTGGACAAAATAAGCGACCGGCACCGACCGCTTCTCTCATCCCCAATGAAAATTGACGCTTGGGCCGCGCTTGGCCCAGGCATGACCCACTGTTGAAAGGAATCCGGCCCATGGCCCATGTCATCCGCAATTTCCAGCGCCCTTCCAGAGCCGATATCGAGGCGATCAGCAAATTCAGCCCCGCCACCATTCACGAGGCGCAGGGCAAGCTCGGTGCTCTCGATTATCGCATCAAGCCGATCAAGCCCGGCCTGAAAATCTGCGGCCCGGCAATCACCGCGAAATGCCATATCGGCGATAATCTGATGATCTTCGAGGCCATCAATCTGGCAAAGCCCGGCGATGTGCTGGTCATCGATGGCGGCGACAACCCCAATCAGGGCGGCTTCGGCGATGTGCTGGCTGCCGCCTGTATCGGCAAGGGCATTGTCGGCTTCGTGGTCAGCGCCGCCGTGCGTGATGGCAAGGGGTTGCGCGAGATCGGTTTCCCGGTGTTCTCGCTCGGCCTTTGCATGAAGGGAACCTCCAAGGACACGCTTGGCACCATCAACCATCCGGTCGTGGTGGGCGGCGAATTGATCAGCCCCGGCGATATCGTCTGCGGTGATGATGACGGCGTTGTCGTCGTTCGCGAGAGCGATATCCCGAAACTCGTCAAGGCCTGCCGGGAGCGCGACGATCACGAGAACCACATGATGGAACTGCACCGTCAGGGCAAGATGGATATCGAAGATCGCTACGACATGATGCGCTCGAAGGGATGTGTCTGGGCCGATTAAGCCAGTGATTAAACGTCGGATACGCCGTGTCGGGAGGCGCGGCGTATTTCCGATGAGGAGGGGAGATAATCATGGCCGAAAACGGCTCGAAACTGACCGCGAATATTCTGTCCGGGGCCTTCTTTCTGGCCGCCGCCGCAGGGCTTTATTATGGCGCGCGGCCGCTGAGCATGGGCACCAATTTCCAGCCCGGACCCGGCTATATGCCGACGGTCATCGCGGCTTTGATGTTCGCACTCGGCATCGCGCTGCTTTTGCAGGATTTGCTGGGAAAGACACCGTCCGAAGCCTGGGTGGCGCCGAAAATGCGTCCGTTTCTGGCGGTCGCCGGCATTGTCGGTTTTGCGCTGCTGATCGAGCCATTGGGCTTCATCGCCGCCGCTTTCGTGCTGATCGTGCTCGCCTGCATCGCCTATGGCAGGATCCGGCCGGTTGAAGTTCTGCTGCTTTCGGCGGTGCTCATCCTTGCCTGCATCCTCATTTTTGTTGTCGGCCTCGGACAGAGGATACCGCTGCTGCCATGACTGATCTTTTTTCTAATATCATCCTCGGGTTCGGTGTGGCCGTCACGCCAGTAAACCTTTTCTACTGCCTGCTTGGCGTCACGCTCGGCACGATGATCGGCATCCTGCCGGGCATCGGCCCTTCCGCCACCGTCGCGCTGCTTCTGCCCATCACCTATACGATGCCGGATACGGCCGCACTGATCATGCTGGCGGGCATTTTTTATGGCGCGCAATATGGCGGCTCGACAACGGCGATCCTCGTCAATCTGCCGGGCGAATCCTCGTCCGTCGTCACCTGCATCGATGGTTATGCCATGGCCCGGCAGGGCAGGGCGGGTGTGGCGCTGGCCACGGCGGCGCTCGGGTCGTTTTTTGCCGGCACGGTGGCGACCATCCTGATCGTCGTTGTCGCAAAGCCGCTTTCTGCCGTGGCACTGGCCTTCGGGCCGGCCGATTATTTCAGTCTGGTGATCTTCGGGTTGCTGTTTGCCGTGTTCCTGTCGAGCGGATCACCGGTCAAGGCGGTCGGCATGGTCGCCTTCGGCATTGCACTCAGCCTCGTCGGCATCGATCCGACATCGGGTGAGCAGCGCTTCACCTTCGGCATGGCGGAACTGTTCGACGGTATCGATTTCGTCGTTCTCGCCATCGGGCTTCTCGGCGTCAGCGAAATCCTCTTCAACCTGCAGCAGGGCGTGGAGCGCGATGCGGACACGGTAAAAACCGGATCGCTGATGCCGACCCGGCAGGATTTCAAGCAAGCCTTTCCGGCCGTGCTGCGCGGCACGGCGCTCGGCTCTTTCCTCGGCGTGCTGCCCGGCGGCGGTGCGATTATGAGTTCTTTCGCGAGCTACGCGCTGGAGCGCAAGATCGCCAAGGATCCATCCCGTTTCGGCAAGGGCGCAATCGAAGGGCTGGCGGGGCCGGAAAGCGCCAACAATGCCGGCGCGCAGACCTCCTTCATCCCGCTTCTGACGCTCGGTATTCCCGCCAACGGCCTGATGGCGCTGATGGTCGGGGCGATGATGATACAGGGCATTACACCGGGACCTGAAGTCATGCAGTCGCGGCCCGATCTCTTCTGGGGGCTTATCGCCAGCATGTGGGTGGGCAATCTTCTGCTCCTGGTGCTGAACCTGCCGCTCATCGGCATCTGGGTTCGCCTTCTCGGCATTCCCTACCGCTTCTTGTGCCCCGCCATTTTGATGTTCTGCGCCATCGGGGCTTACGGGCTTTCCTACAGCGTCGTCGACGTTCTGTTCTGCGCGGTTTTCGGCATTGTCGGCTTCTTCCTGCGCAAGATCGGCTGCGAGCCAGCACCGCTGGTGCTGGGCTTCGTTCTCGGTCCGCTTCTGGAGCAGAACATGCGCCTTGGGCTGCTGATTTCGCAGGGCAGTTTCTCGACATTCGTCACCCATCCGATCAGCGCCACCCTGCTCGCCTTGTCCGGCATGGTCGTCATCATGATGGCGATGCCGGCGATCATGCGCCGTCGCGAGGTGGTGTTTCAGGGTGATGACGACTGACGATCAATCGAGCCGGCACGGCCGGCCAAACAAAGGTGAAACAATGCATATTCTGATAATCGGCGCGGCGGGAATGATCGGCCGCAAATTGACGCAACGTCTCGCTTCTGACGGAACGCTTGGCGGTGAGAAGATCACGGAAATGACGCTGACGGATGTTTTCGAGGCGGCCGCGCCGAAGGGCTTTGGCGGCAAGCTGACCATCGAGCGCAGCGATCTGTCGAATGCCGGCGTCGCCGAAAAGCTGATTGCCAAGCGACCGGATGTGATCTTCAACCTCGCCGCCGTGGTTTCGGGCGAGGCGGAGGCCGATTTCGAGAAGGGCTATCGCATCAATCTCGATGGCGGACGTTCGCTGTTCGAAGCCATTCGTCTGGAGCATCAGAAGGATGGCTACCGCCCGCGTGTGGTCTTCTGCTCGTCGCTCGCGGTTTTCGGGTCGCCTTTCCCCAAGGTAATTGGCGACGAGTTCCTGCCGGCGCCGTTGACCAGCTATGGCACGCAGAAGGCGATCGTGGAGCTGTTGCTTGCGGATTATAGCCGTCGCGGTTTCTTCGATGGCGTCAGCATCCGCCTGCCCACCATCTGTATCCGCCCCGGCAAGCCGAATGCGGCCGCCTCCGGCTTCTTCTCCAATATTCTGCGCGAACCGCTGGTGGGCCAGGAAGCGGTGTTGCCCGTTGCCGATACCGTGCGCCACTGGTTCGCCAGCCCGCGCTCGGCCGTCGCCTTCCTGCTGCGCGCCGCGAGCGTCGATCTCTCCGGGCTCGGCGTTCGCCGCAATCTCATCATGCCGGGACTTTCGGCGACGGTGGCCGATGAAATCGAGGCCCTGCGCGCCTTTGCCGGGGAAAAGGCCGTGGCGCTTATCAAGCGTGTTCCCGACGAGCGTATCATCCGGATCGTCGACGGCTGGGCCGAGGATTACGATCCGCAACTGGCGCTGTCGCTTGGCTTCAGGGCGGAAACATCCTTTGCCGAGATCATTCAGGCGCATGTGGAAGATGAGCTGGAGGGGAAAGCAGCATGAGTGATGGAAAGATCGCGCTCGTTACGGGCGGAGGAACAGGAGTCGGCAAGGCGATTGCCAAAGCGCTTCTGGAAGAGGGTTACAGCGTCGCGATCACCGGGCGGCGGCGTGAGGTTCTGGATGCCGCCGTTGGCGAATGGCGCGAATATGGAGACCGTATTCTTGCCGTCGCGGCCGATATTTCCGTACCGGCCGATGTCGAACGGCTGTTTGCGGAGGTCACCGGACGTTTTGGCCGTCTCGATGTTCTGGTCAACAATGCCGGCATGTCGGCGCCGGCTGTCCATATCGAAGATGTGCCGTTCGAAACCTGGAACGCGGTGGTCGGGGCCAATCTCACGGGCGCCTTTCTCTGCACCCAGGCGGCATTTCGCCAGATGAAGGCGCAATCGCCGCAGGGCGGGCGCATCATCAATAATGGCTCGATTTCGGCCACCACGCCGCGGCCGCGTTCGGCGCCCTATACCGCGACCAAACACGCGATCACCGGCCTTACCAAGTCGGCCGCGCTGGATGGCCGGGCATTCAACATCGCCTGCGGGCAGATCGATATCGGCAATGCCAGCACGGAAATGACGCGCGCCATGGCAACCGGTGTGTTGCAGGCGGATGGCAGCACCGCCGTCGAACCGACCATCGATGCCAGCATCGTCGCCAAAGCCGTGGTGCATATGGCCTCGCTGCCGCTGGAAGCGAATGTGCTGACCATGACGGTTATGGCGAGCGGCATGCCTTTCGTCGGTCGCGGCTAAGGAGCGCGCATGAAGCCCGATCTTCTGCAAACCTACCCGCTTCAGCCACAGATAGAAGCCGAACTGCAAAAGCGCTTCCGGGTCCATCGCTGGCACGAAATATCCGACAAACAGGCGTTTCTGCAGGCGGAGGCGGCTTCGATAAGGGCTGTCGTCACCGGCGGTCATATCGGCCTTGCCCCTGATCTCGCCGCCTGCCTGCCCGCTCTCGAAATCGTCGCCATCAACGGCGTCGGTTTCGACAAGGTCGACCTCGATCAGGCCCGCGCGCGCGGCTTCAGGGTCACGAACACGCCGGACGTGCTGACCGAGGATGTCGCCGATCTCGCCATCGGCCTTTCCATCATGCTGCTGCGCCAGCTCGTCAGCGCGGATCACCATGTCCGCTCGGGGGAGTGGGAAAAAGCCGAGATGCCGCTTGGCAACAAGGCCTCGCGGCGGCGTTACGGGATTTACGGGCTTGGCCGCATAGGCCGCGCTATCGCGGCGCGGCTGGAAGCCTTCGACGCGGAGATTTCCTATTTCAGCCGGCGGAAACAGGACGTGGCCTATGATTATCATTCAACGGCAGTGTCGCTCGCAAGCGCCTGCAATGTCCTGATCGTCGCGGCGGCGGCGACGCCGGAGACCAGGCACGCGATCAACCGCGAGGTGCTGGAGGCGCTGGGGCCGGATGGCGTGCTCGTCAATGTCGCCAGAGGATCGCTGGTGGATGAAAAGTC
Source organism: Agrobacterium sp. ST15.13.015 (assembly GCF_027871645.1). Lineage (NCBI taxonomy): Bacteria > Pseudomonadati > Pseudomonadota > Alphaproteobacteria > Hyphomicrobiales > Rhizobiaceae > Agrobacterium > Agrobacterium sp. ST15.13.015. The sequence continues at coordinate 112,314 of NZ_JAQAHF010000003.1, forward strand.
GCTGGTCGATATTCTTGTGGCAGGCGGGCTGAAGGGGGCGGCACTGGATGTTTTCGAGACCGAGCCGCATGTTCCTGAGGTGCTGATCGGCATGCGCAATGTCGTTCTCGCTCCGCATATCGGCGCTGCGACCCATGAGACGCGGCTTCAGATGGGCGCTCTGGTTCTCGCCAATCTGGATGCGCATTTCGCAGGACAGGACCTGCCGACGGCGGTGGTCTAGAATATACCTGTGGCCGGCACCGGGAACATATGCCCTGCCGGCCGGATTGCCGCATCGCTTAAAGTGGTGCAATCGCCATCCATACAAGTTGCTTATTACTCCAAAAAAAATCGGTCTTAGGCAAGCGATGAAAGCTTCACTAATGTTTGCTCAACGATAGGGGACAAACATGCCATTCTCAGACTACAAGACCGCACTCGTAACCGGCGCATCTTCCGGAATTGGCGCCGCCGTCGTTGAGCGCCTTTGCCGCGAAGGGCTGGAAGTGCATGCGGTTGCCAGAAGCGCGGACGCTCTCAACAAGCTGGCGAAGCGCACGGGCTGCTTCGCACATGCCATCGATGTGACGGACCGGCCGGCGCTTGCAAAGCTCACCAGCGAAGTTGCGTTCGATGTCCTCGTGAACAATGCCGGCGTCGACCGCCCGAAGAAGTTTCTGGAAGCGGATGAGAGCGATATCGATCTCCTGATCGACGTCAACCTGCGCGCCGTGCTGCATCTGTGCCGCATGGTGGTGCCGGGCATGGTGGCGCGCGATCGCGGTCATGTCATCAACATCTCCTCCATTGCCGGCAATTACAATTTCGGCGGCAATTCCACCTATCATGCCAGCAAGGCCGGCGTGGCGATGCTGTCCAACCAGCTGCGTATCGATGCTTTCGGCAAACGCGTGCGGGTGACGGAAATCTGCCCCGGCCGCGTCGCGACTGATATTTTCAACCATGTGCACGGAAATGATCCGAGCATTCGCGAACGTTTCATCGATGGTTTCGAGCTGCCGCAGGCGTCAGATATCGCCGATGCGATTGCCTTTGCCATCGCCGCACCCGTGGCCATGAATATCGGCCACATGGAAATTACCCCGACGCTTCAGGTCATGGGCGGGCTGCAGACGGCCAAGCCCCAAACGGTTGAAAATCGGCCGGCTGAAAAGGTCGCGGCGGGCGGAGCCGGAGGAAAAGTCGCGTGAGCGGTTTTGACCTCGGCGCAATTTTGAACAATGCGGACTACGTCTCGATGCTTTTGCATGGCATCCAGATGACGTTCATCATCTATGCCGGCTCGTGGCTGCTCGCCATGTCGCTCGCCATCGTGCTTCTCGCCATCCGCCTCTCGCCCTTCCGCTTCGGCGATCCGCTGGTGGCGGCCTATGTGTCCTATCACCGCAACGTGCCGACGCTCGTGCAGCTGATGCTCTGGTATTTCGGCGTCTTCACGCTGCTGCCGAGCGGGCTGGCCAGCTGGCTTTCCAGTCATAATGCGGAAGCGATCTTCGCCATTATCGGCCTTGGTCTCTGTCAGGCCGCCTATTTCAGCGAGGATCTGCGTTCGGGCGTGCGTTCCATCAATCCCGGCCAGATGGAGGCGGCGCGCGCTCTTGGCCACAGCTATGTCTCGGCCATGCGCTTCGTCATCATGCCGCAGGGCGTTCGCAACGCGCTGCCGCCGCTCATCAACCACAGTACCTCGCTTTTCAAGAACAGCAGTCTCGGCGTTCTGATCGGCGCACCGGAACTCACCCATGCGGTCAAGGAAGTCGAAAATCTGAGTTTCCGAACGTTTGAGGTCTATCTGGTCGCCACCGTGCTTTATCTGTTCTTCTCGCTGCTGATCATGGGTCTTGGAGCCTATATCTCCATGCGTGCCGATCCTCTGCGGAGGGCGCGGGCATGATCCACGACATGATCGCAATCATCCAGGATTACTGGCTGCTGCTCCTGATCGGCCAATATCCCAACGGCCCGCTCGGCGGCCTTGCCAACACGCTCATCCTGTCGGCGCTTAGCATTGCGCTTGCCTTCCCCGTCAGCATTCTGATGGCGCTGGCGCGGCTGTCGAAATGGCGGGCCCTGCGCTGGCCGGTGACCGCAGTGGTTTATTTCACCCGTGGAGTGCCGCTGCTGATGCTCATTCTCTGGAGCTATTTTCTCGTTCCGCTCTGGACCGGGGCAGACGTGCCGAGCTTCGTCACCATGCTGACCACGCTCGTCATCTATCAGGGCGCTTTCATGAGCGAAGTCGTCCGTGCCGGAATCGTATCGCTGGGCACGGGGCAGATGGATGCGGCACGGGCGCTCGGCCACGGTTATTTCGGCGCGATGCGCTATGTCATCCTGCCGCAGGCGCTCTACAACATGATCCCGAGCCTGATCTCGACCTTCGTATCCACCATCAAGGATACGACGCTCGGTTACGTCATCAATGTGCCGGACCTGACCTTTGCGGCGAACCAGGTGAACAATCAGCTTCTGACCCAGCCCTTCCAGGTCTTCCTCATTCTGGCGCTGGTCTATTACATCATCTGCTGGTCGCTCACCCATGTCGCCAACCTTCTCGAGCGGCGCATCGCCCGCCGCCGGGCCGGCCCGCGCGGCAAGCTTGCCGCAGACACGGCACCGGCCCCCGCCAATATCGCTACGGAGCAGCTATGACCGCGCCAGTTTCCGCCACTCAGGACGCCTACACCATCACGCTTTCGCAGGTCTGCAAAAGCTATGGCGATTATCAGGTGCTAAAGGATGTCAACGAAAACGTCACCCGTGGCGAGGTCGTGGTCATCTGCGGGCCGTCGGGCTCCGGCAAGTCCACCCTCATCCGCACGATCAACCGTCTGGAAGAGATCAGCAGCGGCTCGATCATGCTGGATGGCAGGAACATCCATGCCCAGATGCGCGCAAAGGAGCTGAACGCACTGCGCAGCCGTGTGGGCTTCGTCTTCCAGAGCTTCAACCTCTTCCCGCATCTGTCGGTGGTGGAGAATGTCTCCATGTCGCCGGTCCGGGTGAAGGGCGTTTCTCCGGCCGTCGCCCATGACAAGGCGCTGAAGCTTCTCGACCGCGTCGGCTTGGCCGACAAAGCCAGTTCCTATCCCGCGCAGCTTTCCGGCGGTCAGCAGCAGCGCGTCGCCATCGCGCGGGCGCTCGCCATGGAGCCGCCGGTCATGCTGTTCGACGAGCCGACCTCAGCGCTCGATCCGGAAATGGTTGGCGAAGTGCTCGCCGTCATGAAGAGCCTCGCCGCCGAAGGCATGACAATGCTCTGCGTCACCCATGAAATGGGCTTTGCCCGTGAAGTGGCCGATCGCATCTGGTTCATCGATGCCGGGCGCATTCTCGAAACGGCAAAACCGGACGAGTTTTTCAAAAATCCGCAACATCCGCGTGCCCAGCGGTTTCTTGCCGATTTGAGACACTAGACCCAACCTCTATATAATAACGGGAGAACTGAAATGAACTGGAAGTGCATTACTCTTACCGCCATATTGGCAACCTCGGCTGCGGTCATTCCGGCCAAGGCCGACCAGCTCGATACGATCGTTGCGAACAAGACGCTGCGTTGCGCGACATTCGCCGATGTGCCGCCTTTCGCCTCGCCGGACCCGAAGACGCGCGAAATGGCCGGCTTCGATGTCGATCTGTGCGGCGCCATCGCCAAGGAACTCGGCGTCAAGGCCGAGATCAAGCCGGTGTCTGTCGAAGCGCGCGTTCCCGAAGTCAAGCTCGGCCGCGTCGACCTCTCGGTCGCCAACCTCGCTTATACCCAGAGCCGGGCCGAACAGATCCAGTTCAGCGACCCATATTATCTGGCGAAGGAAATGCTGATCGTTCCGGTCGATGACCCCGGCACCAAGAAGTCCGATTTTGTCGGTCAGCGGATCGCATCCAGCAAGGGCTCGACATCGGAACTCTCCGTCAAGCTCAACAAGTCCGAGCCGCTGACGTTCCAGGATACGGCATCCGCCTATCTCGCCGTGCAGCAGGGCAAGGCGCGCGGCATCGTCGGCAACACCATGACGATGACGAAGTTCGTCAACGAATCCAAGACCAAGGGCAAGCAGATGCGCATGATCGAAGAGCCGATGCTCTTCCAGCCCATCGGCATCGGTATGGCCAAGGACAACCCGGCGCTGACTGCGAAGATCAACGAAATCCTGCGCAAGCTCGATGCGGATGGCGAAATCAACCGCATCTGGGACAAGTGGCTTGGCCCGAACACCGAATACAAGATGACGCGCACCGACAAGGTCGTGCCTCTGTCCGAACTGAAGTTCGACCCGATCCCCTGAGCTTCGGCTCAGCCTCGGCAATTTCCAACTCTTCAACACTATCGGTCGGCGAGACGCTCTCGCCGACAGCTTCAACGTGGGAGGTTTTCATGATCCACATTAAAGATATCGCGCAGCGTCCGGCCAAGGCGGATGTCGACGCCCTTGCCAGATTCTCTCCCGCCACGATCCATGAGGCGCAGGGACGCCGCGGCGCATTGTCCTCGCGGCTGAAGCCGGTCGATTATCGCATGAAGCTCTGCGGCCCGGCCTTCACGGTCAAATGCGCGCCGCGCGACAACATCATGCTGCAGCTTGCCATCAACTATGCCAAGCCGGGCGATATCATCGTCGTTTCCGCCGGCGAATATGAAGAAGCCGGTTCGTTCGGTGACGTGCTGGCCAATGCCTGCCTCGCAAAAGGCATCGGCGGCCTGGTAACGGATACCGGCGTGCGCGACACGCTGCAGCTGCGGGACCTCGGCTTTCCGGTCTTCTCGCTCAGCGTCTGCATCAAGGGTACGGTCAAGGAGACCATTGCGGCGGTCAACGATCAGGTGATCGTCGGCGGCGAGATCATCAATCCGGGCGATATCATCGTCGGCGACGCCGATGGCCTTGTGGTCGTCAGGCGCGAGGAGGCACACGAAGCGGCCAAGCTTTCGCAGGCCCGCGAAGATGCCGAGGCGGGCTACATCGAAGCCTACAAGCGGGGCAAGTCGGTGATCGAGGTCAGCAAGCTCGAGCCGGTTCTGAAAGCCAAGGGCCTCGTGGTCGATATCTGAGACAAGTCTGGACAATGGGCAACGGCGGCGACTGCCGCCGTGTGAGCCTTACGGGAGGAGAGACTATGAAAGCGGTTGTCATCCACGCGGCGAAGGATCTGCGGATCGAGGAACGGGAGACCGAGCAGCCCGGTCCGGGGCAGGTCGAGGTCGCCATCGAAGCGGGTGGCATCTGCGGCTCCGACCTGCATTATTACAATCATGGCGGCTTCGGCACCGTGCGCGTGCGGGAGCCGATGATCCTCGGCCATGAGGTCGCCGGCACCATCAAGGCTTTGGGAGAGGGTGTCTCCGGTCTCGCCGTTGGCGACCGTGTTGCCGTATCGCCGAGCCGGCCCTGCAACCATTGCGAATTCTGCCTGGAGGGTCAGCAGAACCAGTGCCTGAACATGCGCTTTTATGGCTCCGCCATGCCCATGCCGCATATTCAGGGCGCGTTTCGTCAGCGTCTCGTCGCCGAGGCGTATCAGTGCCACAAGGTGCGGGATGGCGTCTCCATTCATGAAGCGGCCATGGCCGAACCTTTCGCGGTAACGCTGCATGGGGTCAACCGCGCCGGTGCCTTAACCGACAAACGCGTTCTGGTCACCGGCTGCGGGCCGATCGGTGCGTTGGCGATCATTGCCGCGCGCGCCCATGGCGCCCGGGAAATCGTCGCGACTGATGTCATGGATGCGGTTCTGCAAAAGGCGCTCGCCATCGGCGCCGACCGTGTCATCAATGTCGCCGATGACCCGGATGCGCTCTCCGCCTATTCGGCAAACAAGGGTTATTTCGATGTGCAATTCGAGGCGTCCGGCAATGAGAGAGCCGTCCGTTCTGGTCTTGAAGCGCTGAAACCGCGTTCCACGGTGGTTCAGCTCGGTCTTGGCGGCGATGTGTCCATTCCGCAGAATATGGTGGTCGCCAAGGAAATCGAGATGAAGGGCACCTTCCGGTTCCATGAGGAATTCGGACTTGCCGTCGATTTCATCAACCAGCGCCGTGTCGACCTGAAGCCCCTGCTGACTGGAACCTTTCCGCTAGAAGAGGCAGTCGCGGCATTCGAAGCCGCCGGTGACAGAAGCAGGTCGATGAAGGTTCAACTCGCCTTTTAACGGGTGCCGGTACCCGATTTCGAAACGGCCGCAGGACGATTCCGATTGCGGCCGTTTGTGCGCGGTTGAAAGATCATTCGGGCCGTGACCGGACAAAGCGCTGTTCCAGAACCTCGCTTCCCCACTGGCTGCCCGGATGTTCCTCGACGCATTTGAAGCCATGGGTTTCGTAAAGGTGCCGTGCGGCCAGCAGGCCGTTGAATGTCCAGAGATGGGTTTCGGCAAAGCCTTTTTCATCGACGAAGGCCAGTGCGGTTTCCAGCAGTCTGCGTCCGACACCGCTACCGCGCACCCCGTCATCAACGATGAACCAGCGCAGATGCGCAATATTAGCTCCGAGATCTTCGCCATCGATAGCGACGGAGCCAATGATCTCCTGTCCGCGCATTGCGACCCAGATCGCATTCTTCGGGCTTTCGAGCCGGTTGCAAAAAGCGGCAAGGCCTCCGGCCACGACGGATTCGAAACGTTGGCCGAATCCGGATGTCCGGGCGTAATAGAGCGCATGCATCTGCGTGATCCGGGCAATGATGCCGGGTCTGTATCCTTCCAGTATCTCCATGGAGGGAGCAACGGTATCGGTCCTGTCTCCCAGCGCATCGGCGTAAAGACGAAGTCCCTGGAGGATCGTGTCGGCATCCGCCGATGTAAGCTGCGTCAGGGCGCCGGAGACCTGCCGGTTCGCGAAGCCATGAATGGCGCTCACCTGTTCTTGTCCCTGACCCGTAAGACGCAGCCGCTTGATGCGGCTGTCTCCTTCATCCGTTTCTTCGCGAACATCGCCCGACAGGACGAGCTTGCGCAGCATGCGGCTGACACTCGATTTTTCAAGCCGCAGAAGTTTTCCCAGATCCCGCGCCGTGATGTCGGGGCATGCCTCGATCTCAATCAGGGCATGCACGGCGGAGGGCGGCAGATCGGTGCCTGCAAAATCTCCCCCCATGAAGCCGAGTTCGCGGACGAGCCGGCGGGAGGTGGAACGTATGTCGTTTATGGGGAATGGCTGTTGGGGCACGTTCAATCCATTATGGTTGCATCATGCAACCATAATCATATTCCGCCTGACTTGCCAAGATTGCTCCCGACGTAAAAGGCTGGCTTTCTCAGCAAAAGCGGGCAATCTGCTCTTCCGGTCGCCGACAATGGCGGCTAAACCGATATTATCGGCAAGATGGATATTCGCTGAGATCGCGCGGCGGGACCTTACCTGCGCGGTTTGCGGTAGTTGATTATCCGGCTATGGAGCAGGCATGCCCGACACGCCCCGATTTTTCCGTTACGCGGTTTTAGCGGCCATGTTTCCGGTGGCCGTCCTCGGCCTGGTGGCAACCCCGAATGAATATCGCGCCATCGGCGTCGAGACCGTCGATTGCGATGGCCCCATATCCGTTCTGATTGCCGCGGTGCCGGCGCTTGCGGCCTATGCAATTATCGGCTGGATGTTTCTCTCCGGAGCCAAACGCCATCGCTCGCTGATTTCAGCCTGTTTTTGCGGACTTGTTTGCCTGGCCCTCGTCTGGAACATCGGCATGGCGCTTCAGGAACAGCGACGAAACGCGGCTGAAACGGCATGCGGTTTCAGTAGTCGGTTGTGATCGCGCTCCGCCCCAGTTCTTCTCTAACGTCCTGCCTGTTCAACGGAACCGAAGGTTCCGGCGTGTGAGTTGATCGACGGAGGTGCAGCCCATCAGCTTCATGCCGCGCTCTATTTCGATACGCATCAGCTCAAGTGCCCGTTCGACGCCCGGTTGCCCGGCAGCAGCCAAGGGGAAAAGATAATAGCGGCCGAGCCCCACCGCTTTTGCGCCGAGAGACAATGCTTTCAGAACATGGGTGCCGCGCTGCACGCCGCCATCCATCATCACATCGATCCGGTCGCCGACCGCATCGACGATCTCGGCCAGCTGATCGAAGGCGCTGCGGGAGCCATCGAGTTGGCGGCCGCCGTGATTGGAAAGCACAATGCCGCTGCAGCCGATCTCCACGGCGCGTCTGGCGTCATCCACCGACATGATGCCTTTTAAGCAGAACGGCCCGCCCCATTCGCGCACCATTTGCGCCACATCGTCCCAGTTCATCGAAGGGTCGAGCATGTCGGTGAAATAGCGGCTGATGGAAAGAGCGCCGCCGTCCATTTTAATGTGGTCGTCGAGCTGCGGCAGGCTGAAGCGCTCATGCGTCAGGTAATTGATGCCCCAGGCCGGCTTGATGGCGAATTGCGCGATGCCGGAAAGATTGAGCTTGAACGGAATGGCAAAGCCGGTCCGCTTGTCGCGCTCGCGGTTGCCGCCGGTAATGCTGTCCACCGTCAGCATCATCGTCTCGACACCGGCGCTCTTGGCGCGCGCCATCATATCGCGGTTGAGGCCGCGATCCTTGTGGAAATAGAACTGATAGACCTGCGGGCCGCCGCTGATCCGGCGCGCTTCTTCAAGGCTCGTGGTGCCGAGCGAGGAGACGCCGAACATCGTACCGTATTTCCCCGCCGCTGCCGCAACCGCCCGTTCCCCCTGATGGTGGAAGAGGCGTTGCAGCGCCGTCGGCGAACAATAGACCGGCATGGACAGCTTCTGCCCCATGACGGTGACCGACATATCCACATCAGCCACGCCCCGCAGCACATCGGGAACGAGATCGCATTTTTCGAAGGCGGCCGTGTTTCGCCGATACGTCACCTCATCATCGGCGGCGCCGTCTATATAATTGAAGATCGGTCCGGGCAGACGCTGTTTGGCCATGCGGCGAAAATCGTGGAAATTATAGCAGTCTTTGAGTTGCATCTTTTACTCGACCGGTCCGGTTTGAAAGCTTTCAAAAGAGTGTCGGAAACCTATACCGGAGATTTATAGCGGGCAATCAGGCCACGGACGATTTCCGCAGGCTCGAAGCGATGGATGCCGTGAGGTCGGAACGGCAGAAGATGTTCCGCATTGAGAAGCTTTGCTGAAAGCCAGAGAACCGACATCCACATTTCCGTGCCCTGCAGCCCGGCCGGATGCCCCTCGGCGAAGGCAAATCCCTTGTTCCTTTGCCAGCGTCCCTCATTTCGGCGCAGAATTTCGCGGGCGATTTCCTTCGCCTCGTCCTGCCGGTGATCCGTCTGTTTCAGGCACAGAAGAAGCGGATGGATCGTATCGAGCAGGTTGCAGGCATTAAAATCCTCGCCATGGAAACCGCCATAGGCATGATAATTGGCGATAACGGAGTCAATCGCTGCTTCCGGATGGGGAAGGGGCAGGCCGAACTGTGCGTAAGAGCCGCGGGTAAGCCGGTAAAAGCCGTTGACCGGTTGCAGCAGGCCCTGTGCGGCAGTCGGCTCACCCCAAAGCCCGGTGGTTTTATCCACATTCATGGCCAGCCAGCCGAAGAGAACGGTGAGGTTGTCGCCGGATGTGAAATAGCGCCTGTTGAAATAAAGCGCGGTGGCAATGGCGTCTATGGTGGCGCCGCAATGCCATGCCCGGCTTTGCCACGGCAACTCTTCCAGCAGGAGGATGAGTTCGTCTGCACGCAGACGCTCCACGAAAGCGATCGGCTGTTTCGGCGCGGCACCGAAACATTCAAGCGCATATCCGACAGCCAGAATATTATAAAGGACGGCAGGGTCCTTCTCGGGAGGCGTCGAGGGGCGGTGGTGACGGTTAAGAAACAGCCCCGTTTCCTGATCCTGCAGTGCCTGAAGACTGGCCACGGTTTTTCCGGCATGGAAAGCGATTTTTTCCTGTCCGAAGGTTGCTGCGATCTCGATGGCATCGCACAGATGCCTGACGCTTTCGACCTCATCTCCGGATGCATCGGCGGAACGATAGATGCCATCCTCGCCACAAGAGCGGATGGCGGCAAGCCAGTCGCCGGCAATCTCCTTACCGAGTTCTTGCAGCAGGCCATCGGGCTTTGTCAGCTTCGGCGCGGCCGTTTTTTCTCCGCGATATCGCAGAACCCGGGCGGGAACGCCGCCTGCAATGGCCATGGCGGGAATGTCCTTCGCCACCACCGCGCCTGCGGCAATAATTGCGCCGCGCCCTATCTTCACGCCATCCAGCACAACCGCATTGGCGCCGATCCAGACGTCGTCGCCGATCTCTATCCCTAGCGAGGTCAGCGGCTGGCGATAGATCGGAGTTTCAATGTCGTCGAAGCCATGGTTGAAGCCGACGATGCTGACATGTGAGGCGATGCGTACGCCATTGCCGATTGTCACCTTACCGGAAAGACAGGCATAGGGGTTGATCGAGACATTTTCGCCCAGTTCGATATCGCCGCGCACGATTGCGTAACCGGCGATCCACGACTGCGCACCCATTAATAGCCTGTCCGTATGCACCTCGGCCCTAGCGGCGATGTAGACGCCCTGCCCGAAAACGGCGTTTCCAGAGCGCTCAAGGTCATGCAGCCGCGCCTGATGGTCGGGGCTGTTGATATCCTCCCGTCTCCGCTCCCAGGTCAGGATGTTCAGCCGATCCGATCTTTGGGAAACACCCGGTGTGTCGTCGGTCATCTCCGTCAGCCTGCGCGGTTTTCATCGAGAGCATAGGCGGGAACGCGCCGCCCCTCCCGTTTGAACATCTCTTCCAGCCTCGGGAGATCGGGACTCTCGGGGAGGGCAGCCAATGCTGCCTCTGCTTCTTTGCCGGTTGGCAGTGCCATGGCCGCCGTCACGAGCAGCGTTTCGCCGGAGGCGATGGCGCCGCGCAATTGCGGAACAAGGGTTCTGGCGTGAATGAGGTTGGTATTGGCGATTGCCTGATGGCACACGCCTTCGCGCTGAATGCCAGCCGAAAGATCGACAATGAGGCTGGTGTCAGTCTGTCCGTAACAGACCGCGCGACCTTCGCTCGCCTCGGTGCGGTCGCGGTTGAAATCGGCGCGTTCTATGGCAAATCCGCCTTCTGATGTTTGCAGCGGGCGCGGTGTGCGGATGCGGTGCAGCCTTATGTGCCAGGGGTTTTGCGGCACGAGCCAGGTTTCGATCTCGACATCTGCCCATGGCCGCCAGCGGGAATAGAGGCAATCCTCGGCGATCAACGCTTCTTCCATCGTCTCGCGGGTGCGGAAGTGCACGCCGTCGTCGGAAAGGCCGAGCATGCCATCGAAGCTCGCGGCGGCGAAATGCCGGTCATCCGCTTCGATATTGAAGGCGTAGCGGGTGGAATAGACGAATTTCGAATATTTTTCCTGCGCGCCACGCATCCTGTCGTGCTGCTGCCCGGAGGACAGGACCACGATATTGCCCGGCGTATGAAAGGCCACCATGCCAGGCTCAGCGAGGGGAACCGGTTCGGCAAATTCCTGCGGTTCGGCTTCTTCCGCAGTCCAGAACGGGTGATCGGCGGGCAGCGCCAGCGGCAGGAAAAATTTAAGCGCCCAATAGGGCGAGCAGGGAGAATTGTAGCTCTCGCTCATCAGAAGATTTGGATAGGCGTATCCGACCGACAGGACGCCGTCGCGGTCCGCGATCGGCCGCTTCGACCACCAGCGGATATGGCGCATGTAATAGCCCTTGATTTCCGGCCACGGCAGCGCTTCCAGACCGGAAAAGGCAAGAGCGCCCCAGAAACCGCCCGCCGCAAAACGGTAGGTCTGGCTGCGCCCGAAGGCGAGCGAGGCCCCGTCGGGCCCGAACCAGTGGCGTATGTCGCGCGCGAAAATGCGCGAGCGTTCGAGCAAGCGTGTCTTTCGCGTGTCGTCGCCTTTCGCCAGCACCGTATAGATCAGGCCGTAAAAATGCATGGCGAAGGGAATATAATGGTCGACCCGGCGCACCGGCCCGTCGCGATACCAGCCGTTGCCGATATCGAAAGCCTCGAGTTCATCGAGATAGGTTTGGGTCTTGGTCCGGTCGAATTCCACACCGACCCGCTCCAGCCCGAGATCGATCAGAACGCGGAAGAATTTCCAGTTATTGTCGACGAATTCCCGCTCGCGGGCGGACAGAAGATAGGCGGCGACAGCCTGCCTGTCCGTTTCGGCAAGCGGCTCCCAGATATGTTCGGGAACCATGGCAAGCGCAAATCCTATCGCCGCCAGTTCGACCAGCCGCTGGTGCCGATCAGCCGTATCGCCCCAATATTCGGGATGGGCGGGGTTGGCGCCGTTGGCCAGTCCACGCCTGTAGAGATCCCAATGGGGAAAGTCATAACCGCCGGCGGCGAGCGGAACGATGCCCCATAATGGCCGGGCAAAACCCTCCAGGTCCGCCGCAGGAAAATCGAAAATCGCCCCCGTTGCTCCGAGCCGGACACGCGCGCCGCCCGGTGAAAAACAGGCAAGCAGCGGGTTGAAAAGATCGATCACCGACTTTGCGAGATCGTCCCTGCCGAGAAGCGGATTGTTAAAGAGCGGATTGGCTGTGGCGGTCTCGTGAGGCACGGTTACGAATGTCCGGATTCATGATCAATGGAAAGAGCCGCAGGCTCATCGCCCGCGGCCCTGTGGCAATTATTTGATGGCCTTGACGCCGTCATTCATGTCCTTGATGCCGTCATCAATGGAGATATTGTCGGTCATCAGCGCGTCATGCACGCGGTTAAGAACGACTTCGATCTTGGCCGCATTCGGGTTGACCGCCATTTCCAGATAGGCCTTGCCGGCCTGCAGCGCGTCCTTGCTGTTCTGGTCCTGCGGGAAGCCCGGCAGCGCTGCGATCTTCTCGGCCACATCATCGGTTCTGAGCGCAGGGAAAGTGCCGGTGGAGGCAATGATCGCCGCGCCTTCAGGTCCGGTAACGAAGTGGATGAAGTCCAGCGCCGCTTCCTTGTGGCCGGAATTGGCATTGACCGACAATCCGGCAATCTGCGCGGCCGTCGCGCCTGCCGCCACACCATCCGGATGGGGGAACTTCACGATGCCCCAATTGACGCTTTTCGACTCGCCGGATTTCACCTTGGCGATCTGGGTGCCGACAAACCATGTTCCCATGGGCAGCATGCCGATCGTTCCGTTGAAGAACAGAGCGGAATAATGGGTGTTCGATGTTTTCAGCGAGGCATAGGACGGTATCGCGCCGCTTTTCTGCAGGGCAAGCGCACGCTCATACCAGGGTTTGAGGAATTCATAGTTGCCGTCCACAAGCGTGTGCTTGCCATCCTGAATACCGGGCAGCTGCACCGTCGAACGCCAGGTGTGCAGCAGCGCGCCATAGGTGCGGTTTGCGCCCATGCCGCCCTTCAGCTTGCCGGCGATCTCATCGAACTGCGCCCAGCTCATGTCGTTGGTGGGGTAAGGCACGCCGGCCTTGTCGAAAATATCCTTGTTGTAATAAACCACCCAGAAATCCGAGCGGAACGGCAGGGCGTAAATCTTGCCGTCGATGGTCAGCTCCTCGATCAGGCCGCCATAGGGGGCCGTCTCGATCTTCTGGTCCTTGATGAAGCCGCTGAGATCGGTGATGTTGCCGGCGCGCACCAGATTGGCATAGCCGGGCACATCCTTGATGGTGACGACATCGATATCCTTGGAGCCGCCGGTGAGCTGCGTGGATATCATCTGCGTATAATCCTGCGAGCCGAGGTCGACCACCTCGAACGTCACATTCGGATGCTTCTGCTTGTAGGCCTCCATCAAGGGCTTGAAATATGCGCCCTTGTCCAGATCCCACAGCGCCCATTTCAGCGTAACGGGCGCATCGCCCGCAGCGAACGCCGTTCCTCCCATGCCCATGGCAATGCCGAGACCGGCGGTTGCGAGAGCGAATGCACGTCTGGTTGTCTTAAACTCCATAGCCCGTTTCTCCTTCCCTGACTGATGTCGTTTTGATTCTGGTCTGCTTTAAGTGCCGCTCCCCGCCGGTTCGGGCATCCGCGCGCGTGTTTTTGCGGCGGCGTTTCTCGCTGCGAAACAGAGGGCGAACATGCCGAGCGAAAAATTGATGGTGGCCGGCATGAAAACCGACACCGGATAAAAGAGGATATGCGCGAGCGAGAGCGCTGCGACGAAGCCGAGCGCCGCAAGCATTGGCAATGGCCTGGTGAGCGCCAGAAACGCCGCCTGCCGCAGGGTTTCCGAAAGCGGCAGGTCCCGCTTGGCCAGAACAACACTGGCATAGGCGCTGAGGAGGATGAGAAACAGCGTGACCGCCAGGCTGATCGCAAAAGGCAGGCTATAGACGAGCTGAAGCCGGGCGGCACTGGCATAGCTGACGGTCGCATAAGCACCGGCGCTCACCAGCAGCGCGCTTAAAACCACAAGCGCGGTGCCGCGCAGGGCGAATTTCCGCAAGGCCTCGAGAAAGTCGCGCAGCAGATAGGTATTCTCGTCATTTGCGAAGGAAACAGAGATGCGGGCCATGGCCAGCATCGCCGCCGGCATCGTCACCACCGGCAGGCTGGCGATGATGAAGAGGAGGTTGAGCTTCACCATCTCCCACCATTCGCGCTTGATGATATCGAGGAAAAGGGCAAGGCCGGTCAGCGGCGGGGCGTTCTTGTCGATCCCGGCCCCTTCCTTCGTCCATAACCCTTCCAGCCATTGCATCGCGTTTCTCCCCGTCGCCTCAATAAAGGATCGATCGCTCGGTGGCGGGATCGAAAAGCTGTGCATTCGTCAGATCGGCCACCAGTTCGACGGGATCGCCGATCTTCGCCCTGAAACGCGGTGAGACGCGCGCAACAAGGTTTCTGCCGCCGGAGACGAGGTTGAGATGCACTTCCGATCCCATCGGCTCCGCCAGTTCCACCGTCGCCCGGAAGGGTGCGACATTGGCGGCATCGATATCCGCCGGGGCGAATTCGTGGAAGTTTTCCGGCCGGATGCCGAGAACGATGTCCTTTCCTTCGTGGGGGAGCAGGCGTGTGGTATCGATGCCCGCCGGCAGAGGCAGCGGATTGCCGTCGAACAGGGCGATGAAGCGGTCGCCTTCGCGGCGCAGCGTCACGGGCAGCATGTTCATCTGCGGCGCGCCGATGAAACCCGCAACGAACATGTTGATCGGCCGGTCGTAAAGGTTTTGCGGCGTATCCACCTGCTGGATATGTCCGTCCTTCATCACCACGATGCGGTCCGCCATGGTCATGGCTTCCACCTGATCGTGGGTGACGTAAATGAAGGTGGCGTCCAGCCGCTTGTGGAGCTTGGAGATTTCCGAACGCATGGTGCCGCGCAGCTTGGCGTCGAGATTGGAAAGTGGCTCATCGAGCAGGAAGACTTCCGGATTGCGCACCATGGCCCGGCCGAGCGCGACACGCTGGCGCTGGCCGCCGGAGAGCGCTTTCGGCTTGCGGTTCAAGAGATGGGTGATGTCGAGAATTTTCGCCGCATCCTTGACCTTGGTGTCGATGAGATCGCGCGGCGCCTTTCGGAGTTCCAGACCGAAGGCCATGTTCTTATAGACCGTCATATGCGGGTAAAGCGCATAGTTCTGGAACACCATGGCGATGTCGCGATCCTTCGAGGGGACATCGTTCATCACGTCCTCGCCGATGAGCAACTCGCCGCCGGAGATTTCCTCCAGCCCGGCGATCATTCTGAGCGTCGTGGATTTGCCGCAGCCGGAAGGGCCGACCAGGATGATGAATTCCTTGTCGGCAATATCCAGATCGATATCGTGAACGACCTTGAGCGCGCCGAAGGTCTTGTTGAGTTTTTTCAGGGAAATGCTAGCCATCTGTTCCTCGCGCTCACCAATAGGAAGACCAGTTGCGCGAAAGCCGGATCAGCGCTTCCAGATAATAATAATCGCCCCAGGAGACGCACTCGTCGACGCCTTCGCCCCGGCAGGTATTATGGGGCGTCTTCTTGGAATAGGTGCCGTGCAGAAGCTGCCCGTTGGAGATCGCGGGATCGCGCACCGAATAGATATCGGCGAGGCTTTTCACCATGCGCCTTGCCAGATCGCGATATTCCGCCGCCTTCTCCGGCGTCTCCAGTTCCGCCATTTCCAGGAGGCCGCAAGCGACGATGGCCGCTGCCGAGCTGTCGCGCGGTTCGCCATCGCCATTCGCAAAAATCAGATCCCAATAGGGTACGAGATCGTCGGGCAGGCGTTTGAGATAGAATGCGAGAAGCCGCTCGAAGGTGTCGCGATAGGCGGGCAGGCGTTCATATCGATAGGAAATGGCCATGCCAGCAATGCCCCAGGCCTGTCCGCGGGCCCAGTAGCTCTCATCGCTGTAACCCTGTTTTGTGACGCCGCGCACCGGCGCGCCGGTCTCCGGGTCCATGTAAAATGTATGATAGGTGGAATCGTCCGGCCGGACGGAGTGGGCAAGCGTGGTGCGGGCATGGGCAAGCGCCACGGTGCGGTAGTCTTCCCGGCCGGTTTCGCGGCTTGCCCAATAAAGCAGCGGCAGGTTCAAGAGGCAGTCAATGATGTAGCGATATTCGTTGGGATTATCCCTGCGGCCCCAGGCCTGGATGAATTGCCCGACCGGCTGGAACCGCTCCATCAACTGGTCCGCCGCCATCAGCGCCGCGCGTCTTCCATCCTCATCGCCCACCAGTTTCCATGCGGCGATGCAGGAGGGTGAGTAGAGAAAGCCCATATCGTGATGATCGGTCTCGATGCGGTTTTCGATACGATGCAGGAAACTCTGCACCTGAATTTGCGCCGCATGCTGAAAGGTCCTGTCTCCGGTATGTTCGAAGGCGAGCCATATCTGGCCCGGCCAGAAACCGGCGGTCCATTGGTCGTTGGCGACTGCCGGGTAAAAATTCTTCACGCTCGAATGGTTCTGCGCCGCATAGGTAAATTGCGGCAGGTTGCGCCTGACCTGCGCGACGGCCACGGCCAGCGCCGCATCGATTTCGGCGGCGGTGATCGGGGTTGGGAGGGACGTGGTCAAATCGAGCATGAAATCAACCCTTGAGGCCGGTGGAGGCGACGCCTTCGACGAAGAAGCGCTGCAATGCGAGGAAAACGACGAGAACCGGGACAAGCGCCACGACCGAGGCGGCCATGATCAATCCGTATTCCGCCGAATATTGCGAAATGAACATGCGCAGGCCGATCTGGATGGTCTTCAGCTCGGTCTTGGTGAGATAGATCATCGGACCCATGAAGTCGTTCCAGGTCGTGACGAAGGTGAAAATCGTCAAGGTGGAAAGCGCAGGTTTGGAAAGCGGCAGCATGATCTTCGCCCAGATCTGGTATTCGTTCATGCCGTCGATGCGCGCCGCCTCGCAAAGCTCGTTCGGGATCGACATATAAAACTGCCGCATCAGGAAAACGCCGAAGGCGGTAAAGGCCTGCAGGAAAATCAGGGCGAGATGGGTGTTGTTGAGCCCGAATTCGCGCATCAGCAGAAACTGCGGCACCATATAGACCTGCCAGGGCATGGCGATGGTGGCGATATAGCCGAGAAACAGCGTGTTCTTGTAGGGAAAATGCAGCTTGGCGAAGGCGTAGGCCGCAAAGCTTGAGGTCAGCAATTGCAGCAATGTGACGATGATCGTCAGCTTCGACGTGTTGTAGATGAATAATGCCAGCGGGATTTTCGTCCAGATTTCCACATAGTTTTCCCAGCGCGGCTGCGAGGGGATCCATTCGATCGGGAACGCGAAGACATCGCGGCTGAGTTTCAGCGATGCCGACAGCATCCATGCGAAGGGCAGAAGCATGACGATGGTGACGACGATGACCGTCAGATAGATGCCAATCGTGGCGGCGGGGATTTTGCGGCCCATGATGCGCATGGATCAATCCTCCCGCTGCCGTTTGAACTGGACGATGGTGACCATCAGGACGAGGAAGAACAGGACGAGGGCGATCATGCTGGAATAGCCGAGATCCCAGGAAATGAAGGCCTCATTGTAGATGTGATAGACGAGAACCAGCGTTGAGGTACCGGGACCGCCCTGCGTGATCATATAGACCTGATCGAAAACCTTGAAGGACTGGATCGTCAGCATGACGGTGACGAAAAAGGTCGTTGGCGCAAGCTGCGGCAGGGTGACGTGGATGAATTTCTGCCAGGCATTGGCGCCATCCAGCCCCGCGGCTTCATAAAGCTCCGAATTGATGCCCTGCAGCCCGGCGAGATAGATGACCATGTAATAACCCATGCTCTTCCACACGCCGAAGAGGATGACCGTGACCATGGCCCAGTGCCGGTCCGCCGCCCATCCCGGCATGTCGGCGGGATCGAGGCCGAGCGTATAGAGCAGCATGTTGACCGGACCCATCTCCGGATTGAAAATCATGTTCCAGACGACGGCCACGGCGACCAGCGATGCGACATAGGGAAAGAACATGGCCGTGCGGAAGAAATTGCGGCCGAGGATTTTCTGGTTGAGCAGGATCGCAAGCCCGAGCGCGCAGGCGAGCGTGGCCGGCACCGACGCGACGGTGTAGATGACCGTGTTCCAGAAGGCCGCGATGAAGGCCCTGTCCTCGAAAAGCCGCCAGAAATTATCGAGACCGGCAAAACGCATGGCATTGGAGCCATCCCAATGCATGAAGGCCAGTGCAAAGGCAAAGAGGATGGGTCCGAGCGTGAAAATCGCAAAGCCGAGAAAATTGGGCGCAATGAAGGAATAGGCGACGAGCGCATTTTCTATTCTGCGCCGCCGTTTAGAGACGATGCGGAGTTTTTTCCTGCGATACGGAGTCGCCTGCTTGTCGGACATGGTCGCGGTTGCGATTGCCACAGCATATCTCCCATTGCCGCCGTTTCACTGCTTCATCGGTGCCGGCTGCCTGCATTTTCCATTGCGGTCCGGGTCTTCGCCCTGCCGCCTCCCGCGCTCTGGATAACACAATATCTATATTGGTCAAACAACTTTGCATAAAGTCAGACAAATTTTCTGGTTTTTCAAAAATACGTATGATAGGAGGCCCATATCGGATTGCGGAACGCGCGGGAGGTTTGAGGGCGTGTTTGTCGAAATGATGCGGCTTCTGCCCGAACGGTTCGCCGATTTCGGCGCGGAACTGACGGCGCAGAAAATACGGTCTTCAGCACCGGGCGCGGTTTCCCGTAGTCTCATCGAGGCGGCGGAGCAGACCCTTGACGAGCCCTGGTCCGTCATTCTGGCGGGCGACTACCGGGAATATAGTCGCACCGGCAATCGCGATCGTTTCGAGGCGCTTTATTTTTCCCGACGACTGAAGCTGAACGCGCTGGTTCTTGGAGAATGCGCCGAGGGGCAGGGCCGCTTTCTCGATGCCATCATCGATGGTCTTTGGCTGATATGCGAGGAGAGCGGCTGGCAATTGCCCGCCCATAATTCCCATATTCGCGGCGGCCCGCGAGATCCTCTGCCCGATCCGCAAAACCCGGTGATCGACCTGTTCGCTGCCGAAACGGGCGCCAATCTCGCTTTGTGCCTGCATCTGCTGGCACCGGAACTGGAAAGGGCAAATGCAAACCTCGCTTCCCGCGTCCGCGCCGAGATCGACCGGCGCATTACCACGCCTTATCTCACCCGGCATTTCTGGTGGATGGGGAAGGGCGACAAGCGGATGAACAACTGGACGGCCTGGATTACCCAGAACGTCCTTCTCTCGACCCTGCTATTGCCCATAGACCAGTCGACGAGGCGTTCGGTCGTGGGAAAGGCGCTCAAGAGTCTCGATGCGTTTCAGAAGGATTATGCGGAAGACGGTGCCTGCGAAGAGGGCGTTCTTTATTATGGCCATGCGGCACTTTGCCTGTTCGGGGCGATGAGCATTCTCGAGGCCTCCGCGCCCGGCTCCATGGCGCCGCTCTTTCATGCGCCGAAGCTGCGCAGCATGGCCGAATTCATTCTCAACATGCACGTGGCGGAAGACCGGTTCTTCAACTTCGCCGATGCGCCGGCGAAGGTCGAGACATCCGGCGTGCGGGAATATCTCTTCGGCAAGGCCGTTTCTTCGCCGCCACTCCAGGCTTTCGCTGCCGCCTGCTGGAACCGCTCACCGGACCGGCTGATGTGCAAGGAGTGGAACCTCTGGTATCGGGTCCAGGCGGTGCTCGCCATCCCGGAATTGTCCGCGTCTGTTCCTGCGGAACCGGCAAAGACCGACATCGCCTATCCCGGCATCGGTCTGGCGATTGCCCGCGACGGGGTTTTCGATCTTGCCGTGAAGGCGGGCAATAATGGCGAGAGCCACAACCACAATGATGTCGGCAGTTTCACGCTTTATAAGAACGGCCGGCCGTTCATCATCGATGTCGGGGTGGAAACCTACACCGCAAAAACCTTCTCGCCGCAACGCTACGACATCTGGACGATGCAATCGGCCTTTCACAATCTGCCGACTTTCGGCGGCGTCATGCAGGCCGCCGGGGCAGAGTTTACGGCGAGAGATCTTGTGACCGAATTCTCTGAAGATCAGGCGGAAGTCTCTTTCAATATAGCCGGGGCCTATCCCGCCGTGGCGCGTGTTGAGCACTATCGCCGCCGCGTCCGACTGCTGCGTGGCAGCCATGTGGAAGTCCTCGACGACTATCAGGGCGGGCAGGAGGCGGTTCTGTCGCTGATGGTCGCCGAGAAGCCCGCTGTCATGTCGGGTTGGCTGATCTTTGCGGGGCTGGGAGAGATAGCCTGCGAAGGGGCAGGAGAACCCGCCATCGAAGCCATAACAATCAACGATGCCCGCCTTCGCCTGTCCTGGCCACCCGTGATCTATCGCATTCTCATCCCCATCGCAGCCCAGCGTCTGTGCCTGACGATCAGTTAAGGAAGTGCCGATGAAACTTACACTCAAGGTCGTCAATGCGGCGGGTAATGTTCTGGCGGAGGCCGGAGCGGAGGACGAAGCTTTGCTCGTCTATCGCGCAGAATATTGCGAGGGTGACAGGCTTGTCGTCGAGGTTTCACAGCCCGGTCATATCTGGCTTGCGCTCGATGCTGGCATGCCGCCGACGCTGGTTTTCCTGCACGGAAACCAATTCATCCTGCCCGTTCCTTCTGCGGCAAAACGCAAATCCTATCCGCCGCAGGCTTTCAGCGGTAACCTTCACCGGATCGCCGCGCGCCGCACACTCGCCGGTGAAATCGGGGTTCGCAGGAATCTGGCCCTCAACCCGTTTGACGATCATGAAAACACCTCGCTGTTTCCGCACGTTTATGCGAGCACGGAAACGCGCGGGGAGGCGGCCTTCGCAGCCCGCAACGTCATCGATGGTGAAAAGGCGAGCGCGGGCCACGGCTTCTGGCCCTACACAAGCTGGGGCATCAACCGCGATCCCGAAGCTTCGCTGACCCTCGTATTCGGCCGCGCAGTCCTCATCGACCAGCTGACTTTTTACCTGCGGGCGGATTTTCCCCATGATGCCTGGTGGGAAAAAGCGAGCGTCACTTTTTCCGACGGCGAAAGCGTGAGCTTTTCCCTGCAAAAAACCGGGGCTGCCCAGAGTTTCCCGGTCGCGCCGCGCCAGGTGGAATGGATCCGTCTGCATGATCTTAAAAAAGCCGACGACCCTTCGCCCTTTCCCGCGCTGACGCAAATCGAGGTCTGGGGAGCGGACCTGCGGGAAGCACCGTAGCGCCTGATCGCGGCTTACTGAGCGCAAAGCGACGACCCGGTTTTACTGAAAACCCTTTAGCTGTGCGCGATGCCGCGCATGTCGCGCATCATGTCGCGGTAGCGGTGCTGGCTACCGCGCAGATGCGCCTGCATCGCCAGCTTCGCGGCCTGTTCGTTCCGGTCCGATATGGCGATGACGATGGCTTCATGTTCCTTGTGGATCAATCGCCGGTAAGCTGTCTGGTCGTTCTCGCCGGTTTCGGAAACCACGCGCGATTGTGGAATCACGGCCTGACCGTGCAGCTCAAGGAACTGTGTGAAAAGCGGATTGTTGGTGGCCGCCGCAATGGCAAGATGCAGCGCCAGATCCGCCTCGCGAATGGAGCGGTTCTCCTCGATACACTGCAGAAGCCGGGCGTGACAGTCGAAAATCGCTTCCTCCTGCGAAGGCGAACGGCGGAGGGCGGCGAGCCCTGCCGCTTCGATTTCGAGCGGCGTCCTGATTTCCAGCACCTCCAGATCGGAAGAGAGCCGGGCGCGGTCGATACCGGGTGTGGGTGACGCGTCTTTTTCACGCTTCAGCACGAAAATGCCCGCCCCCTGACGTACCTCCACCAGCCCGTCGCAGCGTAGCGCCGTCACCGCCTCGCGCACCACGGTGCGGCTGACGCCATGGGTTTCCGTCATCTCGATTTCGCTGGGCAGGCGGTCGCCGGGTCCATATTGCCCGGAGGCAATCGCGTTTCTCAGGCTGAGGCTAACTCTGCTGACCAGAGAACCGGAGGATTTGCTGCGCTGTTTTTGCTGTTCAGGCACGTCGGTCACCATGCATTGAAATCGAGGCAGGCGTAGAGCCTGTCAAATATGTATGATGAATTTCAGTAAAACTCAATGATCATACCAATTTTACCCGCCTTCATGCCGACGACGCGCGGTATGGTATTAAAAATCGTCCCGGAGACACTAGGCCGGGCCGGCAAACCGCTCCGTGGAAACCGCATGTAGCGCCCTGCCGGTCCTGAAAAAGCTTTCGATATTGCCGATCGTGGTGTCCGCAATGTTTCTAAGGGCCTCCTGCGTGAAGAAGCCCTGATGGCCGGTGACCAGAACATTCGGGAAGGTCAGCAGCCGCGCGAAAACATCGTCGCGCAGCACGTCGTTGGAAAGATCCTCGAAAAAGAGATCGGCCTCTTCTTCATAGACATCGATGCCGAGACTGCCGATTGTGCCGTCTTTCAGACCCGCAATTGCCGCCTGCGTGTCGATGATGGCGCCGCGGCTGGTATTGACGAGCATCACGCCCTTTTTCAAAAGCGGCAGCGT
The DNA here is from genome assembly GCF_027871645.1 of Agrobacterium sp. ST15.13.015. NCBI lineage: Bacteria > Pseudomonadati > Pseudomonadota > Alphaproteobacteria > Hyphomicrobiales > Rhizobiaceae > Agrobacterium > Agrobacterium sp. ST15.13.015. Next base: position 135,172 of record NZ_JAQAHF010000003.1, read on the forward strand.
CTCCCGGCGAATGAGGTGACGGGTCTCCGGTGTGAGCGGGCACATCAGCGCCAGAATGTCCGATGTTCGAAACAGTTCCTCGCGCATGACGTCGACCATGCCCAGTGCCTCGCAATCCGGATTTGGGCGGACGTTATGGCCAACGAGACGGCAGCCGAAGCCGGCCGCAATGCGCGCGAAAATCGCTCCGATCTTACCCGTGCCGACAATGCCGACCGTCTTGCCGTGAAGATCAAAGCCGAGAAGACCGTCGAGGGCGAAGTTTCCTTCGCGGACACGGTTATAGGCACGATGAATCTTACGGTTGAGCGACAGGATGAGCGCCATGGTGTGTTCGGCGACCGCATAGGGCGAATAGGCCGGCACGCGCCCAACCGTCAGGCCGAGCTTTTCGGCGGCGGCGAGATCGACCTGATTGAAACCGGCGCAGCGCAGGGCGATGAGCCGGATACCCATTTCCGCCAGCTTTTCGAGTACTGGCCGCGACAGGTCGTCATTAACGAAGGCGCAGATCGCCGCCGCTCCCTCCGCCAGCGCCACTGTCTCGAGAGACAGGCGTGCTTCGCAATATTGCATCCGCATGCCAGCGTGGGCGGCAGCGTCAAGGAACTGCCTGTCATAGGGTTTGGCGCTGTAGACCACGATCCGCATCTGTTTCTCCAGTCTCCAAACAAAAGCTGCCGTTACAGGGCGGTGCGTCCGGCAGGTGGCTTAGCTGCGAAGGCCCGGCGCTTCCTGTCCCGTGCTTTCGACATATTCGGTATAGCCGCCGCCATATTGGTGGATGCCATCGGGCGTCAGTTCCAGCACCCGGTTGGAAAGCGCGGCGAGGAAATGGCGGTCGTGCGAAACGAACAGCATCGTGCCCTCATAATCCGACAGGGCCTTGATCAGCATTTCCTTGGTGTCGAGATCGAGATGGTTGGTCGGCTCGTCCAGCACGAGGAAGTTCGGCGGATCGAACAGCATGGCGGCCATGACGAGACGGGCCTTTTCGCCGCCGGAAAGAACACGGCAGCGTTTTTCCACGTCGTCGCCGGAAAAGCCGAAACAGCCGGCAAGGGCGCGCAACGGCGCCTGCCCCGCCTTCGGAAAACGCTCCTCCAGCCATTCGAGAATGGTGCTGTCGCCATCCAGAACATCCATGGCGTGCTGGGCGAAATAGCCGAGCTTGACGCTGGCGCCGAGTGTGACATTGCCGGAATCCGGTTCCGTCGTGCCGGTCACCAGCTTCAGCAGCGTCGATTTTCCAGCGCCGTTGACGCCCATGATGCACCAGCGTTCCTTGCGCCGCACCATGAAATCGAGCTCGCCATAGATCGTGCGGCTGCCATAGGCCTTGTTTACCTTCTTCAGCGCCACGACATCCTCGCCTGACCGGGGCGCCGGCGCGAATTCGAAAGCCACCGTCTGACGCCGTTTTGGCGGCTCGACGCGGTCGATCTTCTCGAGTTTCTTCACGCGGCTCTGAACCTGCGAGGCGTGCGAAGCGCGGGCCTTGAAGCGTTCGATGAACTTGATTTCCTTGGCAAGCATGGCCTGCTGGCGTTCGAACTGCGCCTGCTGCTGCTTTTCGTTCTGCGCGCGCTGCTGTTCGTAAAAACCGTAATCGCCGGAATAGGTGGTGAGATTGCCGGCATCGATTTCGATGATCTTGGTGACGATGCGGTTCATGAATTCGCGGTCATGCGACGTCATCAGCAAAGCGCCGTCGTAGTTTTTCAGGAAATCCTCGAGCCAGATCAGGCTTTCGAGATCGAGATGGTTCGACGGTTCGTCGAGGAGCATCACGTCCGGGCGCATCAACAGGATACGCGCAAGCGCCACGCGCATCTTCCAGCCGCCGGAAAGCTTGGAAACATCGCCGTCCATCATCTCCTGGCTGAAGCTCAACCCGTCCAGCACTTCGCGCGCACGGCCTTCCAGCGCGTAGCCGTCCAGTTCCTCATAACGCGCCTGCACTTCGCCGTAACGTTCGATGATGGCGTCCATCTCGTCCATCCGGTCGGGATCGGACATGGCGGCTTCCAGTTCCCGAAGCTCCGCCGCCACTTCGCTGACCGGGCCTGCCCCTTCCATGACTTCCGCGACGGCCGAGCGGCCGGACATTTCACCGACATCCTGATCGAAATAACCGACCGTCATGCCCTTTTCGACGACGACCTGGCCCTCGTCGGGCTGCTCTTCGCCGGTGATCATCCGGAACAGCGTGGTCTTGCCGGCGCCATTCGGACCGACAAGGCCGATCTTCTCACCGCGATTGAGCGCGGCGGAGGCCTCGATATAGAGAATGCGGTGACTGTTCGACTTGCTGATGTTTTCGATGCGGATCATGACAGGGCCTGTGAATGGGAGCGGCCCTCCTATGCCACGGGCCGCCGCCGCTGTCACCTGCCGTGCATGTCTTGTCAGCCATGCAGCCGACAAGACGCTCCAGAAACAGATCAGTTGGTGAGCGTGGCTATGCTGCCGGCAGCCTTGCGGGCGATTTCGCCAAAGGCAGTGACGATCTGCTCCATGTTTTCCGGCGCGTAATAATTGTCGAGGCTGGATGCGCAATATTGCAACAGCGACTTGCCCTTGTCCGGCGCCATGAAGGCGACGCTGAAAATCTTGATCCCGTCTTTCTTGGCGGTCTCGCAGGTGGTGCGCACGGACTGGTCGATGCTGGAATTCCACGAGGCGCTGTTGCCCGTCATTTCACCGTCGGTCATGAGAACAATGTAGCGCTCGAACGATTCACTGCCTTTGTCCTTGTGTGCTTTCGCTTCGTCGGTGTTGGATTTTTTAAGGGCGTTATAGGCGGCGTTCAGGCTGCTGCGGGCATCCGTGCCGCCGGAGGGAAATTCCGGGATCTGTTTGTTGACATAGCTGGCGACACTGCCCGTACCCCAGCTGATGGGCTGAGCAGCATATGTCTCGTGCGTATAGACCGAGGCACCGGTACGGACGAGTTCTGAACCGCCGTTGGCCGTGTAGGTCGGATCAGCCTTGTTCAATGTTGCGACAAGGAACCCGACGGCGGTTTTGAGCGACGTGGCCTTGTTGACATAGCAGGGACTGGATGTGGCCTTCGCTTCGCTGGTACCCCAATTGTCAGCCGTATAAACCGGGCACGATTTTTTCGCGGTATTGATGGTATCCGTCTTGAATGACATCGAACCGGAACGATCAAGCGCCAGATACATGGAGATCGGTGCGCCCTTGTTGACGGTGCTCTTCGCGGTGCCGGTTACCGAAAGATCGAGTGTTTTTGCGCCAATGAACCCGAGCAGCGGATTGAGCTGTATGCGGTGGTTGATCGTAGTTTCAACAGTATAGGTCTTGCCGCGGGCATTTTCCGTCTTCGTGATATTGGTCGGAGAATTCTGCTCCAGTTCCTTTTTCTCTTCCTCGGTCAGGTTCTTTTCCATCTGGGCCGCGATGAAGTTCTTGGCGATTGCCTTGATCTGCTCGTCCGTCAGGTCGCCCATTTTCAAACGGGCCTCGGTCGCTGCTGCAAGGGCTGCAGAATCCGCGGTATTCTGCATATCCGCTTTCACCTGCATCACATTGGCCAACTCCATGCCGGCGCCGGCAAAACCCAGCAACACCGGCAGCAGAATGGCCGTCATCATGCCGAAATTCCCGCTGGTATCGGCAAGAAAACGGCGCTTCGGTTTTTGATGTGCAGAGGCGGTCATGAGGGGCTCACGGATTAGAATATTCGACTGAGCACAGAGAAGCCGCAAACGATGTAAAATCCGCTAACGTGATCGGTTCAATTTTACGCAGCGATCAAATTGGAGCAGTTTTCGAAGTATTTTCAAGAATTGTTGGCGCGATGGCCGCAATAATACACATCGTGTCATTATTGGACGGGGATGACGTCGACGGCCTGTTTTATCTGCTGGTTGCCATAGCTCTTCAAGACACCGATCACGGGGGCGACATCGGAATAGTCCCGGCCGTAACCGACGACGATATGGTCGCTTCCGGCGACGATATCATTGGTGGGATCGAGTTCCAGATAACCGGCTGCTTCTCCGCACCAGACGCGAACCCAGGCATGCATTGCGTCGGCGCCTTCAAGCCGTTCCTTGCCCGGTGGCGGAATGGTGCGCAGGAAACCGCTGACATAACCGGCGGGAATGCCGAGGCTGCGCAGCGCCATGATCATGATGTGCGAAAAATCCTGGCACACGCCGCGCTTCAGCTTGAAGGCTTCCGATGGCGTCGTATCGACGGTCGTCGCCTCACCATCATAGGTAAAGTCCTTATGGATGCGTTTGCACAGAGAGCGCGCGATTTCGCGAATGGTCATTCCCGGTTTCAACAATTCCCGGGCATAGGCGGATATTGCCGCATCCATTCCGATCCTTGGGCTTGCGCCGATGAAGTGGTGCGGCGACTGGAAATCGAGCGACCAGACATCGGCCAGGTCCTGCGGCAGGCGGGAAAGCTCGGGCGAAAAATCCGCCGTCAGCGCCGGCGCCTCCACCATCACGCGGGCCTGCATACGGATATCCAGCTTTTCATGCGGAGCGCGCAGATGCACTGACGTGGCCGATTGATGAAAGAAGTCCTCGAAGGTGGCACGTTCTTCCGGCACCGGCGAAACATCGATGGAGCCGGCGACAAGCCGCTGCCGGCCGGGGATGGAGAGCGGCAGGACACGGATGATGTGGCGCGCGCCGTGGGCCAGCGTGTCGTAGGTGTAACCCATATGCAGGGAAAGATCGTAAAGCATAGGATTATCCGAGATAGGTCCGGGCCAGAACATCGGAGAGATGTTCCATGTCGGTTTCGAGCTGGCGATAGATCGCGCCGTTCATGTTTTCCGGCGTCATCACCGCAAGTCCGGAATGCAGACGCATCGCCTCGCGGTAGAAGGGCGACATCTGGCCGTTGACGAAGGCATTCGGCAGTTGCTCCACCTCGGTGCGGATCTCGTTCAGCTGGAACAGGATCGAGCGGGGATTGAGCGGGTCGAGCGCCAGAAGATCGGTCACGGTCAGGCCGGCCGTATTGACGTTGTAGCGGCGGCGATGGGTCATGACACTGTCGCCTATTTCGAGCAGCATGTCATAGGAGCCGTCAGGTGCGTCCGGGCCGGTCATATGGCCGAGAAGACGCGTCATATGCAGGCCGCGCTCCAGGTAGCGGCCGATCGACAGGAAACGCCAGCCGGTGAAGCGATACATGTTTTCGTGCACGAGACCGGCAAAGCCCGCAAGCTTGCGCAGCAGGATCGTCATGGCATGGGTAGCGTCGTCGCCGGGGGCCACTTTCGCGTGGAAACGGCGGGCGGTCTTGGCAAGGTCGTTCAGCGCCAGCCACCCGTCAGGCGAAAAGCGGTCGCGGATATTGCTGGCGGAATAAAGCGCGCTGTTGATGTTGTTCAGCAGGCTTTCCGGCACGGCATCGTTCATCTCCACATCGAGCGCTTCGAGATAGCGTGTCACATGCGCGAGCAGAGGCTGGCGCGGATCAGCGGATTCGGCATAACGCCCGTGCCAGGCGCGCAGGATGCGCAGGGCGCCTTCCGAACGCTCGATATAACGGCCGAGCCAGAAGAGATTGTCGGCTGCGCGGCTCGGCAGGCTGCCCGGCATATTGCGGGTAAAGCTTTCTTCCGCCGGCAGTAGCGTGGTGCGTTCCACCGGCTTGTCGCTGACGATCCATACATCCGCAGCGCTTCCGCCCGATTGCATGGCGATGGCGGAGACATCGTTGCTGCTGCCGATACGGGCAAAGCCGCCGGGCATGATCTGCCAGCCATCCTGGGTGCGCGCGGCAAAAACGCGAAGGCTCATCGGGCGCGGCACGAGCTTGTTGTCGATATAGGCCGGGGTTGTCGAAAGCGTCACCACTTCCTGTCCCACCAGCCTGTGGCCGTCGGAGGCAAGCCAGTCGCTGATCGATTCCTTCGCCGTTTCGCGCAGCGACGAGCCGAGCACGGATTGACCGTTATCGTCGAAGAAGGGAAGCCGGGAATAAGCCGGGCCGATGACCATGCCTTCGATATTGCCGGCGACATGGCGGCGTTCCGATTCCTGCCCGCACCACCAGGTGGCAATCGATGGCAGTTTCAGCTCCTCGCCCAGAATGTGGCGGCAGATGCGCGGCATGAAGGCGAGCAGCGCCCGCGTCTCGAGAATGCCGCTGCCGAGCGCATTGACGACGGTGAGCGCCTCATTGCGCAGCGCCTGCACCATGCCCGGCGTGCCGATATGGGATTGCTGGTTCAGTTCCAGCGGATCGGAATAGGAGGCGTCGAGACGCCGCCAGAGAACGCCAACCGGTTTCAGCCCCGCTACGGTTCTGACCATGACGCGGCCGTTGACGACAGTGAGGTCTTCGCCTTCCAGCAGCATGAAGCCGAGATAACGTGCGATATAGGCGTGTTCGAAATAGGTTTCGTTGGCGGGGCCGGGCGTCAACACGGCGATCCGGTCGTCGGGGTGCTTCCTTTGCGCCTGCAGCGTGTCGCGGAAAGCGCCGAAGAACGAGGCCAGACGGTGCACATGGGTTTCGGCATAGATGTCCGAAAGTGCACGGGTGGTGGCCACCCGGTTTTCGAGCGCGAAACCCGCACCGGAAGGCGCCTGCGTCCTGTCGGCCAGCACCCACCAGTTGCCGTCAGGTCCGCGCCCGATCTCGAAGGAACAGAAATGCAGATAATGGCCGCTTGCCGGTTTTACGCCGACCATGGGCCGCAGATATTCTGGATTGGAGGCGATCAGGGCCGGCGGCACGAAACCTTCCTTGACCAGCCGGTTTTCGCCGTAAAAATCGGCCACCATGGCTTCCAGAAGATTGGCGCGCTGTTTCAGCCCCTCGGAAAGAACCGCCCACTCCCTGTCGTCGATCAGGACCGGAATATGGGAGATCGGCCAGTTTCTTTCGCTGCTGCCCTTGCCGTAATCGCGATAGAACACGCCGGCATCGCGCAGATAGCGGTCGGTGCGGGCAAAGCGCTCGTGCAATTCCCGTTCCGACATGCGCGACAGGGCGTCGAGCAGGGTCTTCCAGACCGGCCTGACCTTGCCGTTGGTATCGAGCATTTCGTCGGCAACACCCGGCAAGGGGGAATATTCAAGCCCGCGCGGTTGCGCGCTCGTTTCCGTCTTGCGTTCCGTTGCCGGGGCTTTGGACAATTTACACTCCGTAAGGCCGACGCAGATCGAGCGTCAGCGGAAATTCTGGCGACATGGTTTCCGCCTGTAGCGGATATTGCCCTGCCGTATGTCCCCATGGTTCGAAACGGGCGAGGCGGCGTGCCTCGGCCTCATTGCCGTTGACGGGAAAGGTCTCGTAATTGCGCCCGCCCGGATGAGCAACATGGTAGATGCATCCGCCGATCGATCGCCTCGACCATGTATCATAAATGTCAAAGGTCAAGGGTGAATTGACGGGCAGAACGGGATGCAGGCCGGAAGCGGGCTGCCATGCCTTGAAGCGAACGCCGGCGACTGCGACGCTGCGGTTTTCGGTCGGGGTCAGCGGAACGGCGCGGCCGTTGCATGCCACCGCGTAACGGGCGGGGTTGGAGGTTTCCAGCCGCACCTGCAGGCGCTCGACGGAGCTGTCGACATAACGCACGGTTCCGCCGATGGCGCCCTGTTCGCCCATCACATGCCAGGGCTCCAGCGCCTGGCGCAATTCCAGCTTCGCGCCCTCATATTCCACTTCCCCGAAGAAGGGGAAACGGAATTCCTGCTGGGCGGTGAACCATTCGGGCTTAAGGTCGAAACCGTTTTCCCTGAGATCGGCAAGCACGTCGAGGAAATCCGCCCAGATATAATGCGGCAGCATGAAGCGGTCGGCGAGCGCCGTACCCCAGCGCACGAATTTGCCGGCGGCCGGGTTATTCCAGAAGCGGGCGATGAGGGCGCGCACCAGCAATTGCTGGGCGAGCGACATCCGCGCATTGGGCGGCATTTCGAAACCGCGGAATTCCACAAGGCCGAGGCGGCCGGTCGGCCCGTCAGGCGAAAACAGCTTGTCGATGCAGATTTCGGCGCGATGGGTATTACCTGTCACATCCGTCAGAAGATTGCGGAACAGGCGGTCGACCAGCCATGGCAGCGGCGGTACGCCTTCTCCGGGGGCAGGCACCTGCGCAAGCGCGATCTCCAGCTCGTAGAGACTGTCGTGGCGGGCTTCGTCGATACGCGGCGCCTGGCTCGTCGGGCCGATGAAAAGGCCTGAGAAAAGGTAGGAGAGCGAGGGATGCCGCTGCCAGTGCAGAACGAGGCTTTTGAGAAGATCGGGCCGGCGTAGGAAGGGGCTGTCATTGGGGTTGGCGCCGCCCACGACCACATGGTTTCCGCCGCCGGTGCCGGTGTGGCGGCCGTCGATCATGAACTTGTCGGCGCCGAGACGCGACTGACGCGCTTCCTCATAAACAGCCGTGGTGATGTCGACGCAATCCTTCCAGCCCGCGGCGGGATGGATGTTGACCTCGATGACGCCGGGATCGGGTGCAACGCGGATGACATTGACGCGCTCGTCATGCGGCGGCGCATAGCCCTCGATATGGACGGGCAAGCCAAGATCGGCGGCTGCCGCTTCCGCTGCTGCTATCAGTTCGAGATAGTCCTCGATGCGCTCGACAGGCGGCATGAAGACGCAGAGCCTTCCGTCACGCGGTTCCACCGACATGGCGGTGCGCACCGCGCCGCCGATTTCGTCGAGCGTCTGTTCGATGCGCTCCTGCCCCGGGGCTTCGCTGGCATGGAAGGAGGCTTCGGGCATGGCGCGGCCCGATGGCGTCAGCACATCGGGAAGCGGACCGCGGGGGATCGAAGGATCGGCTTCATGAATATAGGGATAGGCGGAGGGCGGCACATAGGGCAGAGTGCCGAGCGGCAGGCGGTAACCCACCGGGCTGTCACCCGGAACCAGGAATATTTTACCGCGCCGCGTCTTCCATTTTTCGCTGATCCAGCGTTTGCCGGCGGCGCGCGCATTCCACGCCTGAACGGGAAGAATATAACCGGTCGGTGTCGTCAGTCCCCGTTCGAAGACGCGGGCCATGCGGTTTCGCTCCTCCGGGTCTTTCAGCTTGGAATTGGACGGGTCGACATTGTCGGGAAGGCTGCCTTCCTTGATGATCCATTCGGCCGGATCCTCATAGGCCGGCAGCACCAGTTCCGGCTCGATGCCGAGATGGGAGGCTATACCGCCCAGCAGTTTTTGCGCATCTTCCGCCTTGACGTCTGTATTTGCGCCCTCCTCGGCGATCAGCGCCGGGTTCTGCCAGATCGGCAGGCCGTCCTTGCGCCAATAGAGCGAGAAGGTCCAGCGCGGCAGGCTTTCGCCCGGATACCATTTTCCCTGCCCGTAATGTAGAAAGCCGCCCGGTGCGAAACGTTCACGCAGGCGGCGGATCAGGGCATCGGCCTTTTCACGCTTTGTCGGTCCGACCGCGCCGGTGTTCCATTCGTCGGATTCGAAATCGTCGATGGAAACGAAGGTCGGTTCGCCGCCCATGGTCAACCGGACATCATGGCTGTTCAGAACGTCATCGACCTCCCGACCGAGCGCGTTGAGTTCCTCCCAGCTTTCATCCGAAAAAGGTTTGGTGATGCGCGGCGTTTCGGCAACCCGCCGGACCTGCATGTCGAAGGCGAATTCCGTATTGGCATGGCCGTAATAACCGCCGGAAATCGGCGCCGCATTGCGGTAATGAGGCGTTGCTGCCAGCGGAATATGGCTCTCGCCCGTCAGAAGTCCCGAGGTGGGGTCAAGGCCGATCCAGCCCGCGCCGGGCATATAGACTTCGGCCCAGGCATGCAGATCGGTAAAATCCACTTCGGTGCCGGATGGGCCATCCAGCGCTTTGAGATCGGGGGTGAGCTGAATGAGATATCCCGACACGAAACGGGCGGCGAGGCCAAGATGCCGCAGAACCTGCACGAGCAGCCAGCTGGTATCGCGGCAGGACCCCTTGCCGGAAGCAAGCGTTTCCTCCGGCGTCTGGACGCCCGGTTCCATGCGGATGACGTAACCGATCTCCTGTTGCAGGCGGGCATTGAGGCCAACGACCATATCCACCGTCTGCTGCCCCGGCGTGCGGTCGACAGTGGCCATAAAGGCGGCAAGCAGCGGGCCTGTCGGCTCCGGCTTCATGTAGATGGAGAGATCGTCGCGCAATTCCTGCGGATAGTCGAAGGGCCACTTTGTCGCCTCTTCCTCCACAAAGAAATCGAACGGATTGTAAACCGTCATATCGGCGACAAGATCGACCTCGATCTTAAATTCCGTCGCCGGTTCGGGAAAAACGAAGCGGGCGAGGTAATTGCCGTAGGGATCCTGCTGAAGGTTCACGAAGTGATTGGAGGGCGAAACCTTGAGCGAATGGCTGATAACACGGGTTCTGGAGTGCGAGGCGGGCTTTAATCTTATGATCTGTGGTCCAAGGCGAACCGGATTGTCGTATTTATAATGCGTCAGATGATAGATGCTCGCTTTGATCGCCATTAATCTGCCTTGCCCGGTTTTCCGGCTTATGCGGTTTGTCCGCCCCTCTGAAATTATTCGGATTTTGTGCAATGCAGGAAAAGAAAGCAAGGATCATTTCCGGGGGCAGCCGCATTGTTGGTCGAGGTCGCGATATTTGCCCGCGGTAAGAATTGTCCGGGCTTTTCAATCATCGCCGCTGAGATTTCGCCGGGATTGTGGACAAGGTCGAACGGCGTGTTATTGCTTGGCAACGAAAGGCGCAGAATCGCGACCCGCTTTCTTTGCCGACTGACGTTTCGGAATGGAATGAATGGCAACAACGGTGACCGACGATCAGCGCAAAAGCGCGGCTAATCTTTCGGGTTTCGATCTCGATTTCCCGGCGCAGCTGCGCATGATGGGGCGCGCCTTCTGGACCTCGCCGGTGCGCACCCGGCTGATCTTGCTGTCGATAGCGCTGCTCACGGTGATATTGCTCACCGCCTATGGGCAGATCAGGCTCAATGAATGGAACGCGCCATTTTACAACGCGCTGGAGCGGCGCGATCTTGCCGCCTTCATTCACCAGCTGGAGGTCTTCGCCATCATCGCGGGGCTGTTGCTTCTCCTCAACGTCATCCAGACCTGGCTGAACCAGATGACGGCGCTGAACATGCGCGAGGGCCTTGCCAAGGATATGGTGGATCAATGGCTGAAACCGGGACGGGCCGCGCGTCTTGCCGGTTTCGGCACGATTGCGATCAACCCCGACCAGCGCCTGCATGACGATGTCCGCAATCTGGCTGAAAGCAGCACGGCGCTTTCCATCGGTCTCGTCAATGCGACGATCCTGCTCGTCAGCTTTATCGGCGTCCTCTGGTCTCTTTCGGCCGGCTTCGCCATCACCATCAACGGCGATACCTATGCGATCCCCGGCTATATGGTCTGGGCGGCGATCCTTTACGCCGGTTCCGCTTCCCTGCTCAGCAACCTCGTCGGTTATCGGCTGGTGGGACTGAATGCCGAGCGTTATTCCAAAGAGGCGGAGCTTCGCTTCTCACTGATGCGGGCCAGCGAAAATCTTGCCGCCATTGCCCTTGCACGTGGCGAAAAGAACGAAAGGCGGCGGATAGGCATCGATATTGATGCGGTGCTCGGCGTCATTCGCGGGCTCGCCATGGCGCTAACGCATCTGACATGGGTTTCGGCAGGATATGGCTGGCTGGCGGTGGTGGCGCCGATCCTGATCGCGGCTCCGGTTTATTTCTCCGGCAACCTCACCTTCGGCGGGCTGATGATGGCCGTCGGTGCGTTCAACCAGGTCAACACGGCACTGCGCTGGTATATCGACAATTTCGGGCCGATCGCCAGCTGGAAGGCGACATTGCAACGCGTTTCGGTGTTCCGTAACGCGCTTATCCAGATGGACAGCGTCGAACAGCACGGCCTGGCGATCGATCTGCAACGCAGCGCGGAGAATGAAAAAATCCGTCTCCAGTCGGTGGTGATCTGCCGCGATGCGGGTGGGCAGGATCTGGATCGCGGCTTCCAGCTGCGCGAGAGCGAAGTCGAGATCGGGCCGGGCGAACGGCTGATGATCAATGGCGAGCAGGGCGTGAACCGAAGGCTGCTGTTTGCGGCCATGGCGGGCCTGTGGCCCTGGGGACAGGGCAGAATAGAGATGCCCGAGCAGTCCGACACGCTTTTCATCGCTCAGCACGGCTATCTGCCGGCGGGATCGCTGCGTGAAATTCTCGCCTATCCGCGCGCGCCCCAGCGTTTCGCCGATGCGGATTATGTCTCGGCGCTCACAGCCTGCGGGCTTGGCGAGATGGCATCGCGTCTCGAGGAAAACATTCGCTGGGATAAAAAACTGGATTCGGATGAGCAGGCCAGCATTCGGGTTGCCAATGCCCTGCTGCTGAAGCCGAAATTCGTCGTTATCGACGATTTGCTCGAAGGGCTGGAAAAACAGACGCAGGATACGCTGGCGGAAGTTCTGAACGGGATCGAGGGTGCGGCGATCGTCTATATCGGCCGGTCGGAAACATTCCTGTCGGTGCTCGCCCCGGCTGTGGCGCATCTCGACCACACCGCGCAGAAGGAAAATATCTCCAGGCCCGGGAGTGCTCCGCAATAGGGCATTGGATATCGGGCTGGTCCGAGCGGACTAGAGCCGCAAATGCCATTTGTCCGAATCGAGCCGCTGCTGTTTGGCAAGGCTTATGGTGGTGTCCGGCTCTACCTGAGAACGCAGGGCAAGGGTGCCGGTCGCCAGGCTGATGGCGACGACGCTGGCGACCGCCAGGACGATACGGTCGTAGCGCTGCTGTATTGTGTTGTTTCCACTCCAGTCGTAGGCCATTCGGATGCCCTCGCGTTTTTTGGAATCGTGCCTCATCATGGTTAACCGAAGCTTACGATGGCTCTGTGATTCCTTGCTGTTTTGGAAGGGCTGCCGCGACAAATCGGCTATTGGCGGATGGGGCGCGGTTGTTTAAGTCCGGCAGCGGGAGGCTTGTGAAAGGACTTTGAGACATGGACCAGCAACCGCCCGCCGATATGGAACTCACGCTCAGAACGCTTGCGATGCCCGCCGATGCCAACCCCGCCGGCGATATTTTCGGCGGCTGGGTCATGTCGCAGATGGACCTTGCCGCTTTCGTCCGCGCCAATGATGTGGCCGGCGGCCGCACTGTCACCGTCGCAGTCAATGAGATCGTCTTCAAGAAGCCGGTCAAGATCGGCGACACATTGTGTGTCTACACCAAAATCGAAAAGATCGGCCGCACCTCCGTCACGTTGAAGATCGAGGCCTGGACCCGCAGGCACTATCAGGATTCACGCGAGAAGGTGACGGAGGCCGTTTTCATCATGGTCGCGGTGGACGACAACGGCGATCCGCGTCCCGTCCGCAAGGAGGCGTGAGGCGGCATCCTCATTTTCTTTTCAAAGCAATTCCGAAGCGCCTGCAAAAGATTAAAAGCATCGGCGTTTCGGATTTTTCGCAATTCGATGTCGGTCCGCTCAATACTTTAGAAATATCCAATTTATTTATCAATTTTTGCGATCAAGATATGGAATAGGACGGGGATCAGGCTTTGACCATTCCAGGTGTTGTTATTGTCGGCGGCGCTCACGGTACGCTCGCCCTTGCCCGAAGCCTCGGCGCCCTGAATGTGCCCGTTTATTACCTCACCCACGATTCTCCTTTGCCGGGTTGGTCGCGTTTCGTGCGGAAAACAATCCGCTGGGCCGGCCCGCATGATGCCGGGGCACTGCCGTTCCTGCGTCAAATGGCCGACAAGCATGGTTTGAAGGGCTGTCTGCTGGTGCCGTCCGGCGATGGAGAGGTCCAGCTTGTTGCGCAGCATCGTGAGGAACTGTCCTCGCTCTACAAAATCATCCTGCCGGATTGGACTGCGCTGCAATGGCTCTGCGAAAAGCCGCTGCTTTACCAGCGCGCCGCAGAACTTGGCGTCAGTATTCCGCGAACCTATGCGCTGGCATCGGCCGCTGACATCGATACGCTGGACATATTGTTTCCCGTCATTCTCAAGCCGAATATGGGCGGTGGCGATACCACCATCGCCAGAGCGAAAGTCATTCGCGCCGATGACCGACATGCTCTGAAAACGGCTTTTGCCGAAGCGAGTGGAGAGATCGGCGCTGGCAATGTCGTCGTACAGGAACTCATTCCGGGTGGGGGAGAAAGCCAGTTCTCCTACGCCGCGCTCTGGCTGAACGGAGAGCCGGTAGCGGAATTCACTGCCCGGCGCGCTCGGCAATATCCTGTCGATTTCGGCTATACCAGCACCAGCGTCGAGGTCGTCGACAACGGGCAGGCGGTGGATGCGGCCCGAAAAATACTGAAATCGGCCGGTCATAGCGGGCTGGTCGAGGCGGAATTCAAGCTCGACGGCCGGGACGGAAAACTGAAGCTTCTCGATGTCAATCCACGCCCATGGTCATGGTTTGGCCTTTGCTCTGCAGCGGGCATCGACCTTGGCGCCCTGCTATGGCGGGTCGCCAATGGCGAGCCGGTCGGCCAGCCCGGCAATGCGCGGCAGGGCGTTTCCTGGTCCTATCTTGTCCGCGATTCCGTTGCCGCCTTCACATTGGCCCGAAGGGGGCAGGCGAAAATCGGCGACTATTTCGCTTCTCTTCGCAATATCCGCAGCTGGGCCGCCTTTGCGCCGAACGATCCCTTGCCGGGCCTGATCGATCTGCCGTTGACGGTCTCGAGAGTCGTGAGAAAACGCCTTCTTCCCGGCCTGACATCAGGACAATCGGGGAGGGTGTTTTTACAACCGGTAAAACGACTTGTGAAATACGGGGCCATAAGGGCGGGGCTGGAGGTGAGTTCTCTCCCGGCCCTCCGTTCGGCATTTCCGTCTTTTGCCGGGCGTGGTGTGATCTTCACGCTTCATCATGTGCGCCCCGGAGGGGCTGTTTCGGCTTTCGCACCCAATGTGCAATTGTCCGTCACGCCGCAATTTCTGGAAGAGGCGATACAGGCCGCACTCGAATGCGGTCTCGTTCCAGTCCATCTGCACGATCTGCCGGCTCTGCTTGCCGTTAATCACGAGGGCCGGTCGTTCTGCGCCTTCACGCTTGATGACGGCTATCGAAACAATGCCGACTATGCCGCGCCGATCTTCCGTAAATATGCCGTTCCCTACACGATTTTCATCACGCCGGGTTTTGTGGAGCGGACACGCAGCCTCTGGTGGGAAACCGCTGCTGCCCTGACGCAGAAAGTCGCGTCGTTCGAATTCGATTTCGGGGCGGGGCCGGAGCACGTGGCATGCGCCAGCCCTTCGCAGAAAGCGGAGGCATTCACGCAGCTTGAAGATTTTGTCCAGAACTTTTCGGAAGACGAGGCGGTGGAAAGGATCGATCGTGTCGCGAGGCAGCATGGCGTCGATCCCATCGCGATCGTGGACGAACTTGTCATGGATGAAAATGAGCTCAGGGCGCTGGCGCAGGACCCTCTGGTGCATTTCGGCGCGCATACCATGACGCATGTGAATATGCGTAAGGTGGATGCGGCGCGTCTGGCTTATGAGATCGCGGAATCGACGCGCCGGGTGGAAGCCTATGCCGACCAAAGGCCGCGGTCCTTTTCCTATCCCTATGGCTGGGTAAAGGCAGTGGGGGAACGGGAAGCAAAAGCGGTTCAGGATGCAGGATTTTCCGCGGCAGTGACCACGCAGGCTGGCGTTATCGGTTCCCACAGCCTTGAAAAGCCGACGCAGTTACCGCGTGTATCGCTGAATGGACGCTTTCAGAAAAAGCGCTTCGTCAAGGCGCTCATCTCGGGCCTGCCCTTCCGGTTCATCTAGCGACATTGTTCGTTCGCCATCTCTCGGCCGTCTCGCCATATATGGCTGCGGCCCGCGTTTGGCGTTCTATTTGCCGTTTCCGATTTCCTATTTCGTTCTTTGAGCCTCTTTGCGGCCGAATTGGCCAATCCGAAAAGATGCGCCATAATTTTTGTTATTCACATCCATTTATCTATTGATTATAAATAAATTTATCGACGTAAAACATTACAACTTTTATGAAGGCCTCACCCGTGCTGCTGATTTTTGCCGATGATCTGACCGGAGCGCTCGACGCCGCCGCTCCCTTTGCCGGGCGCGGGCTGGCGACCGAGGTTGCGATAGGGCTTGACGGTGTACGTGCGGCGCTGGCGGATGCGCCCGCCGTCCTTAGCGTCAATCTTGGCTGCCGTGATGGCGAAGCGGATGAAGCCTGGCGTCGCACGCAGGAACTGTTGGGGCTGGCTCCCGCCGATGCTGTCCTTTTCAAGAAGATCGATTCCCGCCTGAAAGGGCATATTGCCGCGGAAATGGATGCGATTTCCTATCGGCACGCGCTTGTCGCGCCCGCCATTCCGGATTTCGGACGAGTCGTTACTGGCGGAGCCGTTTCCGGCTTTGGCGTCGAAGCTGCCATTCCGGTTCATGAAAGGCTGGGCGGACATGCCGGCCGCTGCACGATACCCGACACGCGATCACAGGGCGATATCAGGGAAGCTCTCACCGCCGCGCAGGCGGAAGGGGCCGATCTTCTGGTTGGCGCGCGTGGGCTTGCCGAGGCGCTGGCTGAAGCGATGACGGCGCAGACTGTTCCAGAGGTCGCGGTCATTCCACCCGGCAGGGGGCTTTTTGTCATCGGGTCTCGCGATCCGATCACTGTGGAGCAGATCGACGTTCTCAAAAGCGTTGGGCCTGTCTCGATCATAGAGGCGCCGAATGGCGTCATGCCCCGCCACACCGATGACGGTGCCGCTCTGACGCTGGTTCAAGCGACGCAGGGTAAGGAAAATCTGTCGCCGCTTGCGGTTTCAGACCGGTTGGCGGAGGGCGTCGTGCCGCATCTTACCGCGAGCGCCGCCAGGCTGCTGTTATCGGGCGGAGCCACGGCCGAGGCCGTGCTGCGGGCCATGGGCGTTTCGCGCCTGCGTCTTGCCGGCGAATGCCTGCCGGGTCTCGGGGTCGGCTGGTCCGGCGATCAATGCATCATTGCGAAGTCCGGCGGTTTTGGGCAAGCTGACACGTTGAAACGGATCGCGAAAATGATGCTTGGCGACAACGATGCTGGAGAGAGCTGACCAGATGGGGCTGATGAAAGAAACGGCGCGCAAGGCACTTCCGGACATTATTTTCGAGAGAATGCACCGAGCGATCAAATCCGGGGCCTATAAGCCGGATGAGCGGCTGCCGACAGAGCATGAACTCGCCATGGAATTCGAAGTGTCGCGACCTGTCGTGCGCGAGGCGTTGCGGCGGCTGCGCGAGCAGGGGTTCATTTATTCCCGCAGAGGCTCCGGCAGCTATGTCAGGGCTTTTGGCCTGCGCGAGCCGCTTGGCTTCGGGCAGCTTGAAAACGTTGCGGATCTTCTCAACTGTTACGAATTCAGGCTGACGCTGGAGCCGGCTGCGGCGGCCGCGGCAGCCTTGCGGCACGATGGCGAGAGGCTTGCTGCGATCCGGAAGGCGCTCGAACTGATGCGGGATGCGACCAATCGCCAGTCCCACCGCGAGGATGCCGATTATCAGTTCCATCTCGCCATCGCGCGGGCGGCGCGAAACAGCTATTTCTCCACCGCGATGGAGGCGCTCAAGGACCATATTGCAATGGGAATGAAGTTCCACGGCATGTCGGTGAAGCGGGACGCATCCGGCCTGACGCGTGTTTTCGCCGAGCATGAGGCAATCGCAAAGGCGATTGCCGATGGGGACGCAGAGGCGGCGCGCCAGTTGATGCTCCAGCATCTGACCGGATCGCGCGACCGCCTGTTCGAATCTTCGCACGCGGATTAAGCGGGTGGCCGAAGGCCGATGCGCGTTCGCGCACCGGATTTTTGCTCAGAAGGCGTGGCGGTAAATGCCGAGCACGTCCTCAACGCTCATGTCGACGGGGTTATTGTCCATCAGCCGGCGGATGGCATGCGCATCCTCGGCATATCGGGGAAGATCGGCCTCAGTCGCGCCATGCCGTGCGAGTGACATTTCGATGCCGAGCCCGGCGCAGAAATCCGTTGCCGCCTTGCGTAGATCATCAGGGGAAAGGTGCTCGCGAAGCCCGAGGGCTCCCGCCACTTCCGCCGTCTTCGCCGAAACCGCAGGCTGGTTGAAGGCGAGAACATGCGGAAAGACGATGGCATTTGCCAGCCCGTGCGGCAGGTTGAGAAGCGTGCCAAGCGGATAGGCGATGGCGTGGCCGGCCGCCGTATTGACGGGGCCGAGGCAGATGCCGCCATAATAGGAGGCGAGCATCATGCCTTCCCGCGCTTCGGTATCCGCACCGTCGCGAACGGCGCGCGCCAGATATTTACCGACCAGTGCAAAGCCCATGCGCGCGAAACCGTCGATCATCGGATGGGCCTTGCGGTTGGTGAAGGCTTCGACGCAATGGGCCATGGCATCCACCCCGGTTGCCGCCGTAACGGCTGATGGGACGGAATAGGTGAGTTCCGGATCGAGCACGGCGAAATCCGCGATCAGATAAGGGCTTTCGACCGCGATCTTGTTGCCTTTCACCGGGTCTGTGATGAGCGAACGGATGCCGGCTTCCGAGCCGGTGCCGGCAGTGGTGGCGATTTGCACCAGCCGTGTGTCGCGCCCGGCAACCCTGTTCGGCCCGGCCACGTCTTCAAGCGACTGGTTGGAATTCCAGAGGGCAGCGACCAGCTTCGCCACATCCATTACCGAACCGCCGCCGAGGCCGATGACAAGATCTGGCCTGGCAGCGCGTGCTGCAGCAAGGGCGGCTTCGAGCGTTGCGGTGTCCGGCTCGCCGGGAATGGCGTCGAAGATCGTGAAAGCGCCCTGCAATTGCAGCCGTCCGGCAAATTTCGCCGTCAGCGGTGTGGCTATAATCAGGGTCGATGCGGTTTTTCCCGCCCAGGTGCCGATCTGTGAAATGGTGCCGGCGCCGACGGCGAGCCGTCGTGGCTGGTGGATGAGAATAGGAGCTGTCGACATGGTGCTCATTCCTTCCGTTCCTTGCCCGCCACCAGCTTGCGCGCATAGGCGATGGCCGCATTCATGTTGCCGTGATTGGCGATGCCCTTGCCGGCGATATCGAAAGCCGTGCCGTGATCGACGGAGGTACGGTCTATCGGCAGATCGACAGAGACATTGACGGCGGTGTCGAAGGCGACAAGCTTGATCGGGATATGGCCCTGATCGTGATATTGCGCGACGACGAGATCGAAAGCGCCGGAATAGGCCCGGTGGAACACGGTATCGGCGGAAATCGGCCCCTGCACCTCAATGCCTTCGGCGCGTGCGGTGGCGACCGCTGGCGCAATCCGGTCGTCATCTTCGGTGCCGAACAGGCCGTTTTCACCGCAATGCGGGTTGATGCCGGCAACCGCGATGCGCGGCCGCTCGTAGCCGATGCGCTTCAGATGCGCGTTGCCGGCTCGGATGGTTGCCAGCACCCGCTCCGTCGTCGCCCGGCGAATGGCTTCCTGCAGGGAGACGTGGGTGGAAACGTGAATGACCTTCAGCCGTTCTGAAGCAAGCAGCATATAGGCGGCCGAGGAGCCGGTGAGGCTGCGCAACATGCCGGTGTGCCCGTCATAATGATGACCGGCGAGATTCAGGGCTTCCTTGTTGATCGGCGCGGTGACGATGCAGCCGATTGCGCCCGCTTCGGCATCGCGAACGGCCTTTTCGATAAAGCGGAACGCGGCGTCTCCGGCCACTGGCGACAATGTACCCCAGGGCAGCGGCGCGCCCTCCACAGGCAGGTCGACCACATGTTGAGTGAGATCGATATCAACGCCGAGCGCATCCCGCGCCGCTTCCAGCGTGGCGAGGTTGCCGTAAATCCGCGTCGCCGCACGATCCGGGGCGGACATTTCGGCGAGCGCCCGCACCGTGATCTCGGGGCCGACGCCGCAGGGGTCGCCCATAGTGATACCAATGATGTTGCTCATTTTTGTCTCCCGTCGTTCTCGTCAGCCCAGCCGGGCGCCAGCCGGACATATTTGATTGCGCGGCGATGATAGGTGTAGCTCGCATGCAGCGTACCGTCCGGCGCTTCCAGAAGCCACGGATAGGACATTTCCAGATTGCGCCCATCGGTCGAATCGTTCGAAAGGCAGGTGCCCGGTCCGTCTTCGATCAGTATCCGGGTGGTAAAACTGCGCCCGTCATCGTCGGACAGGCAGATAGAAACCGGCGCGCGCGGCACGCCCCAGACCGGTACACAGCCGCCGCTCGGATCGGCATCCGGCCTGTCGTCTTCCTCTCCCAGCTCGTCATAAAGCGAGGCGCGGCGGTCGCTCGACTGCGCGGCGTTGACGGGGTTGCAGATCATAGCCAGCCTGCCATCGTTGAGACTGATCACGGCAATGGAGGAATTATTGTTGGGCACATCGGTCGGCTTTGGCTTTGACCACGAGCGGCCGCCATCGGTGCTTTCGGTGCGATAGACGAAATCGGCCTGACGGCGGCGGAAGAAGGCTGCGTAGCGCCCGTCCGTCACCGCGACCGGGCTCATATGCACGCAGCCGGTCGATTCCTCCACCTCCTGCAATTGCCAAGTCGCGCCATTGTCCGTGGATATGCCGAGCGCTGCCGTATCGTGGCTGCCGTTCCATTTCTGGCCGGGGCGCTGGACGCAGCGGAAGATCGGCAGCAGCCAAGCGTCGCCATCGCGGATGCGCAGCGGTGCGCGGATGAAACAGCCCTGCGGGAGATCGAGAAAACGGCCTTCCTCGGAAATAAGCTTCTCCGGTGCAGTCGCGTCGCGGTGGATTCGCGCCATGCGAATGCGGCATTCATCCTGATTGCCGGAGGGCTGGGCTGTGTGAAACAGCCAGAGAACGCCATCTGGCGCAGTGAAGAGGACCGGGTTCTGTTCGGAATGAGCGGGGTCGTGGCTCAGGCGCTGCGGCGGTCCCCAGCGGGTTGCACCCGCTGTCAGCACGGATGCGAAAATCGAAATATCCGATTTTCCTTCCAGCGTGCCGCCGAACCATGCGCAGAGCAGGGTGCCGTCATCCAGAAGGTGCAGGAAGCTCGCATGGTTCTGGATCATGGGTGACGGCAGGAACGCTTCCTGCCGGTCTTTCGACACGGCATGTATGGCTCCAGTCATGGCTTGAGCGATGTCATCAGGGGTCATCGTGGTCTCCTCTTGTTCCGATGAAAATGACATATTCAAAAAGTTGTCAAGTTTATTTGATAAAAAAAGAGGATCAATCGTTTTTGGTTTTATGAACTAAATACTTGTTTTTAAATGACAAAAATAATGGATTTGGTTTGAATAAAAATTGCCTTCGAAAAATAAATTGACAAAAAATGCGATAACGCCGATGCTCTGTTTACGGGTGGAGGAGACAATCATCCGCATGCCATGCTCCTCAATGCAGGAGATGGGGATTTCAGATACCCCTTGCGGCGCGCCGCCATGTTGCTGAATTTCTGAATCTGGGAGGAGAACGGAATGAAGAAGTCATTGATTGCGGGCGCCCTGGTCTTGGGTTCCCTCAGCGCCGCGGTTTCGCCGGCGCTTGCTGCATCGGGGCCGATCAAGATCGTGCTGGCGGAAGAGGCGGACCTGCTGGAGCCCTGCATGGCCACCCGCTCCAATATCGGCCGCATCATCATGGAAAATGTCAGCGAGACGCTGACCGAGCTCGATGTGCGCGGCAATAAGGGCGTTCAGCCGCGCCTTGCCGAGAAGTGGGAGCAGAATGCCGATGGAAGCTGGCGTTTCCACCTGCGTGAAGGCGTGAAGTTTTCCGACGGCACGGCATTCGATGCCAAGGACGTCAAGCACAGCTTCGAACGCATCATGAGCGACAAGAACGCCTGCGAGTCCCGCCGTTATTTCGGCGGCATGACGGTGACCCCGTCCGTCGTCGATGACCACACGATAGACTTCAAGACCGACCCGGCGCAGCCCATTCTGCCGCTCCTCATGTCGCTCGTCACCATCGTTCCCGAAGAAACCAAGATGGAATTCATCCGCGAGCCTGTCGGCACCGGGCCTTACAAGCTGACCAACTGGACGCCGGGCCAACAGATTGTCCTCACCGCACGCGACGATTATTGGGGCGCCAAGCCGCAGGTGACGGAAGCGACCTATCTTTTCCGCGCCGATCCTTCGGTTCGCGCCGCCATGGTGCAGACCGGCGAAGCCGATCTTTCACCTTCCATTTCGCAGCTCGACGCTACCAATACGAAGACCGACTTTTCCTATCTCGACAGCGAGACCGTCTATATGCGTCTCGATCACAATATTGCGCCGCTGAACGATGTGCGGGTGCGCCGCGCACTCAACCTTGCCATCGACCGGCAGGCCTTCCTCGGCACGCTGGTTCCGGAAGGTGCCGTGCTGGCCACCGCTCTCGTTCCGCCCACCACGCTTGGCTGGAACCCCGACGTCAAGGTCTTCCCCTATGACCCCGAGGGCGCAAAAAAGCTGCTCGAGGAAGCCAAGGCTGCCGGTGTGAAGGTGGATACGCCGATCACCATCATCGCGCGCACCGCTAACTTCCCCAACGTCACCGAGATCATGGAAGCGATCCAGCAGCAATTGCAGGATGTCGGCTTCAAGATCGCCCTGAAATTCGTGGAGGTGGCCGAGCACGAGAGCTATTACTCCAAGCCCTTCAAGGAAGGCCGCGGACCGCAGATCGTCGCCGCCATGCACGACAACTCAAAGGGCGACCCGTCCTTCACCATGTTCTTCAAATATGCCACCAAGGGCACTCAGTCCGGCTTCTCGGACAAGAAGGTGGACGATCTGATCGAACGTGCGTCCGCAGCCGTGGGTGACGAACGCGCCAAGCTCTGGTCGGAACTGATCGCTTATCTGCACGACGATGTGGTGGCAGATGTGCTGCTGTTCCACATGGTCGGCTTCTCCCGCGTCTCGGAACGGCTGGACTTCAAGCCCACCATCGCCACCAACTCGATGCTACAGCTTTCGGAAATCGGCATCAAATAAGACCCCGCGTCTTGTCAATTGAGAAGCGGCGGCGCGGCGAAAGCTTCGCCGCCGCATTGAAAAACCGGAGGCAACCATGCTGAGCTTCATCCGAAAACGTTCCGTTGCGAGCCTGATCTCCCTGATCGGCCTCATCGTCATGGTTTTTTTCCTGTCGCGCCTGACGGGGGACCCGGCCGCACTGTTTCTGCCGGTCGAGGCTTCGGAAGAGTTGAAGCAGCAGTTCCGGGCGTTGCACGGGCTGAATGATCCGCTGATGGTGCAGTTTTTGCGTTATGCTGGCGATGTAATGACTGGGGATCTCGGAGAATCGCTCAGAAAAGCCCGCCCAGCGCTGGATGTGGTGCTGGAGGCTTTCGTCTGGACGCTGTGGCTCGCGGTCATCACCATGTCGCTCGTCACCACCGCCGCCATCGTCATCGGTTCGCTTGCGGCTTTCCGATCCGGCGGCTTCTTCGACCGCATGGCCTCGAGCATCTCGCTCATCGGTGCATCCGTGCCGGATTTCTGGCTGGCGATTGTCGCTATCGTCGTATTCTCGGTCAATCTCGCCTGGCTGCCCACGTCGGGAACGGGCTCCGTGCTGCACTGGATATTGCCGATTGCGGTCCTGTTTGTGCGCCCCTTCGGCATTATCGTGCAGGTAGTGCGCGGCTCGATGATCGGCGCTTTGTCCTCGGCCTATGTCAAAACGGCGCGCGCCAAGGGCGTGAAATCGGGTCCGATCATCTTCATTCACGCTTTGCGAAACGCCATGCTGCCGGTCATCACCGTCATTGGCGACCAGGCAGCAAGCCTTCTCAACGGCGCGGTCATCGTCGAAACCATTTTCGGTTTTCCCGGTGTCGGCAAGCTGATGATCGATTCCATTCTGCAGCGCGATTTCAACGTCGTGCTCGCCGCCATTCTCGTGACCGCGCTGGCGATTTTCCTGATGAATCTTCTGATCGATATCGCTTATGCGCTCCTCGATCCGCGTATCCGGCACTGAGGAGGCCGTTCAGCCATGAGCCTTTCCAATGCCGACACCGAAATCATCGCCGAGCCGTCCTTCGCAACGCGTATGCTGCGCATGTTGTGGGCGGATAAATTCGCGCTCTGCGCCGCGATCTTCCTCATCATCGTTGTTATCCTCGCTTTTATCGGCCCTGCCTGGCTTGGCGATCTTGCGACGAAACAGAACCTGCGCGGGCGCAACCTCGCCCCGTTCGACTGGCAGCGCGAGTGGTATTTCTGGCTGGGAGCGGATGCGCTCGGCCGCTCGCTTCTCGCGCGCATTGTCGCCGCCACGCAAAACACGATGATGATCGCCGCCGGCGCGGTGCTTCTTTCCGCCATCACCGGCACCGTGCTCGGGTTGATCGCCGGTTTTTCCTCCAACCGTGTCGGCCAGATCATCATGCGGCTTGCGGATGTGATCATGTCGTTCCCGTCGCTCTTGATCGCGGTCATCGTGCTTTATCTGCTCGGTTCCTCCATCCTCAACCTGATGCTGGTTCTCGCCATCACCCGCATTCCCGTTTACATCCGCACCACGCGGGCAGAGGTGCTGGAGGTGCGCGAGCGCATGTTCGTGCAGGCGGCAAGGGTCATGGGCGCATCGGGCAAACGCATCCTGTTCCGCCACATCCTGCCCGTCGTGTTGCCGACGCTGACGACGCTCGCCACGCTCGATTTCGCCTATGTGATGCTGGCGGAAAGCGCGCTGTCCTTCCTTGGCATCGGCATTCAGCCGCCGGAAATCACCTGGGGCCTGATGATTTCGCAGGGGCGGCAATATCTCACCAATGCCTGGTGGCTGTCCTTCTGGCCGGGACTTGCCATCATCCTCACCACCCTGTCGCTCAACCTGCTTTCCAACTGGCTGCGCATCGCGCTTGATCCCGTGCAGCGCTGGCGGCTGGAAATGAAAGGCAGCAAGCATGGCTGACCATCTTCTCGACGTGCGCAACCTTTCCGTGGAGTTCCACACCGCAAGCGGTGTCGTCCATGCGGTGAAGGATGTGTCCTACCATCTCGACCGTGGCGAAACGCTGGCCATCCTCGGCGAAAGCGGCTCGGGCAAGTCGGTATCGTCCTCGGCTATCATGAACCTCATCGACATGCCGCCCGGACATATCAGCAGCGGCCAGATATTGCTTGACGGTCACGACCTTCTGACCATGCCGGCCGAAGCGCGCCGCGAGATCAACGGCCGGCGTATCGCCATGATCTTTCAGGACCCGCTCAGCCATCTCAATCCGGTCTATACCGTCGGCTGGCAGATCTGTGAGGCGATGACCACCCACGGCATGGACAAGGCAAAGGCCGAAGCGGAGGCGAGGCGGCTTGTCGCCCGCGTCGGCATTCCCGACCCGGACGGGGCCTTGAAGAAATATCCGCATGAATTTTCCGGTGGCCAGCGCCAGCGCGTCATGATCGCCATGGCGCTTGCTCTTCGGCCTGATCTCCTGATCGCGGATGAACCGACCACCGCGCTTGACGTGACGGTGCAGGCCGAGGTGCTTTCGCTGCTCAAGGAATTGCAGCGGGAAACCAGCATGGCCGTGCTCATCATCACCCATGATCTCGGCGTCGTTGCCGAAATCGCCGACCGGGTGGTGGTGATGGAAAAGGGCGTTCTGGTCGAGGCCGGCACCGTGCGCGAGGTTTATCGCAATCCGCAGCATCCCTATACCCGCAAGCTCATCAGTGCAGCACCGGGCAGGGGCGACATGCACGAGCCGCAGGCGGGGGGCGAAGCGCTGCTCAGCGTGCGTGATGTGCGCAAGCGTTACGGCGCCTTCGAGGCGCTGAAGGGCATTTCCTTCGACCTTATGGAAGGCGAAACCATCGCGGTCGTCGGCGAAAGCGGTTCCGGCAAATCGACGCTGGCGCGTATTCTACTTCGCCTTGACGAGCCGGATGCGGGCAGCGCCTTGTGGAAGGGTCGCGACCTCTTCAAGCTTCCGCCTGCCGAACTCTTCGCGCTCCGGCGCGATTTGCAGATGGTGTTTCAGGATCCCACCCAGTCGCTCAATCCGCGCATGACGGTGTTTCAGCTGATTTCCGAGGCCTGGGGCATCCATCCTGAGATCTTGCCCAGAGCAAGATGGCGTGAGCGGGTTGCCGAATTGCTGCATCAGGTGGGTCTCTCGCCGGAGCATATGCGCCGTTATCCGCATCAGTTCTCCGGCGGTCAACGGCAGAGGATCGCGATTGCCCGCGCATTGGCGCTGGAACCGAAGCTCATCATCTGCGACGAGGCGGTCTCGGCGCTCGATGTTTCGGTTCAGGCGCAGGTTATCGCACTGCTGGACAAGCTGCGCCGCGAAATGGGCCTCTCCTTCATCTTCATCGCGCATGATTTGCCGGTGGTTCGGGATTTTGCCGATCACGTCATGGTCATGCAGCGGGGAGAGGTGGTGGAGTTCGGCACGGTCCGCCAGGTTTTCGAAGCGCCGCGCGAGGCCTATACCCGTGCCCTTTTATCCGCGAGCCTCGATCCCGACCCCGATATGCAATCTCAGCGTCATCCGGCCTGTGCCGGTGACGCCATCGGAAATTCAAGCGGAGTTCTTTCATGAGCAAGCAAGCTTTCGTCGCGCTCGTCACCTGTTTCAACGAGGACGAAACCATCAACTATGAGGCAACCCGTGCGCAGGTGCGCCGCCAGGCGGCGGCCGGCAACAACATCATGTGTGCCGGCACAAATGGCGATTTTACCGCGCTGACGCATGCGGAAAAAATCCGGCTGACGGAAGAGGTGGTGGACGAAGTTGCCGGCCGTGCCAAGGTGATCGTGAATGCGGGTATGCCCGCCACATTCGAAACCCTGCAACTTGCCAAAGCCTTCGACCGCATCGGCGTCGACGGTATCGCCGTCATCACGCCATTCTTCATCGCCTGCACGCAGGATGGCTTGATCCGCCATTTCTCGACGGTGGCTGACGCCGTTGAAACGCCGGTCTATCTCTATGACATTCCCGCCCGCACCCAGAACCACATAGAGCCGGAAACCGCCCGCAAACTCGCCACCCATGGCAATATCGCCGGCATCAAGGATTCCGGCGGCGCTCAGCAGACGCTCGAAGCCTATCTTCAGGTGGCAAAGGAGATGCCCGGCTTCGAGGTCTATTCCGGCCCGGATCACCTCGTTCTCTGGTCGTTGCAGAACGGTGCGGCAGGCTGCATTTCCGGCCTCGGCAACGCGCTGCCGGATGTACTTGCCGGCATTCTCAATGCTTTCAACGCCAGTGATATCACCGAGGCCGAACGCCAGCAGGCAATCTACGCCGACTTCCGCACCGATCTCTACGCCCTCGGCTTCGCACCGGCCATGGTTAAACGCTCACTTTATCTCCAGGACCCATCCGTCGGCGCCAGCCGCCAACCGGCCCTTCTGCCGGATAAAGAGCAGGATGAAAAAATCCTGGAAATCTTGCGGCGTTATCAACGGATCTGACGCTGCTATCGAATGTGACGCGCACCCCTGCGGATAGTGCGCGTTATCTTAAAAATATCGGCGAAAACAGCCAGAAGCCGATGCATTTCCCCAGCCTCACCCATGACGAATAATTTGTGACACAAACACGAAATTCCCCTTGTCAGCCCGGCCATTGATGTTTAAGAGGAGCGCGCAACGCAAGCGTTCGCGCATGCGGAGAGGTGGCAGAGTGGTCGAATGCACCGCACTCGAAATGCGGCATACCTGCAAGGGTATCGTGGGTTCGAATCCCACCCTCTCCGCCATACACTGAAAAATAGCAATATTTATCAATTGCTTGTGAAAAATTCACAGCCGAAACCCACATACTAACCCACACTTTTAGTTTCATCGCATGATCCAAAGTCGCGGATCCATCCAGGTTTATAAGCGCGACTCCCTCGTCGCGCTATTCGCCTTCGTTGATCTTGGCGCTCGCAAGGTGGCAAGTGCTTAGATTGAGCTATTTTATGCGTATCCCATCGTCTTTCGATCAGTCGGCGTCTCTAACGACACCCTTGGAATTTAGCAGCGCGTGCTTTCCTAGAAATTTAATTAGAATAGTCTCGATTTTGAGGCATAGGTCTGGGTCTGTCACAGCGAGAAATGAGCCGCGAACGACGAGAGGGGGCTTGAACCAGAAGCGGGTCTGATGGTCTTTAACACGGGTGCGCACGTTCTTACTCGATTTACCGACATACACGGGACGATCGGTAATATCGTAAAAAACATATACTCCGCTCGCTTGCGGCACCGTCTCAAGGTCATCAGGAGTGAAATCGGTCCATTCAAACCCGGGAATGGGCATAGCCTGACTTACAATTTCCGCCTCGACTGCTGGGGGTATTAGTTCGTTGAGGGCTGCGGCGAGTCTATCTCGCGTCTCTTTTCGCGGGGAAACCGTATTTCCCTTCACGATATTCCAGATGCCCGCATATGTGATGCCTGTTTTCTCGGCCAGAACTCCGATAGAGAGCCCTTTTTTCTCGATCTCGGCCCGGAGCCAGTCCCCGAAGGCTGAGTGTTCTGTTTCCTGCACAAGGAGATCGGCGGGTGAATTATTCTCTATGTAGCTCATATCATTCGTCCAATATTTAATCGCTGCTGTTCTCTTTGAACTCAGAAACTAGAAAGTCTACAGTCGCCTGGTCGCGCAGCTTGCAGACGATATTCTGGTTGGCAAAAGCGCCTTTGAACCACTTAGCCTGTGATGGCTCGACCGTTTTGCGCCAATCGACGCCAACGGCATATTCCGCCCGCTCAGCTGATTCGCCGATCCGCTTCATTCGAGGTTCGGCAAGAGGCTGTTCGAAGAGCAGGCCATTTGGTGTCATAAACTCAGAGGCGAGCTGGGCTTCGCCGGTAACCGCCCCATAACCGATGTAGCCCTTGCCCTTGTCGTAAACGAATATCTCGTCGCCAACCGCGAGCTGCTCAAGGCGCTTGGTGTAGAATTCGCCACCGCCAGCACTCACGAAGCCGTAGCGCTTCATGTCTGTCCACGACCGGTGTTCTCCGAGACCGGCATTGACGAAGTAGTAGCCGGACCACGGTGGGCGGACTTTGCGCTCGGAACGCTCCTCCACCTCTTCCTGATCGAGCAGGAAATCCGTTGTCAGCCATTCCTGACCGTTTGCCTCGAAGACTTTGAAAAACACGGTGTTGATGGCAACGCCATGCTCTTCTGACAAATATTCGACGATCCGCCGGGACGCCGGGTCGAGTTCGCTGGCCACGATCAGCATGGAGTGGCTGCCGTTGAGCTGTTCGGGAATAGCTTCGCCGAATTTCTCCCGGAAGGCGGTCACCAGGCGCGTCTGAAGATACCGTTCAGCCCGCTCGTATATCTGGGGCGTCGTCAGCGTGCGAACCCAGGAGGCGTAATCCAGCACCTGTGCCACGATTTCGCGCGGCGTGCGGTCCTTCTTCAGTTCGATGATGATTAGAGCCCCTGAGGCATCCAGCGCCAGCAGATCGATGAATTTGCCGTGGTCCGTCGGCACTTGCCGACCGATGACCATGGCGTTCAGGCCGAGCAGCGATGGATCTGCCGCGACCCAATCCTCAATGAGGCTTTCCTTCAGCAAGGCACGGCGCGTGGCAGGTTTCAATTTACCATCAACGATGGAGTAGAGCGAGCTCATGCGGCGTCCTCCATGTCTTCTGGCGGAAAGAGTTCCAGCAATTTGGCGTGCAACGCCTGAATTTCGTCGTAGTGCTCCTCTCCAGCCAACGCTGAAACGTCAAAGCCGGAGCAGGTAGCGATATCAGCGGACGACATATAATTCGCATGAACCAGGTTCGCAGCAATCTCGTCTGCTGGATCCGTATACTCGCGCTCTTCTACGTCCGAGCTTGATATGGAAAATCGCCGATAGAGTTCCAGGATAACCGGCTCCATATGCGTTTCAATATTGCGTACTTCCCTCATCATTTCAGCGATTTCAGCATCAATTGCCGCGCGATCGTTAAAGAACACAGTTCCTGTCGGGTGTGCGATCTTGTTCCGGCGTTTTACGAACTTAGCGAACTCTCCAACCTGCTGATTGGAGCAACCAATCAGCTTGAGAAACCGGAAAATCTGGCTTTCCTTTAGGCGGTCGTAAAACTTGAATGGACTTTCGCAATCCATCAGACTGCCTTCCTCGTCCGAACGAAACCCAACCATAGCCATTGCGAATTGCTCCGGGCGGGCTAGCCTGATCTGCCAAATCGAGAAGCCGACAAAGCTCATGTAGAGCAGGTGAAAGGCGAGACTGGCAAACTCGAAACGTTCAGCATCGTAGTTCGTCTGAAATGCGGACCAAAGAAAGTCGAGATAGGCCTGCTCACTGGAATTGGCGAATGATTGGGGTAAATAGCTTCCCAGCTCGAGCGCCTCATCCATCAGGCAACCTCCTCGGCCTTGGCCTCACCCCATACACGAGCAATTGCAGCGTCGATCTTTTTCTCGAAACGAGCGATTAGATCACGGTTGCCATCGACGAGAGCCTGCTCGGCTTCGATGTCAGCGACGATGGCTTGCTGGATGTCGATGTTGGGAAGCGGAACCACTATTTTCATAAGCTGTGATTTTGCAACGTTTTTCATGCTCCCGCTGGTTCCGCCACAGATTGAGGATATCCGCGCCCGATATTCGTCGGACGCGATGACGGTATGAATGTATTTCGCGCTGACGTCCGGTCGAATAATCACCGTTTGCCAAAGTCGATCAGGCAGGAACAAATCGGGGAAATCATCATCGACATACGCGCTTGCCCCAACGAGTGCCTCGGTATTCATGCGGCTGATGATGATTGAACCTTTGCGTGGGCTGCATTTCACTCGGTCCACTTCCTCTGGCAATACAGCCTTGTGCTCATTAGGGTTGAATATCCCTGACGTAACCGCGCTGGTTTTCAGAACCCCTAGCTCGCCCGGTAGCTTCGTGCGGTTCTCTGAGTTTACGCTTACTCCAGCTTCAAGCGCTTCGAAGATCTCCTCGAGTTCCACCATTGGCCACTCCGGGTCAACAGAGATGCGGGGCCGGTAATTGTCGAGGATAGCACGCGCGCCGTCGATGACGCGCTGATAGCTCTCCACCTCGGCCACAATCTCGCGCTGCACCTCAAGTGGCGGGAGGGGAATTTCAATGTCGCGGACGATCTTCTGGGAAATGTTGGGCTGTGCACCGCCGCCCGCAAATCTGATCAGCGTTGCCTTATTATGCCGGAGCAGACGATAGAGGAAGCCGGGGTCTAGCCGCTCATCTGGCACTAAAGCACAAACGGCCTGATTGGTTGACGCAGCTATACGAAGTATCCCCACCTCACCGGCAGTCGCGCCGTACATGGCCACTAGAACGGCATCAGGTGGAAAGATCTTTGCAGAAGAATTGTTTAGAGCCTCCTCCGTGATGTAGGTTTCAGAGTAGAAAATTTCACCTTGTGAAATCTCGCCACTCTTGAGCCAAGGCACTACACCGTCCTTGTAGAACTCCGGTCGATCCGTTGCTGGTGTCCCGCCAGCACCTGTTTTGCATACATCGCCAATCTTGATACGGGGCCATTCGGAGGCCGCAGCCACCTCCTGCCTATACCGCTCACTGCTGAGGTTGTAGTCACTTCCCGCCACAAACTCGGATCGAGGCACCGCAAAGCCGAGACTACTTTCCAATTCCTCGCCGCCGCCCGCCCGCGCGACCTGCAACCAAGCGCCCAATTCAGCCTTCACCTGCGCCAGTTGCGAACCCCTTACCGCCTTGCGCTGTGCGCCAAGTGCGAAACCGTCATTCTCGATCTTGAAAAAGGCGACGTGTTGGCTGGACTTGGCCACCGAGCGATCGAGGATCAGGATTGAGGTCTTCACACCAGAATAAGGGTTGAACACGCCTGCAGGCAGCGAGATGACTGCGGCGAGGTGGTTTTCTACCAACATCTTGCGCAGCGCGACATAGGCACTCTGGCTTTGAAAGATGATGCCTTCAGGCACGACGATGGCAGCGCGGCCGTTTGGCGCCAGATGTTCGGCGATGTAATCGACAAACAGCACTTCGCTGCGCTTGGATTGCACCTGAAAACGGGTGTGTGGCTTGATTCCGCCCTTTGGCGACATGAAGGGGGGGTTGGCGAGAATGACGTCGGCCGTCTCGGTCCATTTGTCTTCGCTGGTGAGCGTATCGTATTCCTCGACCTTCGGGTCGGCAAAGCCATGCAGATAAAGATTTACCAGCGACAGGCGCACCATATCGGGCGAAATGTCATAGCCTCGTATGTTGCAAGCAAGGCGGGCGCGATCATCGGGTTGCAACAAGTCGCCGGGATAGCGCATGGGGCTTTCGAGCGCCTGCTCGGCTGCGTCGCCCTCAGTGCTGGCGCCATTGCCGTTCACCACGCCGGTGGAGTTCTGTTTGAGGATGTGCTTATAAGCCGAAATCAGAAAGCCCGCCGTGCCGCAGGCCGGGTCCATGATGACCTCGTTTTTCTGCGGGTTGATGATCTCGACCATGAAATCGATGATGTGGCGGGGTGTGCGGAACTGGCCTGCGTCCCCCTGACTGCCCAAAACGGACAACAGGTACTCGAAAGCATCCCCGAGCTTCTCGCTGTGGTCGTAGGTGAAGCTGTTTATCTCACGGAGGAATGCTCGCAGCGTTTCCGGATCGCGATAGGGCAGATAGGCGTTGCGGAAAATGTCACGAAAGAGCTTGGGTAGCTCCTCGTTCTGCACCATGTTTGTCAGTGCTTCCGAATAGGTGTTGAGCATGTCCTGCCCAGACACGCCGGGGGCCACCAGTTTCGCCCAGCGATAACGCTCGTAGTCCTTGGTGAAGAACCGACGCTCACCGCCCAATTCCTCGGCCTCAAGGTCCATGTCATCCATGAACTTGTAGATCAGCGCGATGGTGATCTGCTCCACTTGGCTTTTCGGATCCGGCACCTTGCCCACGAGAATGTCACGGCAAGTGTCGATGCGGCGCTTGGTATCTGTATCGAGCATTTCGGGCTTTCATCACATAAAAGGGTTCAGGGACACGTAGTCCTTGATGTATTCCGGGATGCGCTTGCGCCACGGAGCGGGCACTTCCTTGAGATCGCGCATTGAGAAGGACGGGTTTACGTTGAGGTCCGCGAGATGGCCAGCGTCAATCAACGCCCGAACCTTGGCGTCGCGGATGTAGGCTTCGAAAAAGTAGCGCATTTCGCGGATGCGGTCAGCTTCCTCGGGTTTTTGGTCGACCAGGAATTTCTGGAATTCGTCATCGATCAATTCGCTCTTGTTCTTTAACTTCGGAATGAAGCCGAATGCTTTTTCCACCAGTTCCCGCACCGAGATACGGCGATCAATACCAGCGGCGCGGCGCAACTTTTCCAGATTGAAAAACTCGCTCGGCTTATCGAACAATTCTTCCACGACATGGCGTGTGGCGCCATCCCAGTCCCGCTGCTCAACCAGTTCAGCAAGCTTGTGATCAGAGCGTGCCGTTTCCTCGAATTTCTGGAACAGCTCACGGTCGATCCGCATGCCCTCCAGACCGATCTGCTCTTCAACCTGGTAGACGACCTGATCGGGTTCTAGAAACTCGTAGATGGCGGGTTTTGAGGCGATTGTCGAACCATCGTCACCTCCATTGGATAACGGCATGGTGGCAGGCTTTGGCAAAGCCAATGCCTGGTCGTAGTCGAACTTTTCTTCGAAGAACTCGCAGTTGGCGAAGAAGTCGAACAGGCGGTAGGAATCCTTTTGGACATTCCCAAGCGCTGCCTTCTTAGTGGGATCGAAGAGCTCTTCCGCGAAATTGTGCTTTCGTGTTCCGCGCCCCTTCATCTGGACGAAATCCGATGGCGAGAAGATTGGCCGCATGAGGGCAAGGTTCAGAATGTCGGGGCAATCATAGCCTGTCGTCATCATACCGACTGTGACGCAAACTCGGGCCTTGCTGGTGCGGTAATTTTCGACAAATCCGCTGTGCCCACCGAGATTGTTGTTTGCGAAGTTGATGGTCATCTGCTGCGATGCGGGCACGTCGCTGGTCACCTGCATTGCGAAATCAGACTGGTAGCGCCCCGGCCATAACTGATCAGCAAGCTCGTTGAGGATTTCCGTGATTTTGAGGGCATGGTTCTGGCTGACGGCGAAGGCAATCGTCTTGCCGAACTCACCGGAAATCGGATCCCGTAAGCCGTTTTCGAGAAGAGCTCGGCAGAAGACTCGGTTGGTTGCTTCGGAGAAGAAACGCTTCTCGAAATCGCGGCCACCGAAGGCTTCCTTGTTCTCGGTACCATCTTCCGCG
The DNA here is from genome assembly GCF_027871645.1 of Agrobacterium sp. ST15.13.015. NCBI lineage: Bacteria > Pseudomonadati > Pseudomonadota > Alphaproteobacteria > Hyphomicrobiales > Rhizobiaceae > Agrobacterium > Agrobacterium sp. ST15.13.015. The sequence continues at coordinate 169,317 of NZ_JAQAHF010000003.1, forward strand.
TTGGTCTCGATGACGAATCCTTCGTCTGACAAGAGCTTTGTCGTGACGCCCGTCCGGGCGTCAACGACGTAGGGATTGATCAGAAACCCTTCCCGCACGCCGTCTAGGAGAGAATAGCGGAAAGTCGGATCGCCCGACTCGCAGCCAAACGTGCGGTAGGTGTCGAGCATCATACGCCGCTCGGCTTCTCGCGGATCGCGCTCAGTCGGTTTGTCCTTCTTCGGCTGCTTTAGATAGTCCTTAGGCGTCGCCGTGAGCCCGAGCTTGTAGCCGATGAAGTATTCGAACACGGCGCGAGCGTTTCCACCGATCGAGCGATGCGATTCGTCCGAGATGACGAGATCGAAATCCGTCGGGGAGAACAGTCGGCGGTATTTGTCATTGAACAGCAGGCTTTGCACCGTCGTGACCACGATATCGGCTTTCCGCCAATCGTCACGCTGCTCTTTGTAGATGATCGAGGTGAAATCGTTCTTCAGATAGGCTTTGAATGCCTTGTCCGCCTGGGTTTCCAGTTCCAGCCTGTCGACGAGAAACAGGACGCGCTTGGCGTTGCGCGTTTTCAGGAAGAGCTTGATGACTGCGGCGGACGTCAGGGTCTTGCCGGTGCCGGTTGCCATCTCGAACAGGAACCGCGTCGCGCCCTTCTTGGCGCTCTTCTGTATCTCCTGGATCGCTCGTTCCTGGTACGGTCGAAGGAAACGAAGCTTTTGCTTTTCGACGAAAGCATCTCGCTCTGCCTCGTTCTTCCATGCCGCCTCGTTTGCATAACTAGGCATCTGGGTGAGAACGATAAAGTCACGCTCGACTTTCTCGGCAAAGAGCTGCTCGGCGTTTGGCTCGAAAGCGTAGTGGTTCTTGATCTCGTCAGGGCCAGGGAAAGCAGAGATGACCGTCGGATTGCCTTGATCAAGGTCCCACAGATAATGGATGTTTCCATTGCTGAGGATCACAAAGCGAGCATTTTGAGCCCGGGCGTATTTGCGCGCCTGCTCCTTGCCGATGCGAGGATCTTTGTCTTCCGATTTCGCCTCGAGGACGATGAGCGGCTTGCCGTCCTTGTCCAGCAATAGGAAGTCGATGAAGCCCTTCGCGCTCTTTTCGAAGTCCTCGCCGAGACTTTCGATGTGCTCAGGCTTCAGCTTGACGTTCGGTTCCAGAACGACATTCGCAGGACCGTTCTTGTCATCGAAAAAGCGCCAGCCGGTCGCCTCCAGCAGCCGATTGATTTTAATCCTGGCTGTTGCTTCCTTACGTAACGGCAATTGAACCCCCGGTTGCCTATAAGTCTTGTCAGAGGGGTAGACGAAAACGATGAGGATGGAAAGCTAAGAAGGTTGCCTGTTTTACGGAGTGATATTTGCAAGAACTCGGTAAACCTGCATCCTGCTGCACTTTACTGTTCTGGCGATATCGCTCTTTGCCATTCCCTCAGCAAAGAGCTGATGTATCAACTCCCTATCGATACGGCGTTGGCCACCTTTGTAGGCATTTAAGAGCTTTGCTCGCTCAATTCCGTCCCGCTGCCTCTCTTTGATAAACCGGCGCTCCATCTGCGCAACCATTCCAAGAACCGTTAGAATGACTTTGCCCATTTCACCCTTGGTTGACACATGAGGTTCAAGCACGGTGACGAACGCGCCCCGTTGTTCGCATTCGTAGACAATGTTTAGAACATCGCGGGTGTCGCGACCGAGCCGATCAAGACGTGTGACAATTAGCTCATCATCTTGGCGTAGAAACTCGATAACAGTTGCCAACTCGGTGCGCCCATCGCGACTCGCGCCGGACATTTTTTCGCATCGGACTATCTGGCATCCTTCCGCTAGGAGCCGCTGTTGTTGAATTTCGAGATCTTGATCGAGCGTACTAACGCGCGCGTACCCAATTCGAGCCATGTGTCACCTCAAGCTTTAGGCTTCAAGCTACCCCGTCACAAATAGTCGGTGTCAACTCAGATGTTACATTTGTGGCCGTAACAGTTGGCTCGTCACATCAGGGCATACCCTGATCTTACACGTTGTCGTCGAACCTACGAATATTAGTGATCATTATCTCACGACGGCAATACGCTCCTAATTCAGTCATGCGGCCGGCAGCTACCCTTGCCGAAAAGCGGACGTGGCTTACCGCAAAGCCACGCCGTCACTAATGTCCAATATACTAGGCGCCCTGTCGGCGCGCACAATACACTTTGGAGCTGCCAGAATCGCTCGCTCTCAATCCTATCGCGGCAACCTGTATCAAGTCAGTTACACAATCATGCGCTGATCCTAGTCAAAGGAACATTCTCCCTTTGCTTGTAAAGTCGAACGCTTAAAATATTGAACGGGCAATAAGCGACGCAACATTCGCATTAACCTTTCAAGTCAAGGAAGAAGAATATGGATATTGTTGGCCTTGTGCTTTGAATTCCTCAAAGAACTCAAACATATCCTCCTGGCTGACAGGTTTTGGGTCAACATTCGCAAGCTTGCGAACGTACACCATTCCCTCGAATAAGGCAGGCTTGGCCATGCGGTCAATCTTGAGAACGACTATGTCCTTGTCATAATATCGAATGGTCCGCACATTTCGTGTAATATTTCGCTTAACTGAATCGTCAATATTTAGCGATTCAATCTTCTGGAAAATGTATTGTTGATATCCATCAATGTTACGATGGACTTTCTGAGCTTCCGCTCCTATGCCGACAATTTTAAATTCTTCGTATTTTCGGGCTTTTTGTCCGTACAACTGTTCGTGACGCAACGCTGCGCCGTCGTTGTCGGCCACGCCCAGTAAAACGTAGCTCGAGCCGATGTGCGAGTTGTGCATAGCGCACAACGTTTTTACGATTTTCGAAATATCGTCAGGCTCCTTTTTCGCATTTTCTTTCAGATCATGAAGACCGCACTTGAAGTCATAACAAACATTCTCGGTCCTCGATTGATTTAGTATGTTCTCGAAGCTTTCTAACCAAGACTGGGTTGCTGGGTCTGAGTCGAGATTATCAATGAAGCAATCGGATAACACGCCGGAGACCGCATCAACCAATTGGGACCTATGTTTGTTCAGCCATTTTACATCTTTGAAAAGTATGGGCATGCAGTTGCTCGCAATTCCCTTAAGCCTCTGGCTAAGTTTTCTTTTGTTCGATATGGCTTTGTTCTCGGTTATTATTTTTTGGTATACGGTAATGAAAATTACTTGGTATGCCTGACCTATCTTCTGGGCTTCACCCGAATAGAGGTATTGGGCAAGGTTCGTATTGCCCTCTTCTAAGACGCTTTTCAGAATGTCAAACGTATGGCAGAAGTATTTGTATAGATTATCTATTCCGACCTTGAGAACAGCGTCGCTCGCGGCATCGCTCAAGGGATCTCCTGGTGAATATACAGAATCGAGATATTTTGATGATGTCTGCGATTTTTCTTTAAATAATATATAAAGTAATGTGTGAGCGATAAGTTCTTCATCGCGAGATGCTAGAATATTTTCTTCTGTGAGGATGTGAAAAGCGTTCCAAAAGGTGCGGCGAATCTTTATTCCGTAGTCTAGGTCATCGTGCGTCAGAGAGATTTCATGCATGTTTCGTAGATCAACGATTTCGAGGTGAGAGGTGTCGCCGCGAATATAAGTTGCGCACCTTCGAACTAGTTGTGCAAACTCGCTCAATGCTCCAGCTTGCCGGACTTCGTGTCTCGAAAGACGAATTCCTCCTGTGTTAATCCGGCGAAACGTCTCGTCCACATTTGCGGAACTCGAATAACCCGTCGTCGAAATAGGTAGAGGATAGCTTAGAATGGCTGAACAAGTATCACGATCCAATACAGGACTATTTTGGCGAAGCGTCCCGCTTTTTAGAAGGTCGTTTGTCTCTGATATGACGGATAGGTCAAAGTACTTTCCGTTAACGCTGTACCTACCTTCAATGAACGACGTTATGGCTTCGAGCCTCTGCATACCGTCGAGTATTTCGAAGCAGGTCCCCTTTTTTACATCTTGGAAGGTGACGCCCAGAAAGAGGGGCACAGGGAACTGTTTGATTATGGAATCAATGAACTTCTGCTTTTCGTGCTTCTTCCAGACAAGCTTTCGTTGGTATCGTCGATTGACAACATACTGACCCTTACGAAAGCCGGAATATACCGACTGAATTGGCTCGCCTCTGATATTGAGATTGTTTTGCATATATTTACCCTTAGACTCTGTCATATTCCCACTCTTAGCTTTGCACTATACTAATTAAGGTTGTGTTTTTATGGGCCGGTTAAATGGGTGAAATGCAAGCGTCCGGGGAGTGTCGACCTGAGGTAGTTCGTCAATTTGGCCGACACCCACGATTTAAAAAAACGGAACGCACATTTTCTATCATCCAACTTGTCGACGTCCGCAAAGCATCATGTGATGACAGCTTCTCGCCGGCAGCGTAGACGATTTCCGCTTTGCCTCTTCACTCAGTTTAGCGCTGGCCCTGCCGCTAGTCTGAACGCGGACATCACGACTCACCGGATTGGAACCGCATATATGCTGTCAGTGGATTTGTTGATCGGGTTCGAGATGCTTCAGGGGTGTACTCAAACTTTCAAGCGTATATGGACGAACTCGCTGTGCCGCTCGGTCGTTGCTTTGAAGCTGAACCCATCTCGCCTACCATTTGGCCATTTCCACTCCCATCATCTTCTATTACTTCGCCGACTTCGTGGTCACGTGCGGTGCCGAAATCCGGATAACGTCGAAGAAGAGAGGCAAAGGTCTCAGCCTTTCACAGTATCCGGCACCGTCCAGAGTCCGGGCTGATGAGGCTGCGTGCTGAGGCATAGTAGAAGGAAAGGGCGGCATTCGGTGATGGCCTCTCCTCCGATAGAGCGACGCACTTAGATGGACACGGGACTGTCGTGGTGGAGCGAGAAGATGACGAGAAGCGCGATGTTTTGCACGTGGAGTGGCAGCATCGGTAGCGCTCTATAGCGAGCGGGAGTTCTTTCAAGTGTAGCGCCTCCTGAGGCTGCTGTCCGTCAAACACTCAACCGGCGGCTGTTGTTTGTTCGGTGTTGGTTCCTATCAGTCTGACCACAAGCAGCAGATATTAAGCCTTGCTGTTCGTCTTCTGTTCCTTCATAGATACTTCGGATAATTCTCGAGTGCGAACGCAACAGGATGGTTTTGGATGAAACTGAAGGAATTCAGGGTCCGCGAGTTCCGTAGTATCTGGGACACCGGCCCAATTAAGGTAGACGACCAGACGACCTGCTTCGTGGGCAAGAACGAGGCGGGAAAGACTACCGTTCTGACGGCACTTTATCGCACCAATCCAATTCGACCAAAGGACGCCGTTTTCGACGAGACCTACGACTACCCCAAGCGCGAAGTGGAGGATTATCTGCACGCGGTTGAAAGTGGCGAGCGCGAAAAGGCTGTAGTAGTAAGTTCCACTTATGAACTCGAACAGGAAGACTTCGATGCGATATCGAAGGTTTTCGGACCAAGCGCATTTACTGGCCGAACATTTTCGCGTGATTGCTATTACGGTAAGAACAGCAGCATGGCTTACCTGACTTGCGACGAGGCTGCTGCCAGGAAGCACCTCGCTTGCAACTCAGCCTTAACTGATGCCTTAAAAACTGAGCTCCTTGAAGCGTCAAGCTGGCAGGCTTTTGCGGCGACGCTCGATGGGGCAGAAACTACTGAAGCTGTCACTGCACTCAAGGCTCTGGTCGCTCAGGTCATTAAGAGCGGCGCTGTTCGCTCGTACATATATCAAAACCTGATCTGGCCCCGCGCGCCCAAGTTTCTCTATTTCGACGAGTATTACCAGATGGAGGGGCAGGCCAACCTCAATGCCCTCATCGCGCGCGAGGACAATGATGAGCTTTTGGATTCGGACTATCCGCTCATCGGCCTCATCAATCTTGCGCGCCTCGACCACCGCAAGCTGGTGGCCACCAATAACACGGTTGAGCTGAAGAATAAGCTGCAAGGTGCCGGAAACCACCTCACCCAGCGTATCGTTAAGTACTGGTCTCAGAACAAACACATACAGATGCGTTTCGATGTACGTGATGCCAAAGCTGGAGACCCTGACGGGATGCAGCAAGGGGTTAATGTGTGGGGGGAAGTGTATGATTCCGTGCACTGGGCCACGACGCCGCTGAGCAATCGTTCACGGGGTTTTGTGTGGTTCTTCTCGTTTTTGGCTTGGTACGAGGATGTGAAGCGCCAGAAGCAGAACGTCATCCTGTTGTTGGATGAGCCTGGTCTGTCGTTGCATGGACGCGCGCAGGCTGACCTGCTGGGCTATTTTGATGCGGAGTTGTCGGGCTACCAACTCCTGTACACCACTCACTCGCCTTTTATGATTGACCCCACCAAGTTCGAGCGTGTCCGGATCGTGCAGGATCTAGGCATCGATGCCCCGGAAGCGCTGCCCAAGGAGCAAGACGGCACAAAGGTTCTCGCCAACGTGTTCGACGCCACCGACGACAGCTTGTTCCCCTTGCAGGGTGCGCTCGGTTACGAAATCCAGCAGACTCTGTTCGTTGGGCCAAACTCGCTCATCGTAGAGGGAGTTGCCGACATGCTCTATCTGCGGGCGGTGGCAGCCCAATTGGCCCGCGAAGGCCGCGAGGGGTTATCTGAAGAGTGGGTAATCACGCCTGTCGGTGGCAGCGGGAAGGTGCCAATGTTCGTGGCGCTCCTTGGCTCACAAAAGAGAATGAACCTGGCTACGCTGCTGGACATTCAAAACAGCGACAAGCAGTGGATTGAAGACCTTTACAAAAAGAATCTGCTCACCAAGAAGCAAGTGTCGACCTATGCGGACTTCACCGGCACTGCCGAGGCCGATGTGGAGGACATGTTTGACCGGTCATTCTATCTGGAGTTAGTCAACAGCGAGTACGGTAAGCAGCTTGGGTCTAAGATCACGCCTGCGAAGCTCAACCCTCAGGTGCCTCGGACGCTCCGGGCGATTGAAGCTTGGCTGGCCGAGAACCCGATGAAGTCCGGTTCGTTCAGCCACTATAGGCCCGCGCGCTTTTTCACTGAGCAGCTAGCCACACTTTGGCCGAAGGTTTCAGACGAGGCTAAGGATCGGTTCGAGGCAGCGTTCAAGCATCTTAACGGTCTTTTGCGTAAGTAGTAGTCGCTGACTACATCCTCGATGCGTGCTAAAGTCAGCTTGCACAACCTTTGAGATTAGAAGCGGACAGGCAGTTCACTGCCGGAAAGCGACCAGTGGCGGTTCAGCTTGGGGGCAACTTTATTGCGTGGTTGTGCAGAAATTTCACTTGGGCTCATTTTGCACCGGCACAAACGTGAACGCTGTCGCTTTTCCAACATTTCCCATCACGCTTCATTTTGCCTAGAGGTGTGTGAGCGTGGGTCGCCCCGGGCATATCATTCCACCAGCCATCGGCGTCGTTGTTATCAATCTCGATGATGGCAAAGTAACCGTTGGCCTCCATGACAAAGCTGCCGTCCATGCTACCGTATGGCCCCCAATAGCATGCACCATCTATCGCTTTGGTCCCATCGACTTCCAGAACACAGCCCTTCCGATCTGGAGGCGTTTGCTTCGCCGCAGGATAGTTGCTCGCCTTTTCCGTCTTTGGAGCAGGTTTGTTGAAACATGCCTGAAACTGGGAGAAAGGCGCCGCAGCATTGGTGAGGCTAATGGCAATCGTCTTGCCATCAAGGTCGGCGATTTCTAGTTTTTTGCCTTTCTTGCCTTCATCGAGGATCTGCGGTGAGATTTCGTAGAAGCCGTGCCAGCCGAAATAGTCTTCTGGATGGCCATTGGACATTTGAACCGTCTTTTCATCGACCTGCCAAGACGCGCGAACAATACCGTCAAAGTTTCCATTCTCGACAAACGCGACGAACTCCTTGCCCGGCGCGCCCATGAAGCCGACCGTTACGTCGCCCTGCTTCGCTTCAACAAAACACGTATCGCCCCAATCCTCCTCACGTTGTTCAAAGGTCCAAGGTGATGTTGAGGCGGCGTTGGCTGCGGCTGACTTCGGCGGCAGGTTTTGAAGCATCACGCTGCGGTTTGCAGGCGCTTGTGCGGCTGTTCCGGCACCTTCGCCTGATGGCTGGGCAAATGGCGACGTGGACGAAGCCTGAGGGGCCTTGAACAGTGATGGGCCAAGCCCGGTTAAGGTGGATATGCAGGTATCGAAGCCAGTCCCGAGCGCTATCGCTTCTGTATAGGTCATCACCGGCACGAGCCATGGCGGCTCATTTCCTTGGAAGGTTATTGCCAATGGCGCTGGCTTGTTTGTCGAAATGGCTGTGCCCAGAATGGCGGTGACCTTGAAGCCACCCCCGTCTTCCGCAACGGTCTCGGGTATTTCGCCATAGAGCTCATCATCGTTGACCACTTTTGAGACGAACTGAATGTTACCCGCCCATTCGGTTCCGATGCTGACATTGGTTGTCTGACCAGCGGGAAGATTCCAGTTCTGTTTGGTGACGCGCAGCCGAGGGACGATTTTGTCGATGCCGATCAGCGTGTATTCGATCGCGACCGACTTCCCTGACCACGCCGTGCTGCGGAACCCGCAAAATGCTTCATCGCCAAAAGGGTCGGGCGTCTTCAACATGACCTGCCAGCTATTGCCCTTGTGGTACCAGTGTTCTCCAGCCACAGCAGGTGTGGAGATTGAGCCCGCGACAGCAGCGCTCAGGCTAATCGCAGTAAAAAGTAGTCTAGCATTCTTGGTCATGATGGTTTTTCCATAGGGTAGGCGACAGTTCGGCGTTCTTTAGAACGCTGGTCGCTGCCGATAATGCCTGCCTTCATTGTTTCAAATTCCTCGGCAGTGATCGCGCCTGAAGAGCGCAGTGCCGCGAGTTTTTCGATACGCTCAATCTGTTGGTCTGAGCCCGAAGGGGGCAAAGGCGGGGCAAGGCGCTGATCGCGGCTTTCGGGAAAGTCCGTTGCGCCATGCTCTGACGGGGTGCTGCCGATCACAATGAACGCAACGATCCCGACAAGCGGTATTAGGCAGGTCAGCACAAGCCAGCCGCTTTTCTCAAGGTCATGCAGGCGCCTGACGATAACAGCGAGCGACGGGACATAATGGCCCATGATGATCAATGCCGAAACGAGAGGCTGCGGCTCGCGTGGCCCGGCAATGGCCACGTCGATGATCAGTCCGCCGATGACAAGACCCAGCAACACGAGGTGGTAGTACCAAAACTCCTTTCGTGTGGATCGGCCTGAAAAGGTGGCGTAGCGGCGCATGGCGTCAAGATAGGCGCTCATGAATACTCCCAGTTGTATGGCAGTTGTCGTGTGATTTAGGCCGTAACGCTTTCACGCCGCTGGCTGGCTTTTCTTCCGCTTGGCCGAGCGCCACGTGAAGAATCCCATGACAGCGAGCAGGAGAGCGATGATGCCCCATACCGACATATCTCCGAAAGTGCCTTGCGACGACGCGATAAAGGCCATCAGTGCCGATACGAGGAAAATGATGGCACCCACCAGCGGCAGGCCGAAGGAGAACGCGCCACCGATCACCAACAGCACGCCTGTCAGCATGCCGACCGCCCCGGCGCTGCCGGTTGCTTGATCGTTCAGCAGGCCGCTTCCCGCCGTGACCGCGCAAGATTGCAGCAGCACCAATAGGCCGAGGAAGAGCCCGATAATTCCAACTGCGATTTTCATAGTACCCCCAATTGATGCCGAGTTGGCAACCGTAAGTCGTTAACAGGAAATATGTGGTATATATTCGATGGATTAATGCCCGGCAAGATGGTCGCCATGCCGGCATGGAACATCGTGAACGCATTGGATGGAATCTCAGGAAGGTCAGGACCGCTAAGCGGGTTACGCAAGAGAATCTTGCTGTTGACGCTGGGGTAGACCGGACCACCATCAGTGGTATCGAGAGAGGCGATTTTAATGCTTCGGTCGATTTGCTCGCGCGGCTTGCCGACGCGCTCGCCATCGATATTTCTTTGTTCTTTGAAGTTCCTGCTGAGGCTACCCCGCCTGAGCCGCTGAAGGCGGGTCGCAAGCCAGGACGCTGATCGCCGGTTATCCAAACTGAAAAGACGTTTGACGACGAAAAGATCGAACGCACTGGTCAGTACTCATCTGCCCGCATAATGGTGAGCACCCGGCAGGTTACAGCGTCATCTGCCGGATCGGCTGATCCGAATTGCAGGTCGAGGTCGTAGTAGTCGATCTTCCAAAAGAACACGGCGTCTTCGAGCGTGACCGCACCAAAATCATGCTCGCCATAAGGGTCGTTGTCTGGCGAGAAATCATCGAAGGCGCGTACCGCCGAAATGACCGCTTTCTGATGATCGGCGCTGAGGGTGGTGACTCCCGGCGTCAGCAGCACTCGGCCGCCGGAGAAGCTCTTTCGAAAGGCGTCGTTTTTATCGCGGATGGTTGCGGCCCGAGTGGCCGCATCCTCACTGATGTTCTGTTTCAAAGCGCAGCCCATGACGATCACTTCTCGACATAGGCAGGGTGAATAAGGGCCACCTGATCGACGCGGCGGGTGAAAGGCAGCATGTCGAGATAATCGCGCCACTTGAGGCGGAGCCCTGTGTCGCCCTCGATCTTGATGACGGTGGCTTCATACCACCCCTCCAGCGGCCCCTCAGTCGCCAGCACGAGGCTACCCACCGTCAACTGGTCCCAGCTTTCGGGCATATTCTTGGGCGGAACAGGGTAGTCAGCTTCGGCGGCGGGTTTGTCGGGCACCACACGCGGTTGCTCCAGCCGCTCGCGCTCGTCATCGGAAAGGTGGGCGGCAATCGCCTGATAGAGCTCTTGCTTCACGAACGGCACGAAGGCCTTGCCGCTGTCGAACAGCTTGCCCTGTGGCAGCCGGCCGAGAAACGCCCTGAGTTCGTCGCCTTCCACCTTGAGCGCCACCATGCCCATCAGTTCGGCGGCTTTCTCTGCGGCACGGGTATCGGTGGCAGGGAAGAATGAGGCGTGGGGCCTGCCGTTGTCGTCACGGCCGAGGATGATGACGGGGCAGGGCAAGCTGACGGCAGGGGTGGCGGGTAAGGCGGTGGTCGTGGGTGTAGTGGTTGAAACGTTCATGATTGCAGCTCTCCAAAACAAGAAGAGGGGCCAAACGGCCCCTCACACCGGCAGCACCGCCGGCGTGTTATAGTATAGCATTGCAACTATGGATTGTCAAATAGAATGTTTGCAACTGCAATCGCGGAAGCGGTTTCGACGAGCGGATAACGTCCCAAGCGCAACTTTCGCCGAGCCAAAATAACGATCCTCTGACTATGAAAAAAACATCCGATAATTGGGATTGGACGCGATGCAATATTCCATGTCGGTCGCGTATGGGCACATTGCCTATTCCGTTGTATTCTCGACCAAGCGCGTCTTGACATGTGACCGTGCGCGCCGATAGATCGACGCTGGACTGGGGTGATCTTCATCTTCGCGGGGATCAAGATACTTGTAAGCCTTACCTAAACGACCGGATAAACTCCGGAAGTTTGTGAAGGAACTACTGATCGTTCTGAAAGGCTTGGTGCATATCAAACATATGACGTTGACGTATTCGGTCAATTGTCCTAGTTGTAGTCTGCCATTAGGACAATTGACCTACAATGACACCATCATCTACCCGTGAACTGATAATTGAGAAAGCGGACGCGCTGTTCTACAAAGGCGGTTTCGAGGCCACATCGTTCGCGGACATAGCTGCGGTCGTGGGAATATCGCGCGGCAATTTTTACCATCATTTTAAGACCAAGGACGACATTCTAGATGCCGTGATCGAGCGTCGCATCCACGTGACACGCATGATGCTCGACGGCTGGCAGGTAGAAAGCGAGAACCCGCGCGAGCGCATCCTGTCCTTCATCAACATGCTGATCGGCAATCAGACGAAGATCATGGCTTTCGGGTGTCCCGTCGGCACACTCTGCTCTGAGCTCGCCAAGCTCGATCATGTCGCCCACCATCGAGCGGTGGAAATCTTTGGGCTGTTTCGCGATTGGCTCACCGAGCAGTTCCGAGAGCTTGGCGCTGGTGACCGTGCCGAAGCACTGGCACTTCACCTTCTCGCTTGGTCGCAGGGAGTGGCGGTCATGGCCAACGCATTCCGCGAAGAAACTTTTATCCGCAACGAGGTGGCAGGGATCGAGCAGTGGCTGGCAACCCTGCCGGACGTTCGCCCAGCCCATTGATCAAGGAGCGTCGATGTTTGTTACCTTCCTGAAATTTGCCGAGAACCGTGCCGCTGCGTCCATCTTCATGGCAGCGCACAATGATTGGATAGCGCAGGGCTTCGTCGATGGTGTGTTTCTCTGCGTCGGCTCGATACAACCTGCTGTTGGCGGCGCGATCCTCGCCCACGGCGAAAGTCGAGCCGAACATGATGCACGCATTGCCCTTGACCCTTTCGTTGTGGAGTGTGTGGTGACGGCCGAAACCTTTGAGATCGACCCCAAGCGCACCGTCGCCGCCTTGGATTTTCTGAAAGCGGCCCAGTGAGCGGGACGGTTCCCGGCCCGGATGGGCGCCCCCGCTGCCGCTGGTGCGCGGCCGCACCAGAGTTCTTCGCCTATCATGATCGCGAATGGGGTTTCCCGGTCACGGATGACATCCGACTGTTCGAGAAACTGTGCCTTGAGAGCTTCCAGTCGGGTTTGAGTTGGCGCACCATTCTGGCCAAACGAAAGAACTTCCGGGCTGCGTTTGCGGGCTTCGATTTCCATACAGTGGCCCAGTTCGATGATGCCGATGTGGCGCGGCTGCTGGTGGATGCCGGCATTGTCCGCCATCGGGGAAAGATTGAAGCAGTCATCAACAACGCGGGCCGCGCTTGCGATCTGGTCGAGACTGGAGGCTCATTGTCGACGTTCTTCTGGAGGTTTGAGGAAAATGACAATGCCCAACCTCAAAGCCGCTCGACCTCACCAACTTCCGAACGATTGTCCAAAGAATTGCGCAAACGCGGCTGGAAGTTCGTTGGTCCCACCACGGTTTATGCGTTCATGCAGGCGATGGGTCTGGTCAACGATCACGCCGAGGAGTGTGTGATACGAACTGAAGTCGATCAGGCCCGAAGGGAGTTGCTCCGCACCTGATCGCCGTGAATTTCGTGACCCTTCACTGTCCACTAACTCTTGATCTTAACGCCTAAACGCAGGTTTTCGAGCGGCGACAATGGCGCTTTCCTCAGGCGGGAGATTGCGTTCGTGACGACATCATCAGCGGCACGAAGTAGGGCAGGCTTGTTTGCTTGTTCTGCTCTTTGTTGGATTTGATGCCACGCCAAGGGGGCCGGGTTTGGTGCCCACGGTAGACCGATTGCCTCTGCACGAGCCGCAAGCTGTGCTTCTCTGTCCTCCGCTAGCTGGTTAGCCGCGCTATTCATCACGTCGGATAGAAGGCTCTTTCCCTGCCCACCAGCTATGAGCACGTCGCGCATCTCCACGCGGGAATACAGCTCGACGATATTTTTGAACGAGCCGGGCCTCAGTGGCCGCTTGTACTGTTTGGCCTTATCGATCTCGATTTCCTCAACCTCACCGGTTTCAGGATCGAACGTCTCCTTGTATTGCTTGTACAACGCTACTGAGTATTCGCTTTGAGGGGCTTTCACCATGTACATGGCGCGACCCTCAATGTTTTCGGTCCAGTTTTTAAAGTAAAGGCACTTGCCTCCGGGCCACCCGGCCTCAAAGCGTTCGTTGGTCTTCTTCTGCCATTTTTTCAGCTGCTTCTGCGTTGTGCCCCAAACCACGAAGTGGCCGTGCCAGCACACCGCCGGTTCCTTCTTGTTGGTCAGAGGCGTGCCGTTATAGTAGTAGGCGGCGTCCAATGCGCCGAAGAAGTTCAATTCCTTCAGACGGGCTGACATCCATTTGCGGATTTTCTCCAGGTCGAAGGTTTCGATGTTAGAGATGCTGCGAATATGCTTCTTGCATGCGATATCGACGAAGAAGGCGTCCGTGATTTCGCCCAGCGTAAGGCGCTGCTGAATGTAGTGGTCAGTTTTCTCCGCAAACACGATTCTGGTGTGCAGGTTCATGGCGAACATATCAATCGCGTTCTGCTTCAGCAATTTGGCCATGATTTCGGGCCGCAGCTTGTTCTTACCGGCATCGGACACGTGATGACGCCACATCGCCTTGTCGAGGTCCTCATGGGCCATCACAAACTGCTCAAGGGAGGTAATAGGTTTACGCGTCATAGTAGGCTCCTAATGATGTCGATATGCACTTAGGGTACCCATGGCATAGGCTTATTTACCGGTATGGGGGTTAGTGGGGTTTGCTGTGTAAAGGGTGTATTACAAAAGGGGTGGCTGCAGCGTCTCGCGGCTCAGCACCTCCTGAATCTCAAGGACCACGTGGCCGGTAAGCGCTTGGGTAACGACAACTTTGATGGTTGCCGCCGTTTCCGCCGACAGGGCAGCGAGTTCTCTTGAGACAGGGTTGCAAACGATTTTCCAGTTCGAGCGCTTGCGGCCCCGATTACTCCGAAGTCGCTCGGCCAATTCTGTAGGAAGTTGCTCAGCTTTGATCCCGTCTTGCCAAAATGGCCCGAGGAGGTTGTTAAGGCTCTTTGCTTGTGCAGGGGTTCCCTCCGTCGTGACAATGTACCGGATAACGAAGGTTAGCGCGTTGGCCTGATCCTCCGAATTCGTCCTGGGCCTGTTCCGATGTTTTTGCCACAGGGCTGACAAGCAGAATTGGTTCCACTGATCACGGTCGTCCTGCATAATCTTCGCGGCAGCGAAGATGAATGCCATGTTTTCGATGGTTGCTGGATCGTCAGGAGAAAGTGGGAAGCGTATTTTCTGACGGAGTGGGTCGAGCTCGGTGCAGATATTCTCCGCTTTAACGACGGCAGAAAGACGTTGAGTGAATGCCGGCAGTGCCGGGGCTTCATGCTTCGATGCCAGTCGAGGATTATAGAGAACGATCTGGCTTCCGAAAGGTTGTTTTATTTCGAGTGAAGAAGGTGGGAGCGTTTGGTCCCCACCTTTCCCTAATTTACGTTCGCTACGATAAAAGCTCACGATGCGTTGCCTTCCCGCTCGAGACGATCAATAAAGGCAATGATTTCGGAGGCCCTCCAGGCGCGCATTTTTGGGCCAAGCCGGATTCCCCGAGAAATTCGGCCGTCGCGAACCATCATCCAAAATGTTGATTTGCTGCAACCAAGAATGCCATCAGGTCCCGCAATCTGGTTGGGGCGAAGCAAGGTGTGATGTTGAAGCTGTGCTTTGTCCATTTAGTGTCCTCTATGAGTTTGCGTCGAGGACACTCAAATTACACACAACTTGCAGGCTGGCTACAATTTTATAACCCAGGAAAAACGCTGCGAGAGGGGGCAGTCATTCACGAATAATCCAGAAAAAGAACTCACTTATCCGGTGTTTTTTCCGGATTTTTTTGCCGGAATTTGTTTGAGTGCCGCTCTTACCTGTTTTGCGGTTGCATTCGGGAAGACCACGCAAGTCAGATCGTGAATCAATTGAGGGTGTGAGTTCGTGAAGGTGACAATCACCCGACCGTCTTTCTTATCGTTGGCTAATTCATACGAACGACGTAAGTCGCCCCCGATCAAATCTTCGATCGCCTCAAAAACTTTCTGTGCGAAGAAGGAAATTGGACTTTGAGACCGTCCTCTCGTTTCCAGTATGATTTGACTTGATATTACCCTCTGCGCGCTCAATGCACGGCGTCTTATATCGAAGGGCCATTCTGTTTCACCCTTTTTGACGAGCTTGCGATTAAGCTCCTTTAGGTGAGATTTTGAAATACGATGAGCCACAATGCTCAACTCACCGAAAGCGTCAAAGGTTCGTTTCCAGCTGTCGTGCTTCTTTTTCCGCTCTTCTTTGCCTCTTGGAGTCACAAAAAGCGCTAGAGCGAATAGAGCGTCACCTAAAGCAACTTCCACGTATTTACTATTCGCCTTTGTTCGAGTTATTCTTTTACGCAAGTTTTCAATTTTTGGATCCTCGCTCGGCGTAAGGAGGAGCTTATCTTTTAAGCGAGTCAGAGTATCGTCATATTTAATTCCGTAAATATGTTCAAACTGCTTTTTTACTTCTTCTTTTCTTATTTCGAAGAAATTTTCCAATTTAATTATCCGCTCAATTTAGGAAATTTGCCCAATCATCCATAAGTATCCTTCTTTTTTCAAATAGGTCACCGCGCCGATATGCAGCTTCAACTTTGTTTTGAATAGTGTGGGCGAGCGCCATCTCCACGACATCATGTGCATGGTTAGTTGCTTCAGCTGCCCAATCGCGAAACGAGGATCTAAAACCATGTGCAGTAATAGATGCGTTTAGTCCTTGGATAATTTTCAGGAAAACCATGTTCGAGAGGGGGTGATCCTCCTTTCGACCGGGGAAAAGATATTCTCCGCCCAGCGAAATTCTTTTAGCTTCCTCAATGATTGTGACAGCCTTAGCGGACAGGGGAACTCTGTGCTCGCGTTTCGTCTTCATTCT
The DNA here is from genome assembly GCF_027871645.1 of Agrobacterium sp. ST15.13.015. Lineage (NCBI taxonomy): Bacteria > Pseudomonadati > Pseudomonadota > Alphaproteobacteria > Hyphomicrobiales > Rhizobiaceae > Agrobacterium > Agrobacterium sp. ST15.13.015. The sequence goes on from NZ_JAQAHF010000003.1 coordinate 185,771, forward strand.
CTCTGCTGGGATAATCCAAATTTTGTGAACAAGGTCAAACTCCTCGGGTTTTGCGAATAGGGTTTCGCTTGTGCGGGTAGCTGTCATGATGAGTAATTCAAACGCAAGTTTGGATATTTGGTTACTATTTGAAGCTCTGAGCTGCGCGAGAAAATTGGGAACGTCTGCAAATGGGAGTGCCGCGTGATGATTTACTCGACCGGTCTGCCTCGGTAGTCCCTTCGTCACCCCTTCAACTGGGTTATCTCCTTCCCGATAACCCGAAGCTTTCGCCCAATCGAAAATGTTGGTGAGGCGTTGCCGGACCCGTCTAGCCGTTTCAGGCTTGGTCAACCAGATTGGCGATAAAACGCGTAAAACGTCCCGGGTTTCGACTTTATCAACGCGCATGTCACCAATGACGGGAAACGCGTACTCTTTTAACGTATTAATCCATTGCTGAATGTGTTTATCGTTTTTCCAAGCAAGCTTGTGATCAGTGAACACTGCTTGTGCGGCTTCCTCAAACGTCGGGCAGATTATTTTCGACTGTCTTTTTGCTGCCAATGGATTTTCACCCCGCCGAGCAGCTTTGCGGTACTCTAACGCCTTGTCGCGCGCCTCCGCTAAACTCACTAGCGAAAGACTACCCAAGCCCATGTCGCATCGCTTTCCCTGGATCGTCAATCGAAGAGTCCAGCGTTTGGCACCGGAAGGATCAACGACCAAATACAGGCCATTTCCATCGGCATATCGGCCAGCCGCAGACAGTTGTTTCACCTGAAGAGCTGAAAGTGCTTTTTCGGGATGTTTTCCTCGCGGTTTGCTCATTGTTTTGATCTTACCCCACAAAATAACCCACATAATAAGCCGCATTTCATTGCTCTGCAATGAACTGCGTTGGAGCAACCGCATATTTATGTTATTGGTAGTAAATACTTTATTTGATGGCTCTGCACATCTTTGGCCTTCAAGTTGTCGGCCACCCTCTCCGCCATAAATTGCCTTGGGTGACAAGGTTTCTCTCTCAATGTTAGAATAGTTGTATTCACTTAATTTGTGACACGCCTCATTTTCGAGCGGTAGGGCCACATTGTCGGCACTGCGCCAATGATGCTGTAGGTTGGACTGAACATTGCAGGCCCGGCTAGGCATTCGAGATGAGCGCTCGCCGGTGTGCGTTAGCGCTTTTGACTTACAACGGATAGGTTACCCTCTGTGGGCCGCACCAGAGAAGACCCGGTCAGCCCAAAAACAAGCGATTCGATCTCTTCCCATGGTAGATTAATATCATTCGCAATATCGCGCTTCGTGAGGCCCTTGGACCAAAGCGTAGTGAAAACTTTTGCTAAGAGTGTAGAGGTTTCGCGGTCAACTCCAAGCGGCTCGGTACGCGTGATCGACAATGAATGTTGGAGATCACGATGGCGGCAATCGGAAAACTCAGAGGACGTTGGCAGGCATAGGTTCGTCGGCGCGGCATGAAGCCCCGCTGCAAAAGCTGTGACACGAAGTAGCGGAAAAGGGGGCGCGCGACCTCGAAGCACAAGTAGACCGGTTCGGTGCGGCGCCGGACACGAAAATCCTTGAAAGCACGACGCTCGGACAGCTTCTCGAACGTTACCAGTGCGAAGTCTCACCTCTTAAGCGCGGGGCCGTCCAAGAGATATAGCGGATCGACGTGCTCCGTCGCCACGAACTCGCCTACCGGACGATGATCGGCCTGAGCCAGCAGGACATTGCGTCGTTCCGTGACGAGCGGCTTCAGAGTGTAGCTCCATCTAGTGCTGTCCGCGAACTTGCGATCCTTAGCCACGTCCTTAAGGTCGCAATCCGCGATTGGGGGCTGCCGCTTCCTGATCCGAGCCTTTACTCAGCTGCGTCGGTCTTACAAATCTTCCGGCTCTCCCATTCTTGCGGACTCAGCGTCTTGATGTCGAACTGGTCGCGGGTGCGGGTATAGGTATGCCCGCCCATGCGGCCAACGGCGTCCATCATTTGCTGATCGATATGCAGGTTGGATGTGTTGACGGCGTCGCTGCGCACGAAGACGCCTACGACTTCACCGAGGATGATCTCGCGGGCGGGACCTACCTGCAATGTGGTATGACGACGGCACTCAAGTGCTGCGGGTGCGGCGAGAATGCGCGGACTGCACACCATCTCACCCGGCACGGTTTCGAGACCCGCCTCTTCCATCTCGTTGATGCCAGGACCGAATTTGATGGCGCAGATCTCCATCTGATCCACGAGAGCGTTATCGCAGATATGGACGGTAAATTCACCGGTCTCGCGGATGTTGCGGGCCGTATCCTTGAAGCGCATGTCGGCGTAATTTTCCACGCCGATCGCAACGATTGCCGGATCATGGGTCAGCACATTGAAGAAGCTGAACGGCCCGGCATTGGGGCGACCGTCTCTGTCGACGGTTGTCACAAGCGCGATCGGGCGCGGGATGACGGTGCCGATCAGGATCTTGTAGCGCTCGCGCTCGGTGAGCCTGGAGAAATCGAAATGGGTGTGCGCTCGGGTCGTATCGGTCATCTCAGGCCTCGGCAGCAATGCGGTGGGTTTCAAGCGGAGTGTGGCGCGACAGGTTTTCGAACCCGTCCTTGGTCACGACATACATGTCACCGACATTGCAGCCGGCCGACAGTGGCTCAAGCCACTGTGTGTGGAGCACGAAGACCATGCCCTCCTCCATCCGATCGTAGTTGTGAGAGGATATGTTGAAGCTGTTCTGGCCGCCGGCCATGCCGACCGAATGGCCGAGATTGGGGTTATGCGGGCCATGTGTCGCCGGATAGACATGCATGAGCGTGCGGCCCTGCGCCTCCCAGTCGATGTTCTTGACATATTGGCGCGGGATAAGCCTCGCGCTGCCGTCATCCATCGGTGCCCAGTTGTAAGGCATGGTCCGGGCTTCCGGCGACGCCAGCATGCCGCGCTCGATCATGGGCTCGAAGGCCGCATTGTTCACGTCGCGCATCAGGGCACCGGGGCGGATCAGCTTTTCCGCCCGCTTGACACCTTCGGTACAGGCGGCGAGCACCTCTTCCTGGCGCTTGGTGATCTCGCCAACGGCGATCATCCTTGCAGTCTGAGCGGTGTAACCCCGATAGGTGACGTTGGAGACATAGAGATTGATCAGGTCTCCCGGTCGCACGACATGGCCATAGGGCTTGCCGCAATGGGTGCCAAATTCGTTGATGCCGATCTGGTAACCGTCACCGGTCTCGCCACCGAAGGAGAGTTGCGCCTGGGTGAAGGCCGCGTAGATCTCGTGGTCGGTCACGCCGGGTTTCGCTACGTGATAGGCCGCCTGAGTGGCGATGCTGACCAATTGGGCGGCCGCCCGAAACATCTCGATCTCGCGTGGCGAGCGGACCTTTTGCATGCGGTCGAGAATGGCATTGTCGGCAACGAATTTCACGCCTGGCATCAATGCGTCGAGGCCTGCCCAGAAGGTGAGCGAGGTGCGGTCGCCAATGCGGCCGATCTGCGCTTTCGATAGCCCCATGCCTGCCAGCAGTTCGGCACATTTTTCGGCGGTCTTGATGACGCTGTCGCCCGGACGGTCAGCATATTCCCGCCCAATCGGGCCAATCTGCCAGATGTCCTCAACAAGAACCGGCTCGCCTCCCGGTGGCAGGAGGACGGACTGGGTAAAGAAGGACAAAAGCACCATCGGTTTGTCGGCATCCGTCGGAATGATCAGCACGCCTTCGCGCATCCAGTCGCAGATATAGCGCAGATAGTGGTTCGACGTGTGAAACCAGCCCACACCACCCGTGTGGACAATCAGGGCGTCATGCCCAGCCTCCACCGCCTGGCGGCGGATACGCCGCAGACGTTCCTCGAATTCCTCGACGGGTAAGGGCAAGGGCGCTGCGAAATCGAAATCCGGCTGAAAGTCGGCGAGCAGCGAGCCGATGCGATAGGCTCCTGATCTGGTGGCGGTCATGTTCATGGGCTATTCCTTCCAATATTGTCTTTTTCGTCAGGCCTGTCGTGTAGGCGCCAGCACCCGCCTTGCCACCAGCATCACCACCAGCGTCAGCCCGATCAGCAGGCCGGACATGGCAGCAACGCGCACGTCGAGCGACTCCTCGATCAGCGCAAACATCCTGAGCGGCAGCACTGTCGTCTGCGCATCGGCCAGGAAGAGCGAGACGGAAACATTGTCGAGCGACTGGATGAAGACGAGAAATGCGCCGGCGAGAATGCCGGGTGTCAGCAAGGGCAGGATCACGCGCCTCAGCGTCGTGAACCACGTGGCTCCCATCACTGTCGACGCTTCCGCCAGCGAGGGATTGATACCTTGTGCGACGACCGAGGCGGCGCGATACATCAGTGGCCCGAAAACCACCACATGGCCGACGACCGTGAGCCACAGCGAAGGCTGCAAGCCAACGAAATTGGCGACGATCAGCGCAGCCAGACCATACACCAGACTCGGCAAGACCAGCGGGGCGAGAAGCAACGGTTCGATTGTGTTGACCGACCGACGCTGCAGTCGAGCCATGCCGATCGTGGCGGGCACGGCGAAGAGCAGCGAACCGAGAACGGCAAGGCCTGCGATCTTCAGCGAGTTGCCGGCGGCAATATGCTCCGTCCCGGAGCGGATAGGATCGAGCAACGCCTCATACCAGCGCAGCGAGAAGCCCTCCGGTGGGTATTTGAGCGTCTGCCCTGAAGTAAACGACATGGTGATCGCGATGACGATCGGGGCCACGAGATAGATCAGGCTCAGGCCGCCGAAGCCGAAGACGAAAGCCTTGTAGAGAATGGTGGGGACCGGGTTTTCGGATTTTCTACGCATGGCCGACAAGCCTCCGGTGACGGGAAATCATGGTCATGCCGACGAGAAGAAAACCGGTCGACATGAGGAGCACGACGGCGATGGCAGACGCCATCGGCCAGTCGAACAGCGTGCCGACCTCGCGATAGATCAATTGCGGCACATAGACGTTGCGCGCGCCGCCAATCACCGCCTGGGTGACAAAGGAAGCACTGGTGCTGGCAAAAACGAGAATCCAACCCGCCAGAAGCCCAGGCAGCATCATCGGCAACAGGACCGTGGCCAGGATGCGCCACGGCCCGGCACCAGAAACCTGCGCAGCCTCGGTATAGGTTACGGGGATGCGCGACAGGATCGCCACCAGCGGCAGGATGATCAGCGGGAGGTCGATCTGGCACATGGCCATCACCAGGCCGAGTTCCGTCGACATGAGTGTGAAGGGACGCTCGGCCAGTCCAAGCGCCACGAATGTCTCGCTGATCGGTCCCTGCCGCCCGAGAATGACGATCCAGGCAAAAGTCCGAACCACATTGCTGGTCAACATCGGGATCAGCGTCAGGAAAATGATGATCTGGCGTGCGGTCTTGCCGCTGTGCCAGTAGAACAGCGCGATCGGCACACCGAGCAGCGTCGTGGTGAAGATGGTCTGTACCCCGAGCTTGGCGGTGTTGACGAGAACGCGATAGTTGAACGCATCGCCAAGAAAGCGCGCGTAATTGTGCAGGGACAGGCCGTCGGGTCCAATGAAGCTGAACCCGACAAGGACGGCGAGCGGCGTCGCGAAGAACGCCACCGACAGCAGAAGCATCGGGATAACGTAGGGGAAGCCGCTCGCTTTCATGGTGCTACCTCAACCGGCGACGAGGGCGTCGAACTGGCGGATCCATTCCGGCCGGTTCTTGTTGATGGCAGCCCAGTCCGGATAGACGAGAGACGCAAGCTGCTCGCGCTTCACATAGGCCTCGATGCCCGGCGTCAGCTCGACCTGCCTGTTCGTCGGGAACATTTCCTGCGGCGGCATCTTCAGCTTGTCCTGTGCGGCCTTGGAAATCGCGGCATCTATATAGGCATAGGCCGCGTCAACGTTCTTGGCGCCCTTGGTCAAATGAATGTTGACGGGCGCTGCGGGCGAACCCGTTTCCGGCTGGACGAATTCGGCCTTCAGCCCCATGGCCTTCAACTTCGCGACATTGCCCGTCGAGCACATGAAGACTGCAATTTCACCCTGCTGGAACAGCGTCATCTGGTGGTTCGTGCTGGCCACCACGCCCTTGATTTGCTCCGGGTGTTCCTTGAACAGCTTGAAGACAGCATCCATGTCGGTTGGACCCGAGCCGTAAATCTTGGCGATCTCGGTATAGGCCATCACGCCCGTGTTGGAGGCGAAGCCGGTCCAAGATACCAGGCCGTTATAAGCAGGGTTTTCAAAGAGATCGCGGTAGCCCTTCGGCGCCGGGACGAGATCGGGATTATAGGCAATGCCGTTGACCTCGACCGTGACGGTCGGGCCGTATTCGCCCTGGAAGGCCGGATCGAGCATTCCCCAATTTTTGAGCTTCGACGGGTCGATCTTCTGGATGAGGTCGTTTTCGACGGCTATAGCCATCTGACCGGGCGACATCAGAAGCGTGTCGTAAGGCGGATTGCCGGGGCTTGCCATGACCTTGGCGAGTTGGTCCTGCGCCATTGCCGGGGCGACCGTCAGATCGAAGCCGGCATCCTTCACGAGTGGCGTCAGCACCGTGCGATAGCCGTCTTCCCAGTTGCCTGGGAAGGTCGCGGCAACCGCCGTGCCACCAGCCGCACGGGCGGCGAAAGGAACGGTTGCTGCAACAGCCGCACCGGCGGCAAGCAGTCCGAAACGGCGTCTTGTGATGTTGAAGTCTTGCATCTGTTCACCTCTGTTGTTGTTATTTACGGAATGCTTCCGGTTCGCTCGGAAAGGCGTGACACCTCATGGTGTCTATCTCGGCAAAGAGCTGTGCTCCCGGCTCGGGGATGAAGGTCGAAGGCCCGCGGACCTCGGAGGAACGAAGGTTTGTCCCGTCTTCGAGAAGGAGATCATGGACTAGGGTAGGCCCAAGCGGCACTGACACGGTCAGTCGTGCCGGCAGGGCAGATGCGCTCGGCGTGGCGGAGAGACGCACATCTTCGGGGCGGAAGGTGATCGTGACCTTGGAGCCGGTGGTGAAATTCAGACGACGCGGGAGAACAAGGACCCTGCCGTTCGCCAGCGAGATAGTGGTTGCTTCCGTCTCCACGCGGTCCACCGTTCCATGCAACACATTGGCCTGACCGATGAAGGTATTGACGAAGAGGGTCCTCGGCCGGTCATAAACGGCCATCGGCGTATCAATCTGCTCGACATTGCCCTTGTTCATTAGCACCAAGCGTCCAGCGAGGCTCTGCGCCTCCTCCTGGTCGTGCGTGACGATCAGCGTGGTGATGCCAAGCGTCTTCTGCAGATGGAGAAGCTCGACCTGCAGGTCGAAACGCAGTGCACGGTCCAAGGCACCGAACGGTTCGTCGAGAAGCAGAAGCGAAGGCCGTCCGGCAATGGCGCGGGCCACCGCCACGCGTTGCTGCTGACCACCGGAGAGCTCACGCGGCAGCCTATGACCAAACCCTTTCAACTGTACGAGCGAGAGCATCTCCTCGACCCGCTCGCGCCGCTCGGAGCGCCCAATCTTCTGGCAAGCCAGCGGATAGGCGATGTTCTCGGCGACCGTCAGGTGTGGAAACAGCGCATAGTTCTGGAAGACCATGCCGATACCGCGCGCACGCGCCGAAACATGGGCAAGGTCCTCGCCACCGAGCTGGATCACGCCGCTTTTCGGCTGGATCAGCCCCGCGATGGCGCGCAGCACCGTGGACTTGCCGCAGCCGCTCGGGCCCAGTAGCGCAACGATCTCACCGGCTTCTATCTCGAAAGAGATATCGCTGATCGCATTCTGTCCGCCGTAGCTATGGGTCAGGCCACGAACGCTAAGCTGCTTGCCTTCTGCTGCATTCGAGGTCTGCGACATGAATGTCCCCTTGGGTTGCGCCTGCATGGCCGAGGGCGTCGCGCTTGTCGGTCTCAGGCGGAGATGTGGTCGATCGGCAATTTTGAGTTCGCTTTGGGTCATGGAAACAGCAGTTGCAATTGGTGTGCCAATTGCGCCTTCCGTATTCCGGATAAATTATCAAAGGACTGATTATATTTATTTATTTTTGATTTATTCACTTTCGTAAATTCATAAACACATAAGGACGAATTTTCGTGTGAATTCATTAATTGTGCATTCGTGATCGGCGACGGTGATTTGTTGTGCAGGTTTCTGGGTTGCAAGCCGTCGAGCCGCGTTAGTTTGCGGCTTTCGCGAGGATGGCAGTAACGGGACACGCCTGACAGGCGATACTATTGTATAATTAAATCAATAATTTAACGATTTTGTTCGTGGGCAAAATGCTCAGGATTAATCGATGGATTATTTTTTCATCAGAATTTGCGAAACTTTATGCGAAAATAAAGTCGCATCTTTATGCGATCTGAGTATTAAAAAAATAAGCAATTAAAAACAGTCATATAGGATCTGATACGTCAAACTGGCATGCTGATTGCTTCGTCCAATCTGAAAATTCACGACGACAGATAATGTGAAGAAGGGGTTCCGCATGCATAGTTTCAAGAAGACTCTCACAGCCGCCCTGGCAGGCGTCGCTCTAGCTCTCCTCGCCTCAACCGCGCAGGCTGCAGAGGGTACGCCCGTGAAGATGGTGCCAGAGGCGGATGTGGCCAAGCTTCCAGGCGTCGCCTTCAATCAGCAATTGGCAGATCGCTTGCCCGCCGCGATCAAGGAAAAGAAGGAGCTGAAGGTTGCGACGGATCTGACGCCGCCAATCAGCTTCCAGGACGAGGCCGGCAAGCTGATTGGCATCGATGCCGACCTCGCGGCGGCGCTGGGCGTCATTCTGGGCGTCGATGTGCAGATGACCAATGTCGGCGCGGGCGCAGCCATCGTTCCCGCTGTGCTCTCCAAGCGGTTCGACATGACGCTTTCCGGTATCAACGACGATGTGGAACTGGAAAAGCAGGTCGACGTGATCGACTACATGTATGACGCAACAACCATCATGACGGTCAAGGGCAATCCACTTGGCATCAAGAGCATGGAAGACCTCTGCGGCAAGAAGGTTGCCGTGCCGGTCGGAACCTTCCAGAACAGGCTCGTGGTTGCTGCCTCGGCAAAATGCAAGACCGCGCCCATCGAGATCATGTCCATACCGAAAATGCCTGACGTCCTGCAGGCCGTGCGAACGGGCCGCGCCGATGCGACCGTCAACGGTTACGCAACGAGCGTCTACACCACCGAAAAGCAGACCGGCAAAGGCGTCGGCCTACAAGCCTTGCCCGATGTCCGCCTCGCCGTCGGTTATCTTGGCATGCTGGTCTCGAAGGATAATCCAGAGCTCCGGGATGCCGTGATCGCCTCGCTCCAGCACATGGTCGACAGCGGCGCCTATCAGGCCATCATGGAGAAATGGAGCCTTGGCCCGCTTGCCGTGAAGACCGTCAAGTTCAACGATGCTGCCTCCATGCCGGTGGAATGAGCCATGGCACTCTTTGCTCAACCGATCTGCATGACCATCGTGCCTCCAGTCCGCAAGCCGATACGCTGGGGGCAGGTCGCAACCGGTAGCATTGCGATCCTTGTGCTGGCCCTCATGGTCCTGGCTGTCGGGCGAAATCAGAGCGTCCAATGGAGCGAGATCCCGCGCTACATGATCGACCCCGTCATTCTTGGCGGCGTCGTTCTGACGCTCGAATTGACGGCCGGCGCCATGATCGCCGGCATCGTCATCGGTTGCCTCATCGCCATTATGGCGACGAGCCAGAACATCGTTCTTAAAGCGATCGCCGTCGCCTTTGTCTGGTGGTTCCGCGGCGTACCGCTGATCGTCCAGATATTCTTCTGGTTCAACATCGCGCTCTTCGTCCCCGAGATCGGATTCGGTTCCTGGTCGGTTTCGGTAAACGACATCGTCACACCCGCCTTGGCCGGCTTCCTGGCGCTTGGTCTGCACGAGGCGGCGAACATGAGCGAGATCATTCGTAGTGGCCTGACTGCCGTGGATCGGGGACAGCGCGAAGCCGCATCGTCTCTGGGCCTCAGACCATCACAGACTCTGCGAACGGTGGTCCTCCCTCAGGCAGTAAGGCTGATCGTCCCGCCGACCGGAAACCAGGCGATCGGCATGCTGAAGGCGAGTGCCATCGTTTCAGTCATCGGGATGCAGGATTTGTTGACACAGGCGCAGGCCATCTATGCCCGCAACTTCCTCGTCATCGAGCTCCTGTGCGTTGCCTCGCTTTGGTATCTCGGGATCACCACGATTGCGTCCATCGGCCAGCACTATCTGGAACGGAAGCTCGCGCCAAAAAGCCGCTCGAACAGCGGCAAAAATTGAGCATGGGGGGCGCCAGCGCGCAGACAATGACGCCAGAAAATCAATCAACCAAGGGATCGTCACCGCAGCGAATCCCATCAGGAAACACCAAGGAGAGACTATTATGAGACTGGGTATCGATAGCCAGAAGCTTCCCGAGTTCGTGAAACGCGGACCGCTCGCAAGCCTTGACCTTGTCAAGGAGCTTGGCCTTGCGGGCCTGTTCTTCCCGACAGTTCTCGACATGAGCCCGACGCTCGACAAGGGAGCACTTCGCGACATCCGCGAGAAAGCCGATGAACTGGGGCTCTACCTCGAAAGTGGCGTCGGCAAGATCAATCCCTATTGCAGCGCCGAGGCTCCGGAGTTCCGGGCGATCGGCGATGGCGACGTCATTCTGGGCTTTACCCGAATGATCGAGGCAAGTGCTTCCATCGGCTGCCGCGAACTATGGATCTCGCCGGGCAATTTCAAATCGGAGTATCGTGGCAGGCTGGCAAATGACCGCTTCCGCACCGACGTCACCTGGGAAGAGCAGTTGCTGGCAATCGAGAAGGTCTTGCTGAAGCTTGCTCCCGTAGCGCGCGCCAATGGTGTCCATCTCAATATGGAAACCCATGACGAGATTACGTCCTTCGAAATCCTCAGGCTGATCGAAAAGGTCGGTGAGGATTGCATGGGCGTTGTCTTCGACACGGCGAACGGCCTGCAGCGCGGGGAACATCCGGTTTACGCCGCAAAACGTGTCGCGCCATACGTTCGCCAGACCCATATCAAGGACGCCTATGTGGGCCGCGCAACCGGCGGCCTCGATTTCCAGACCCGCCCCGTCGGTCGCGGGATCGTGGATTTTGCCACGATCATTCCAATCCTGGCAGCGGCGAACCCGGATCTCAATCTCTCATTGGAAGTTGCCGCCTCCGTCGAAGACAAGCCGCGCAAGGCCAATCCACGTCAGTGCATCGAGATCGACGACCCTGCGTGGCGCGCTGCTCACCCGGACCTCGATGCCGAAGAGCTCGACGCCTATCTTTCCCTCATCAGCGCCTTTGAAAAGCGTGTTGCTTCAGGCGAGATCCCGGATTGGGAGACCTATGAAGCGACCAACTACGGCTACCCGTCCTATGAGAAGCAGGCCTATGGCTTCGACGCGGCCATCGTCTTCATCCGCAATTCGGCCAGGCATATCGAGACAATCTGCGCCGATAATGGCATCGATCTTTCCCCATCCGTGGCGAAACGGCAGGCAGCCTGATTTCGACTTACGCGATGACGGTGGAGATCTCTGCCGTCATCGTCCAAAACCCAAGATCAAGTGGATTTCCATCGCGTATCAATGTACGCAACAATATGTGTATGGATGTGATCAGATCGAGCGACCGGCAGCTCGAATGCATGCGGAGCAGGACATGAAGAAGACCCGTCGGCAGACCCCAAAATCCGCCCCCAAGGCGCCGAGCGCAGCCGAAGCGGCAGAAAATGTCAATGACGACGTCTCTGAGCGCATTCGCACGACCCTTGCCACTGCCATCGGCGAAGGCGCGCTGAAACCCGGCACCAAAATCCTCGAAGATGCCATTGCCGACCATTTCGGCGTCAGCCGCACCGTTGTCCGTGGCGCTCTCGGCGTGCTGGAAAGCGACCACCTGCTCGAGCGCAAGCGCAACCGCGGCACCTTCGTCGCAGAGCCGGGCATCGAAGAAGCCAAGGCTTTGTTCGAGGCACGCCGCAAGATCGAACATGCGATCCTCGACCTTGTAATGTCCCGTGCCACCACCGAACAACTCGATGCGCTGGAAAAGTTGACCGACGAGGAAGAGCACATCCACCACCACGGCGACGAAAAGTCGAAGACGGTGCTTTCCGGAAAATTCCATATCGTCCTGGCGGAGCTTGGCGGCAATGCCGTCATGACCGAAATGCTATCCAAGATCGTCGCGCGCCTTTCCCTCGTCATGGCGCTCTATGAAGAAGACAAGAAGGACGACTGTGGCGCCGACCACCACCGCCTGATCGTTACGGCGCTGAAGGCGAAAGACCTGGCGAAGGCACAGGAGTTGATGGACCACCATCTCGCCGACATCGAGGGGCGCGTTAGGCTGACTGAAGGACAGGGGGATCGGCACACGTTCCTCGCCGTGTTGGAGAACTTTTCATGATGCGCCCAGATAAGAACAAGCCATAGGTATTTCGTTGCGCCCGCCGTGCGACGCGGCGTCAGAAGAGCGGAAATAATTTCCTGCGTGCAGGTGCAGCTCTCTCCGGAAGAGTGAGACGCTGGCTCTCGGGTAAACAAAAGCGTTTCCTGCCGAGAAGGCGTCATAAAAGCGATTCAGTTGCAAACGCCGTTTGCATAAGTTTGGTAATCAGGCACAGCAGATGACGCCATCTGTTTTAGTGGCACCATCGAGCAACGCCTGACCGACGCGATCACTGGAATTCAAGGCTCATCCGGGCAAGGTCGTCCCACAGGCTTTCGGCAAAACCGCGCAGCACGATGACTTCGAAGACCTGTCCGTCAAGCCGGGTGAGGTGGGCGGCGATGTGGCCGATCAGCGTCGCGGCGGAATGTCCCACCGGGAATGCTGCGAAAGACAGGTCGACCGCCGTGCCTTTGGCCAGAACCCGCTCGGCCATCTTGCCTTCGATGCGGATGCGAACGCGTCCCTGGCTCTGGTCGACACCCGTTGCCAAAGGCTCGAGCGCTGCAAGAAGCGCCTTCATATCAGCGTGAGACAGGGGGTGTTCACCGACGATGAACAATTGGCCCGGTGAGACCGCGCGTATATCGCCTGTGGCAAGGTCGCGAAGGCGGGCTTCCAAATCTGCTGCGCCGGGTGCGGCCAGAACGTGGATGATCGTGCCTTCCGGCAGGGGAGAGAGCTTGATGGCGGTGGAGGCAATCGCTCGCTTTGCGCCCAGCACCGGGCGGAGCGTCGGCCGGAAGTCAGACTGGAGATCAGACTTGAAATCAGACATGGAGTTTCTCGTTTTGAGGATCGACAAAAACCGGGTTGCAAAGGCGGGCTTGGGTAAATTCGTTGCGCAGACCGTTCCAGACCATGATTTCCTCACCATGCCGCGCAGGGCCATTCTTGACGAGGGCGAGACCGATGGTCGAACCCAGATGCGGTGAGAAGGCGCTGGAGGTCACATAACCCTGATCGTTCTCCAGCGTTGCCGTGGCATTCTTCGCAAGAATATGCGAGCCGGTGCGGAAGGACTGTTTTGGATCAAGCGGCACGACGCCGACGAGGCTCGGGCGGTCGGTGTCGGAAAGCCCCTCGCGCTCCAGCATCCGTCGGCCAATGAAATCGGTCTTCGTGGTGGAGACCATTTTGCCGAAGCCGAGATCGGCGGGCACCACCGTGCCGTTGATTTCATTGTGAGTGACGTGGCCCTTTTCGATGCGCAGCACGCCAAGCGCCTCGACGCCATAGGGCATGATATTCTCCGGCTCGCCGGCTTCCATCAGCGCATCGGCGACGCTTTCACCGTAACCGGCCGGGACGGCAAGCTCGTAGGCCAGTTCGCCGGAGAAGGAAATCCGGAACAGGCGTCCATGCAGTTGCCCGCCAAACAAGGAGACTTCCCGGGCTGCAACGAAGGGAAAGGCCTCGTCGGAAATATCTTCATCGACGATCCTCTGAAGAATGGCGCGCGCCTTCGGCCCGGCAATCGCCATCTGCGCCCACTGGTCTGTGACGGAGGCAAGCCGCACATCGAGATCCGGCCAGAGCGCCTGCGCACAGAATTCCAGATGGTTCATGACGCCCGCCGCATAGGCGGTGGTGGTCGTCATGAAGAAGCGGTTTTCCTCCAGCCGGCTGGTGGTCCCGTCGTCATAGATCATGCCGTCCTCACGCAGCATCAGACCATAACGCGCCTTGCCGACCGGCAGTTTGAGGAAAGCGTTGCAATAAACCCGGTTCAGGAATTCGGCGGCGTCGCTGCCACAGATTTCGATCTTGCCGAGCATCGATACATCGCAGAGCCCGGCATTCTTGCGCACATTCAGAACCTCACGGTCGACGCTTTCCCGCCAGCCGCTTTCGCCTTTGCGGGGAAACCAGGAGGAGCGATACCAAAGCCCGGTTTCGACGAACACGGCCCCGTTTTTCTCGGCCCAACCATGCAGCGGCGATTTGCGCACCGGTTGGAAATGCTGGCCATGATAGGCCCCAGTTAGTGCGCCGAAGGAGACGGGCGTATAAAACGGCCGGAACGTCGTGGTGCCGACATCCGCTGGGGAGACGCCGCGCGCTTCGGCCAACAGCCCGATGGCGTTGACATTCGACAGCTTGCCCTGATCCGTCGCCATGCCGTTCGTGGTGTAGCGTTTGGCGAGTTCGACATGGCCATAACCTTCACGGATGGCGAGGCCGAGATCCTTGCGGTGAACGTCGTTCTGGTAATCGACAAAGGCTTTCGCCTTGATGCCGGGGATGGACCATAGCGGTTTTGCAGGCGGGGCTACGATATCGTTTTCCACCGCGCCGAATGTCGGTGCAGCTGATGCAAAGCCGAGCTCTTGTGCCAGCGCTGCGCCCTTCCGCGCGCCATCCTCAAGGCAGGCGGCGACACCGTTTATTGCGGAAACCGCGCCGGCGAGTTCCAGCCCCTTGAGATTGCCGGGCGCCAGGAAAGCGGCATCGTCTTCCGACCAGACCGGCCTGCCGCCGCGATGGCAGGCGAGATGGATGATGGGGCTGAAGCCGCCCGACATGGCCAGCGCATCGACATTCAGGCTCTCCGCCTTGCCATTCGCAAAAACCTCGATGGCGGAAAGCGCCTTGCCGCCCTTGGCATTGGAGACGACACCACCCTTGATGACGCGCGCTTTGCCTTCGTAGCCCGGATTGCCCTGCTCACGGCTGTCGATGATGGCGGCCAGAGCGACGCCCTGCGCCTCCAGATCGCGGGCGAGCGCATAACCGCTGTCATTGGTGGTGAAAATTGCCGTCGCCGTGCCGGGGCTGACGGCATATCGATTGAGATAGCTGCGCATGGCGCCCGCCATCATCACGCCGGGAATATCGTTGCCGCCGAAGACCAGCGGTCGTTCTTCCGCACCGGTTGCCAGCAGCGCTCGTTTCGCGACGATGCGCCACAGGCGCTCCACGGGCACATGGTCTTTCGGATCTGGCAGATGTTTCTGCACCCGCTCCACCGCGCCGAAGACATTGCCGTCATACCAGCCGAAAGCCGTGGTTCGCGTCAGTATCGTCACATTCGGCAGGGCTTTAAGTTCGGCAACGCATTGCGCCGCGAAATCCGCAGCGCTCTCGCCGCCGATGGCTGCCGTTTCGGAAAGAAGCCAACCGCCTGCCACGGAATGTTCATCGACAATGATGACGCGCGCGCCGGCGCGTCCTGCGGCAAGCGCTGCGGCAAGACCCGCCGCGCCGGAGCCGATCACCAGCAGGTCGCAATGCGCCCAGCATTTGTCATAGGCATCCGGGTCCGCCTCGTAGCTTGCTTTACCGAGGCCGGCGGCTTTGCGGATGAAGGGCTCATAAACCTTTTCCCAGAAGGCGGCAGGCCACATGAAAGTCTTGTAGTAGAACCCCGCCCCGAGGAAGGGAGACAGAAGGCCGGTCAAGGCGCCGATATCGAAATCGAGAGAGGGCCAGCGGTTCTGGCTGTTGGCTTCCAGCCCGGCATAAAGCTCCTGCATGGTGGCGCGGGTGTTCGGCTCCGTGCGCCCGCCGCGGCCAATGGTTATCAGCGCGTTCGGCTCAGCTGCACCCGCCGTCAATATGCCGCGCGGGCGGTGGTATTTGAAACTGCGACCGACGAGTTTCTGGCCGTTGGCGAGCAGGGCGGAGGCGAGGCTGTCGCCCTCAAAGCCTGACATCGGCTTGTCGTCGAAGGTGAAGGAAAGCGGTTTGGAACGGTCGATCAGACCGCCGGTCTTCAGGCGGTTGGCACTCATGCGTTTGTCACTTTCGTCTTGTCGGCGGCGTCGCGGCAGGCGGATATCTCATGGGTGGCGGTATCGCGGGCGACGACCAGCCAGCGGCGGCAGCCGGAAGTGTGGTGCCAATATTCCTCATAGGCTCCGCGCGGATTGTCGCGCAGATAGACATAATCGAACCATTCCTCCGCGCCGGCATCGGCGGCGGGCCTTTGAAGGGCTGCGCCCTTGATGGTGAATTCTTCCCTGGGTCTTGGCCCGCAATGCGGGCAGGGCACGAGACTTGCCATTTCAGATGTCCTTGATCCGCCAGATAGCGGGATGGCGAAAACTGTGAGCGATTTCCGCCTGAAATCCCGCTACAGATTTAGTGAAGGTTAGGCTGGGCGCCCTGCCCCTTTTCATCGATGAGATAACCGCGCCGGAAGCGATCCAGCCGGAAGGCCGTTGCCGTTTCCTGCGGTGCGCCGCGCGCCAGAAGATGGGCGAAGCAGAAACCGGAAGCGGGCGTCGCCTTGAAGCCGCCATAACACCAGCCGGAATTCAGGTAGAGATTGTCGATCGGGGTCTGGTCGATGATCGGCGAACCATCCATCGACATATCCATGATGCCGCCCCAGGACCGCAGCACCCGGACGCGGGAGAGCGCCGGTATCATCGCCTTGCCTGCTTCCGCGACATGTTCGACCGTCGCCAGATTGCCGCGCTGGGCATAGGAGTTGTAGCCGTCTATGTCGCCGCCGAAGACGAGGCCGCCCTTGTCCGATTGCGAGACGTAAAAATGGCCGGCCCCGAAGGTGACGACGCCATCGATGAAGGGCTTCAGCCCTTCAGACACGAAAGCCTGCAATACATGGCTTTCGATCGGCAGTTTCAGCCCGGCCATGGCGGCCACCTGCGAGGAATTGCCTGCTGCCGCGAGCGCCAGCTTGCCGCAGCCGATGAAGCCCTTGGCGGTCTCCACACCCACGACCCTCCCGTTTTCGCGGCGAATGCCGGTTACCTCGCAGCCCTGAATGATATCGACGCCGCGGCTGTCTGCGCCGCGCGCATAACCCCAGGCGACGGCATCGTGACGCACAGTGCCGCCGCGTCTTTGCAGCAGGCCGCCCTGCACCGGAAAGCGGGCATTGTCGAAATCGAGAAACGGCAGCACGGCCTTGACTGCGGTGCGGTCCAGCAATTCGGCGTCGACGCCGTGCAGTCGCATGGCGTTGCCGCGCCTTGTATAGGCATCGCGCTGTGCATCCGAATGATAGAGGTTCAGCACGCCGCGCTGGGAAACCATGGCGTTGAAATTGAAATCCTGCTCCAGCCCTTCCCACAGCTTCATCGAAAGTTCGTAGAAGGGATTGTTACCCGGCAGCAGATAATTGGAGCGAATGATCGTGGTGTTGCGACCGACATTGCCGGAGCCGATGTAGTTTTTTTCCAGCACCGCGACATTGGTGACGCCGAATTCTTTCGCAAGATAATAGGCGGTCGCCAGTCCGTGGCCGCCGCCGCCCACGATGATAACGTCGTAGTGCGGTTTCGGAGACACCTCCCGCCAGGCGGGTTTCCACGCCTTGTTGCCGAAAAGGCCGTTCTTGAAAATGGAAAAGGCGGAATAGCGCATCTGCGTACCTCGAACGATATCGCCCAAGCTTACCGGCGTCGTTCGAAAGGGAATTGCAACTAAGGGACATAATGATTTAAAAAAGAGACATGACGACCATCGAGCAGAAGAATGTCCAGCGCATTGGTTTCATCCTGGTTCCGAATTTCGCGCTGATGTCTTACGCCTCGGCGGCGGAGCCATTGCGCGCCGCCAATCTGATCGCCGGAACCGATCTCTACGATGTGGTTCAGCTTTCTTTCGATGGCGAGGCTGTCAGAAGTTCTTCCGGCATCATTGTCGGCTGCGAGGCACTCGCCACCGCAGGCGAGAGATGCCACACGATCTTCGTCTGCGCAGGGGGCGGGCCGCAGGACTGGACCGTTGCGGAAAATTCCTACGGCACGTTAAGGCGGCTGGCGCGGCAGGGTGTCCGGATCGGGGGCATTTCCAGCGGCGCTTATGTGCTGGCGGCGGCGGGATTGCTGGAAAACCGCGATTTCACCATTCACTGGGAGCATGCGCCGGTGCTGAAAGAGGCCTTCGACCATCTCACGCCCCGGCAGGCGCGGTTTGTTTTCGACGGGGACCGCATCACCTGCGCCGGCGGCGTCGCGCCCCTCGACATGATGCATGCGATGATTTCGCAGAGAATGGGCGCTCATTTCGCACGGCGTGTCAGCGACTGGTATCTGCACACGGCCGTGGCCGAACCCGGCGCGCCGCAAAGGGGTTCCGCCGCCGAGCGCCATGGCACCAACCATCCGGCCCTGCTGGCCGTGCTGGAAAAAATGGAAACGACCATTGAAAGCCCGCTCGACCGGCAGACCATGGCGAAACTGGCGGGAACCAGCGCGCGCCACCTCGACCGGCTTTTCGCAACCCATCTGAAAACGACATTTCTGGAAACATACCGCGCGATCCGTCTCGATCACGCCCGGCGGCTGCTGGAGCAAAGCCCGCTCTCCATTGCCGAAGTGGCCTTCGCCACCGGCTTCTCAAGCGCCGGGCATTTTTCGGGAAGCTTCAAGGCCCGGTTCGGCCATACCCCAAATACAATGCGGCAAAGATTTCCTCCGAATTAAAATAGTTTTCCTGTAAGGAAGGGAAAACACGATAATGCCGGAGGACATCATGGCGAAGGATACCACCAAAACCGAAACTGCGCAGTTCCTGTCGCAGGATCCGCATGCCATCCGCGAGCCAAGGGTCAACAATCTGGAAATGGCGATTGGCCATGAGGTGCGCGCCTATCGCAAGAAACTCGGCATCACGGTCACCGATCTTGCATCGGCCACCGGCGTTTCCGTGGGCATGCTTTCCAAGATCGAAAACGGCAATATCTCGCCGTCGCTCACGACGCTGCAGACGCTCTCAAAGGCGCTGGGCGTGCCGATCACGGCCTTCTTTCGCGGTTTCGAGGAGCCGCGCAGCGCCACCTTCGTCAAAGCGGGGCAGGGCGTGAATATCGAGCGCAGGGGCACTCGCGCCGGTCATCAATACAGCCTGCTCGGCCATATCGACAACAATACCAGCGGCGTCACTGTCGAGCCCTATCTCATCACGCTGACCAAGGATTCGGACGTGTTCCCGACCTTCCAGCATGAGGGAATGGAGTTTCTCTACATGCTGGAGGGCGAGGTGGTCTATCGCCACGGCGAGCAGCTTTTCACCATGCAGGCCGGCGACAGCCTGTTTTTCGACGCCGATGCGCCGCATGGGCCGGAGGAATTGGTGAAGCTTCCCGCCCGTTATCTGTCGATCATTTCCTATCCGCAAAGGCGACTGGGCAATAATTGAGAATTTGCCTTAGAAGAAAAAAATATTCCTGATAGTTGACGGAATGGAATTCCATATGTTAGCCCTTCATTCAGAAACGAATGGAGGTGCTTGTCGATGTGCGGCATTGTTGGACTATTCCTGAAAGACAAAAGCCTTGAACCGCAGCTGGGCGCGCTGCTTTCGGACATGCTTGTCACCATGACCGATCGCGGCCCGGATTCGGCCGGCATCGCGATCTACGGAAGCGCTGCCAATGGCCGCGCGAAAGTGACGATCCAGTCGGCCGATCCGGCCGCCGATTTTTCCGGCCTTGCCGAAGCGCTGAAGGAAAGCGGCGTCGATGCCGTGGTCACGGTGAAAAGCACTCATGCTGTTCTCGATATTCCCGCCGAAAAACTGGATGGTATCCGTCCGGTTCTTTCCGCAATCCGCCCGAATGTGCGCGTGATGGGTTCCGGCGACAGCGTGGAAATCTACAAGGAAACCGGTCTTCCGAAGGATGTCGTCACCCGTTTTGACGTGCGCTCCATGGCGGGCACCCATGGCATCGGCCACACCCGCATGGCGACGGAATCGGCGGTGACGACGCTTGGCGCGCATCCTTTCTCCACCGGCGCAGACCAGTGCCTGGTGCATAACGGCTCGCTCTCCAACCACAATAATCTGCGCCGTGAACTGGTGCGTGAAGGCATGACGTTCGAGACCCAGAACGACTCGGAAGTCGCCGCCGCCTATCTCACCGCGGAAATGGCCAAGGGCAAGGATCTGGGCGAGGCGCTGACCGGTGCGCTCGACGATCTCGATGGTTTCTTCACTTTCGTCGTCGGCACCAAATCCGGTTTCGGCGTGGTGCGTGATCCCATCGCCTGCAAGCCTGCTGTCATGGCCGAGACCGACCAATATGTCGCTTTCGGCTCTGAGTATCGCGCTCTGGTCAATCTGCCCGGCATTGAAAATGCCCGCGTCTGGGAGCCGGAACCGGCGACCGTCTATTTCTGGGACCATGAAAAGGCCGCCTGAGACCCGTCATCGGCGCCTGTTTTGAAAGTCATAATCCATGCCAGTTTTCGATCTCTCCCACACGCCGCTGCGTGAACTCAACAAGGCGCTCCACGGTCTTTCCTCGGGCGCGAACGACACCGAATTCGAGGTCGTCAATCCGCGCGGCCACCATGCCGTGGCGGTCGGCATCGACAGCCCCGTCACCGTCGATGTGCATGGTTCGGTCGGTTATTATTGCGCCGGCATGAATGATGGCGGCACCGTCACCGTGCACGGCTCGGCCGGGCCGGGTGTTGCTGAGAACATGATGTCCGGCACGGTCGTCATCGAGGGCGACGCCTCGCAATATGCCGGCGCCACCGGCCGCGGCGGGCTTCTGGTCATCAAGGGCAATGCCGCATCCCGCTGCGGCATTTCCATGAAGGGCATCGATATCGTCGTGAAGGGCAATATCGGCCACATGTCGGCCTTCATGGGCCAGTCCGGCCACCTCGTCGTCTGCGGCGATGCGGGCGATGCGCTTGGCGATTCCCTTTATGAGGCGAAGCTTTTCGTGCGCGGTTCGGTGAAGAGTCTGGGTGCCGATTGCATCGAGAAGGAGATGCGGCCCGAACATCTCGAAAAGCTCGCTGAACTTCTCGACAAAGCCGGCGTCACGGATGTCAGCCCTGGCGAGTTCAAGCGCTACGGCTCGGCACGTACGCTCTACAATTTCAACATCGACAACGCCGACGCGTATTGAGGCGAGGGATATTCCGATGAGCTATCACAACCCCTTCACCCCGCCGCGCAAATCCGCAACTTTCGACGACCATACGCTAGCGGAAATCCGCCGCGCGGCTGCGACCGGCATCTATGATATTCGCGGCGCGGGCACCAAGCGCAAGGTGCCGCATTTCGACGATCTCCTGTTTCTCGGCGCCTCCATCTCGCGTTATCCGCTCGAGGGTTATCGCGAGAAATGCGATACGACAGTTACACTCGGCACGCGCTTCGCGAAGAAGCCGATCACGTTGAAAACGCCGATCACCATTGCCGGCATGAGCTTCGGCGCTCTGTCAGGCAACGCCAAGGAAGCGCTCGGCCGGGGCGCGACAATCGCCGGCACCTCCACCACGACCGGCGATGGCGGAATGACGGATGAGGAGCGTGGCCACAGCCAGACGCTGGTTTATCAGTACCTGCCCTCCCGTTACGGCATGAACCCGAAGGATCTGCGCCGTGCGGACGCCATCGAGGTCGTCGTCGGTCAGGGCGCGAAACCGGGCGGCGGCGGCATGTTGCTCGGTCAGAAGATTTCCGATCGCGTCGCCAATATGCGCAACCTGCCGAAGGGCATCGATCAGCGTTCCGCCTGCCGTCACCCTGATTGGACCGGCCCGGATGATCTGGAAATCAAGATCCTCGAACTGCGCGAAATTACCGACTGGGAAAAGCCGATCTATATCAAGGTCGGCGGCGCGCGGCCCTATTACGACACGGCGCTGGCGGTGAAGGCCGGTGCGGATGTGGTGGTGCTGGATGGCATGCAGGGTGGCACGGCGGCCACGCAGGATGTCTTCATCGAAAATGTCGGCATGCCCACGCTTGCCTGCATTCGCCCCGCCGTGCAGGCGCTTCAGGATCTCGGCATGCACCGCAAGGTGCAGCTCATCGTCTCCGGCGGTATCCGTTCGGGTGCGGATGTCGCCAAGGCGCTGGCGCTGGGTGCCGATGCAGTCGCCATCGGCACGGCGGCACTGGTGGCGCTCGGCGACAATGATCCCAAGTGGGAAGACGAATACCAGAAACTCGGCACCACGGCCGGCGCTTACGATGACTGGCACGAGGGCAAAGACCCCGCCGGCATCACCACGCAGGATCCGGAACTTGCCGCTCGCCTCGATCCCGTCGCCGCCGGCCGCCGTCTTGCCAATTATCTGAAGGTCATGACGCTCGAGGCGCAGACCATCGCGCGTGCCTGCGGGAAGAACCATCTCCACAATCTGGAGCCGGAAGATCTGGTGGCGCTGACGATGGAGGCTGCCGCCATGGCGCAGGTTCCGCTGGCGGGAACCAACTGGTTCCCGGGCAAAGGCAGCTTTTAAGCCATAAGAACGGACGGGCGCATTTGGGAGGATGTGCCCGTCTTTTTTCGATGAAGTGTCTGATATTCAAAAAAAGGGGAATGACGTGACACTGGACCTCTCCAAATTTGCTGCCGAAAAGGGCATCAAATATTTCATGATCAGTTATACCGATCTCTTCGGCGGCCAGCGCGCCAAGCTGGTTCCCGCAGAAGCGATTGCCGATATGCAGAAGGATGGCGCAGGTTTTGCGGGCTTTGCCACCTGGTTCGATCTGACGCCCGCCCATCCCGATCTTTTTGCCGTGCCCGACGCCTCCTCGGTCATCCAGCTTCCGTGGAAAAAGGATGTCGCCTGGGTCGCCGCCGATTGCGTGATGGAAGGCCAGCCGGTGGAGCAGGCGCCGCGCGTGGTGCTGAAAAAGCTCATCGCTGAGGCGGCGAGCGAAGGGCTCAGGGTCAAGACGGGCGTGGAGCCGGAATTTTTCCTGATTTCTCCGGATGGTGCGAAAATCTCCGACGAATATGACACGGCGGAAAAGCCCTGCTACGACCAGCAGGCGGTGATGCGCCGGTACGATGTGATCGCCGAGATTTGCGATTACATGCTGGAGCTGGGCTGGAAGCCCTACCAGAACGACCATGAGGACGCGAACGGCCAGTTCGAGATGAACTGGGAATATGACGATGCGCTGCAGACCGCAGACAAACATTCCTTCTTCAAATTCATGGTCAAATCCGTCGCCGAAAAGCACGGGCTGCGCGCCACCTTCATGCCGAAGCCGTTCAAGGGCCTGACCGGCAATGGCTGCCATGCCCATATTTCGGTCTGGGACCTCGACGGCAAGGTCAATGCCTTTGCCGACAGGGAAATGCCGTTCGGTCTGTCGGCCAAGGGCAAGACGTTTCTCGGCGGCATCATGAAACATGCGTCGGCGCTTGCGGCCGTCACCAATCCGACGGTCAATTCCTATAAACGTATCAACGCGCCGCGCACCATTTCCGGCGCGACCTGGGCGCCGAATACGGTGACCTGGACCGGCAATAACCGCACCCATATGGTGCGCGTGCCCGGGCCGGGGCGGTTCGAACTGCGCCTGCCGGATGGCGCCGTGAACCCCTATCTGCTGCAGGCCATCATCATCGCCGCCGGCCTTTCCGGTGTCCGCTCCAAGGCCGATCCCGGTCCGCACTACGATATCGATATGTATCGCGAGGGCCACAAGGTCACGGACGCACCGAAGCTGCCGCTCAACCTTCTCGATGCGCTGCGCGAATATGAGAAGGATGCGGAATTGCAGCAGGCGCTCGGTACTGAATTCTCGAAGGCCTATCTGAAGCTCAAGCAGGGCGAGTGGAACAGCTATTGCTCGCAATTCACCGCCTGGGAGCATCAGACCACCCTCGACGTCTGAGCCCGATTTTCCCCGCCGCCCTTGCGGCTTTTCCCCGCGCTGATCAAGAGCGCGGGGTTTTTCACTAAAGCGCGTCGCGTCCAATCTGGTTCATGCCCCGTGCTTTAGATCTTTGTTTTTAAGCATGTCCTGGTTCCAAAACCGCTGCACACTTTTGGGAGACATGCTTTATCGATGACAGAAAGAGTACCAGATGACGAACTTCGTCCTGACCGTGACATGCAAATCCACCCGCGGCATCGTCGCCGCCCTTTCAGGCTTTCTCGCTGAGAAGGGGTGCAACATCGTCGACAGTTCGCAATTCGACGATCTCGGCACCGGTCGTTTTTTCATACGTGTGGGTTTCATTTCCGAGGAGGGTGCGACCCGCGACGCGTTGATGACCGGGCTTGCTCCGATCTCGGAAAAATTCGGCATGGAGGTGGCGCTGCACGATCAGGCAGAGCGGATGAAGGTTCTTTTGATGGTGTCGCGCTTCGGCCATTGCCTCAATGACCTGCTATACCGCTGGCGCATCGGGGCGCTGCCGATCGATATTGTCGGCGTCGTCTCGAACCATTTCGATTATCAGAAGGTCGTCGTCAATCACGACATTCCGTTCCACCACATTCCGGTGACGAAAGAGAACAAACCGCAGGCCGAAGCCCGGATCATGGAGATCGTGGAAAGTTCGGGTACGGAACTCATCGTGCTGGCGCGTTACATGCAGGTGCTTTCCGACAGGATGTGCGAGGCGATGTCGGGCAGGATCATCAATATCCACCACTCCTTCCTGCCGTCCTTCAAGGGGGCCAACCCTTACAAGCAGGCCTATCAGCGCGGAGTGAAGCTGATCGGCGCGACGGCGCATTATGTGACTGCCGATCTGGATGAGGGACCGATCATCGAGCAGGATACCGTGCGCATCACCCATGCCCAGTCGGCCGAGGATTATGTGTCGCTTGGCCGCGACGTGGAGGCGCAGGTGCTGGCGCGTGCCATACACGCCCATATTCACCGTCGCGTATTCCTGAATGGCAGCCGAACCGTTGTGTTTCCCCCAGGTCCCGGCTCTTACGCTTCGGAAAGAATGGGATGAGCATTCTGCGTGAGCCGTGCTGATGTTGCCATAAAGAGAGCACGGCGCTAAATAAGCTGGTACGCCATAATACAAAAGCCATTTCCCGCTTTTGTTCGTAACCGCGTTGCGACGAAACGGGAGGTGTCAAACGAGGTGATACCATGACAGATGCTTCGCACGGAACTGCCATTCGCGTTGAGCGCCCGACAAAGACACTGAGGGAGCTCGCGCTCGACAAGGTCCGCGACGCCATCGTGAACGGTTATTTCCGTCCGGGCGACCGTCTGGTCGAGCGCGATCTCTGCGCCCAGCTCGGCGTTTCCCGCACCATCGTTCGTGAGGTCCTGCGGCATCTGGAATCCGAGGGGCTGGTGGCGAATTTGCCGAACAAGGGCCCGATGGTCGCGATGCTCGATCTCGATGAGGCGAAGCAGATCTATGAAATTCGCGGTGCGCTGGAAGGAATGGCGGCGCGCCTTTGTGCGGAGCGCCGCGATCCTGCCATCGTGGAAGCGCTTGAAGCGTCGCTCAGTCATATCCGCGAAAGCTATGTCGCCAAGGATATGCCGGGCGTTCTGGCGCATACCTCGTCCTTTTATCAGACGCTGTTCAGCAAGATCGACCGTCATGTCGCCTGGGGCGTCGTCAACCTGCTGACGGTGCGGATCAACCATCTTCGTTCGATGACGATCAAGACGAAAAGCCGCGATACCGAAGGTCCGGCGCAAATGGAAAAGATCGTCGAGGCCATCCGGCAGGGGGATGGAGACGCCGCTTACAAGGCGGCTCTGGACCATGTCGCGAGCGCAAGCGCGATTGCGGAAGCTGTTCTCATCGCCCAGAAGACCGGCAAAGAGTAACCTCTTCCGCCTCGTGTGCGGCTAAAATTTCCGGCGCAGTATCTAGCCTGCGTCGGCACCTATTCCCGCGAGCGTGGTTTGCAGCATTTCCCGAACGGCAGCTACCAAATTGTTGAGCGGCTGGTCGTCACGGTAAAATGGCGCCGCCGTCCGGACACGCCGGTAGAGCGTATCGGCGCCGGGCGCACGGCCGGCTTCGTCTGGCTGCATGTCGTAGGCCTGGGCGGCGCTCATGATCTCGATCGCCAGAATGGTTTCCAGATTGCCGATAATCGAAAGCGTCTTATCGGCGGCGGCGGTGGCATGTGTCAGTATATCCTCCTGCAAGGCGGAGGTGATGCCGCCATCGAGGCTGGCGGGGGCGGCGAGGCGGCGGTTTTCCGCGGCAAGTGCTGCGGCCGTGTACTGGATGATCATGAAACCGGAACAGACACCATCGCTTTCCGCCAGAAAGGCGGGCAGCCCGCTGACAAGCGGGTTGACGAGCCGGTCGATACGCCGCTCGGAAATCGCCGCAAGTTCGGCCGCGGCCGTCGCCAGCCCATCCATGGCAAGCCCGAGCGCCGCACCGACGGCATGGGCCTGGGAATGGACCTCGGGCGCTTGCGGCGTGCCGCCGACGACCGGGTTGTCCGTGACGCTCGCGAGTTCGCGGTCTACGACGTCCGCGATCTGCGCGACGCTGTCGCGAACGGCGCCGTGCACCTGCGGCACGGCGCGCAGGCTGAGCGGATCCTGCGTGCGCGATCCGGCCGACCGGGCAAGAAGCGGGCTTGCCGCCAGAAGCTGGCGCAGGTTTGCGCCGACGGTCTGGATGCCGGGTGAGCTGCGCAGTGCCAGCGGCCCTGCGGCGAAGGGATCGGCCTGCGCACCAAGGTTTTCATAGCTCATCGCCGCTGCCGCATCGGCCCAGCCAAGGAGCGAAGTCGTGCGGGCGAGCGCGAGGCTGGCGAGACCGGTGGCGCAGGGTGTGCCGTTGACGAGGCTCAGCCCCTCCTTCGCCTGCAGAACCATGGGTTCGAGGCTAAGCTTTTCGAGCCCCTGCCTGCCGCTGATGAGTTCGCCGCCGTGGCGGGCCCGGCCTTCGCCGATCAGCACCAGCCCTATGGCCGCGGCATGAGTGAGATAACCCACCGAGCCTTTTGACGGAATAACGGGAAGAATATCGCCATTCAGCAGGGCGAGCAGCGCTTCGACCGTTTTGACCTGCACGCCGGAATGACCATGCGCGAAGTTGTTGATCTGGGCGGCCATGATGGCGCGGGTTTCTTCGCGCCCGAGCGGTTCTCCGACGCCGCAGGAGTGGCTGAGCAGGATGTTGCGGGAGAGGGCCTGCTGCTGCGGGATGTCGACGATCACATCGCAGAGCGCGCCGACACCCGTATTGATGCCGTAACCGCGCACCCGTTTTTCGACGAGTGCATCGACGATGGCGCGGGCTTCGGCAATGCGCCGCCACGCTTTATCCGACAGGGAAAGCGTGGCGCCTTTTGCAACAGCGGCGATCTCTTGCCAGGTGAGGGGACGATCGATGGTGATCGTATCAGCCATGCTGGCCTTCTCCCGCACCCGTGCGGCGCTCCACAAAACGGGCGACATAGTCGTTTGCGGGGCTGTTGAGGATCTGGTCCGGCGTTCCCACCTGCACCAGTTTGCCGTCCTTCAGGATCGCGATCTGCGCGCCGATGCGGAGCGCCTCATCGAGATCGTGGGTGATGAAAACAATGGTCTTATGCAGGTTCTTTTCGAGTTGCAGCAACTGATCCTGCATGTCGGCGCGGATCAGCGGATCGAGCGCCGAAAAGGCCTCGTCCATCAGGATGACGTCAGTATCGGCGGCGAGCGCGCGGGCGAGGCCGACACGCTGCTTCATACCGCCTGAAAGCTGGTGCGGAAACTTGTCCTCATAGCCGGAAAGGCCGACGGTCTCGATCCACTTCATGCCGATGGGCCGTGCATCGGCCTTGGTCAGCCCGCGCACACGCTGGCCATAAACGACGTTCTGCAAGACGGTGCGGTGCGGCATCAGGCCGAAATTCTGGAACACCATGCTGACGCGCCGGTTGCGGAAGTCGCGCAGGTCCTTCGGTTTCAGCGCAAGAACATTGTCGTCTCCGACAAGAATCTCGCCGCTTGTCGGTTCGATAAGGCGGTTGATGTGGCGCACCAGCGTCGACTTACCGGAACCGGAGAGGCCCATGATCACGAAAATGCGGCCGCCCGCTATATCGAGGCTGACATTGTCGAGCCCGACGCTGCATCCCGTCTTTGCCAGGATGTCACTTTTCTCCGCGCCCTGCTGCGCCATGGCGAGCGCGGCCTTCCAGTTGCCGCCGAAGATCTTGGACACGTTGCGGATATGGATATCAGTCATTGCCCATTTCCTTCCGGCTGGATCGGCCAAAACCCTGGGTGATACGATCGAGCACGATTGCGAGAATAACGATGCCGAGGCCCGCTTCGAGGCCCTTGCCGACATCGAGCGTCTGGATGCCGTTCAGCACCTGCTCACCAAGGCCGCGCGCGCCGATCATCGAGGCGACGACGACCATGGAGAGCGCCATCATGATCGTCTGGTTGAGGCCGGCCATGATCGTGGGCGTGGCGAGCGGCAATTCGACGCCGAAGAGGATTTGTCGCGGGCTGCCGCCAAATGCGGTTGCCGCCTCCACCACTTCGCGGTCCACCTGCCGAATGCCGAGATCGGTCAGGCGGATCAGCGGCGGCACGGCGTAAACGATGGTGGCAAGCACGGCCGGGACCTTGCCGAGGCCGAAAAGCATGATGGCGGGAATGAGATAGACGAAGCTCGGCATGGTCTGCATGACGTCGAGCACCGGCAGGGTGATGCGCCTTGCCCATTCGCTTTTGGCAAGCAGGATGCCCATGGGCACGCCGATGACGATGGAGATGAGGCTGGCAATCAGCATCAGCGCCAGCGTCTGCATTGTCAGGTCCCAGAGACCGAGCGCGCCGACGATGAAAAGCATCACCGCCACCATGATGACGAGCGAAATCTTCTTCGCCGCGAACCAGGCGAGCACCAGGAAGACCAGAAAAATGACCCACCACGGCAGACCGCGCAGCACCCATTCCACGAAGAGGATCGCCTGCAGGATCGTCTGCGATATCGCCTTGAAAACGGAGCCGTAATTCACCACCAGCGAACGCACGATCTCATTGATCGGGCCTCGGATGGAAATATGAAAAACTTCAGGAAACATTGGTGTCGTCCTCGCGCCTGCCGACCCCATGTCCGGGAGCCGGCCCCTGTCCTGACGGGAAAATGCGCGCCGGAAGCCCGGCGCGCCTGCGATGTTTACTTGACGGCGGCTTCGATACGCGCCTTGGCGTCCGCAGAAACCCAGCTGCCCCAGATATCGGCCTTGGTCTGAAGGAAGGTTTTGGCAGCGGCTGTCGCGTCGACCTGCTTGTCGGTCATATAGGCAAGGCTGGAGTTGATCTCCGCCAGCGGGAATGTTGCCTTTTCAAGGATCGCGATAATTTCCGGCGCTTCCTTCGCAAAGGTGCTGTTCACGCCATAGGCCACCTCAACGGAAGGGAAGGCGCAACCGGCGTCGCGCTTTCCATCGGCGCTCGTCAGTTCCTTCCAGCAGGCGTCGCTATAGGCCGGCTCCTGCAGCTGGACCAGCTTGTATTTGCCCATGATTGCCGTCGGGCTCCAGTAATAGAACAGCATCGGCTCGCCCTGGAGATAGGCGGCGGCAATTGCGGCGTCGAGAGCGGTGCCTGTGCCGGGGCGGAAGTTCACATAGTTTGCTTCCAGCTTGTAGGCCTGCAGCTTGGCGGTGTTGACGCCTTCGCAGGTCCAGCCCGAGGGGCAATTGAGGAAGCGGCCCTTGGTCGGCTCTTCCGGATCCTTGAACAGTTCGACGATCTTCGGGTCGGAAAGCTGGTCGACGCTCTTCAGGTCCGGCGCCTTGGCTTCGATGCCTTTTGCCGGGTCGCCCTTGACCAGATATTCCGGCACGAACCAGCCTTCGGCGGCGCCGACGAAGGTCTTGCCGACCGATGTTACCTGACCGGCTTCCGCGGCCTTGTTCCAGACGTCGGAGCGGCCGATCCATTCTTCAGCGAAGATCTGCACATCGTTATTGGCGGTCGCCTGTTCCAGCGTCACGGAGTTGCCGGGAATGGAATCGACCTTGCAATCATAGCCCTTGGAGAGGATTTCCTTCATGACTTCGGTGATGAAAGCGCCGCTTTCCCAATCGATGCCGGCGAAGGTGATGGTCTTTCCAGCGGCGCAATAGCCTTCCGCTCTCGCGGACCCGGCATAGGCTCCCATGATGAGCGCGGTGGTGGCCAGCGCGATTTTCAGCTTTGAATTCAGCATTGCATTCCCCTTTTGGTTTGATGATTGGCAAGTTGCTGGCATGCGTTTTGTGGCTTCAGCCGGGCGTGCCCTGGGCAGATGTCTACCCCTCAGCCCGGCGGTCATTGGTGCATTTCAGGTCCCGTCGAAATCGGCGGGCGGGCGCTCGTCGAATCAATATGGAATTCGATGTTCGCCCAGGAGCGGCGTGTCGGAAGTTCACTATACAACTTTGAGAAATTCATATGCTTCACGCGCATTGGCCATTCCGAGTCGAAGGCGTATGCGGTTGGCGGGTTCTGGCAAGGGCGGTCTTTCAGCGCATATTGCGCGACCGATCCGTCGAGCATAGCTTCGGCACCGGTATGGCATCTCCTGCCGTTGCGCTGGGCAGGCATTCGAATATCGCCCCGACTATCGGCGGGAGACTTGCGGCCGCTGGAGATCGAGTCTTCGCTTGCCATTATTTTCCCCTCAAGTTGTATATGTAACTTCACATATTTGCGAAAGACAAGCAAGGTGGGATGTGATAATTTTGTGCTTGCGCGGATTCTGGCTGCGTTTTGTGCAGTCGCCCGATTTTTAGGAGTTTCAATGCTGCCCGTCACCGAAAACGAGTTTCCTGTCTCGGGCGATCGCTCCTCCCTGCCGCTGTATGAGCGGGTGAAAGAACAGATCAAGGAAAAGATCGCCAGCGGCGAGTGGTTGACCAACCACAGGATACCCTCCGAAAACGAGATCGTCGACATGCTGGGTGTCAGTCGGATGACGGCAAACCGCGCGCTGAGGGAGCTGGCAACCGAGGGGGTGATCGTTCGCGTGCAGGGGCGCGGGTCTTTTGTTGCCCCGAAAAAGCGAAGCGCCGGCATGATGGGCGTGCGCAACATCGCCGACGAGATCAAGGAGCGCGGCTCGACGCATCGGCCGAGCCTGATCCTCGCCCAGACGGAAGTTTGCGGTCCCGATCTCGCAACGGCGCTGGAGATCGCCGTGGGAGCGAAGGTTTTTCACTCCATCATCGTGCATCACGAAGACGATGTGCCGATCCAGCTTGAAGATCGCTTCGTCAATGCGGAGATCGCTCCCGATTATCTGATGCAGGATTTCAATACGCTTACCCCGAATGCCTATCTGACGGCGGCGGCGCCGATTTCGCGGACCGAGCAATTCATCGAGGCCGCATCGCCCCAGCCCTGGGAATGCAAATTGATGGCCATCAGCCGAAACGAGCCGTGCCTTCTCGTGCGCCGCAGAACCTGGTCATCGAGCCGCGCCGTCACGTCCGTGCGGCTGCTCTATCCGGGTTCCCGATATCGGCTTGAAAGTCAGGAATAGAGGCGGCCAGCCTCGGCTGCCCTGATCTTCCGGAACATTATCGCAGTATAAGGCGGCCACTTGCGCATCTAGCCCGGCTGATGACGCCCCGGTCAAATCTGCCCCATTTTCCCGCCTCCAATCGTTGCTTGCCAAGTGCAATTGGTTGCCCACAGCGCTCGACTTGTCGGCGACGACAATCCCCCAGAATTCCACTGCTCGCCCTTGCGGGATTACGGTACTTGACAGTCATATATTATGGCATACCATAAGCCATCATATTTACGGAGAGAGCGCTGATGTCCATCCAGATCCGCAAGACCCTGCTGCAGGTCGAAACGACGTTGATTGAGGGGGGCAAGGCTGCCGCAGCGCCGTTGAAGCTGTTCGCCGCCATTGCGGTCGTTAAAAATCCGTGGGCGGGCAAAGGTTTCGTCGCCGATCTGAAGCCGGAAATTCACGCAGGCGCGCCGGTACTTGGCGAGTTGCTGACGAAGATGATCCTTGACGCTGTCGGTTCCGGCGAGGCGGTGGAGGCCTATGGCAAGGCGGCCGTCGTGGGGCTGGATGGTGAGATCGAACATGCTTCCGCGCTCATCCATACGCTGCGCTTCGGCAATCACTATCGTCAGGCGGTCGGCGCCAAATCCTATCTCGCTTTCTGCAATACGCGCGGCCCTGGCAATGCGCCGATCATGATCCCACTGATGGACAAGAATGATGAAGGTCGTCGTTCGCATTATCTGACCATCCAGACGGCCATTCCCGATGCCCCGGCTGCGGACGAGATTGTGGTCGCGCTCGGTGCTTCCGTCGGCGGCCGGCCGCATCATCGCATCGGCGACCGTTATCAGGATCTGAAGGATCTCGGCCAGGATGTCGCCAATCCGGCCGGCGTTTGAGGCGAACGCCAATGCAAAGGGTCGCCGACACATCACGGGTCAATGGTGCAAAGGCAGGCGCCGCCACGCTCCCCCGGAAAACGACCAGAGGCGGGGCCGCCTATTTCGAAGCCGGCGCGGGCGAGAATCTGATCCTCATCCACGGTGTTGGAATGCGGCTCGAAGCCTGGACGCCGCAGATCGAGGTGTTTTCGAGGACGCACCGCGTCATCGCGGTCGATATGCCCGGCCACGGCGGCAGCGAACGTCTTGCGGCCGGCAGCACTCTTGAGGATTTCGTCGGCTGGTTCGGCCGGTTTCTCGACGACATGCGGATAGAGCGCGCCAATGTCGCCGGCCATTCCATGGGTGCGCTGATTTCCGGCGGTGCAGCCGCGACGCTTGGAGATCGCATAGCCCGTGTCGGGTATCTGAACGGTGTTTATCGCCGCGACCCCGTTGCGAAGGCGGCGGTGCTTGCGCGCGCGGCGGCGATCCGCACCGCGGGCGTGGACAAGGAGGGCCCTTTGCTGCGCTGGTTTGGCGATGATCTGAAAAGCCGGCACGCGCGGGAATTGACGCGAGGCTGGCTGGAAATGGTCGATCCGGAAGGTTACGCGGTCGCCTATACCGCCTTTGCGGGCGGGGACGAGACCTATGCCGACCGCTGGCCCTCGGTCACCTGCCCGGCGCTTTTTCTGACCGGTTCGGACGATCCGAACTCCACGCCCCTGATGGCGGAACAGATGGCGGCGATCACGCCGCGCGGTTACGCCCGCATCGTCGAGGCGCACCGGCATATGGTCAATCTGACCGCACCCGAAACCGTCAATGCACTGATGGCCGAATGGCTGGCTTTAGAGGAGGAGCCGCAATGACCGTTGCAACCCTTGACCCGCGCGCCCTGCGCGACGCATTCGGCGCCTTCGTGACGGGGGTGACGATTGTTACCACCCGCGACGAAGCCGGAAAGCCGGTGGGTTTCACCGCAAATTCCTTCACCTCCGTCTCGCTCGATCCGCCGTTGCTGCTGATCTGCCTTGCCCGCACCTCGCGCAATTTCGCGACGATGACGGGTGCGAAAAATTTCGCCGTCAATATTCTGTCGGAAGGCCAGAAGGACCTGTCCAATACGTTCGCCCGGCCGGTTGAAGATCGTTTTGCTGCCGCCACTTGGTCGGATGCGCCGGCAGACTCACCGGTCTTTGCCGATGTTGCAGCCTGGTTCGAATGTTCGATGCAGGAGGTTATCGAGGCCGGAGACCACGTCATTCTGCTCGGTCGTATCGACGCTTTCGAAAATAGCGGCCTGAACGGCCTCGGTTATGCGCGCGGCGGTTACTTCACGCCGATGCTGGCCGCCAAGGCGCTTTCGGCTGCGGCAGAGGGTGAAATCGCTGTCGGCGCGGTTCTTGAGCGGCGCGGCGAGATTTACCTCGTCGGGGAGGATGTGCTGTCGCTGCCCGGCTGCGTCGTGGCGGGCGGCGATCCGGTCGCGGCGCTGACGGCGCGGCTTGAAGAGCTGACCGGACTGCCGGTCAGGACGGGCTTTCTTTACTCGGTTTATGAAAACAAGGCGGATGGGCGTCAGCACATCGTCTACCACGCGCTGGCAGATGGGGACGACGCACCGCGCCAGGGCCGTTTTCTGTTGCCCGGCGCGCTGGCTTCGGCAAAGTTCGACTCCGGCGCGACGGCGGACATTGTCAACCGGTTCGCGCTGGAAAGTTCAATCGGCAATTTCGGTGTCTATGTCGGTAACGAGACTGCCGGCAGGGTCCATCCCATCTCGATGAAGGCGGCAAACCCATGAAATTCTCCCTCTTTGTCCATATGGAACGGCTGGACGCCTCGCAGGATCACAAGACGCTCTACGAGGAGTTCGTAACGCTTTGCGAAATCGCCGATCGCGGCGGCATGCATGCCATCTGGACCGGTGAACATCACGGCATGGATTTCACCATCGCCCCGAACCCCTTCGTGACGATCGCCGATCTGGCGCGGCGCACCAGGACGGCGCGTCTCGGCACGGGCACGGTGATCGCGCCCTTCTGGCATCCGATCAAGCTTGCCGGCGAAGCCGCGATGACCGACCTCATCTGCGATGGCCGTCTCGATATCGGCATTGCGCGCGGTGCTTACTCGTTTGAATATGAGCGATTGCTTCCGGGCCTCGATGCCTGGGGCGCCGGCCAGCGTATGCGCGAGCTGATCCCGGCCGTCAAAGGTGTGTGGGCGGGCGACTATGCCCATGACGGCGAGTTCTACAAATTTCCGGCCACCACCTCTGCTCCCAAGCCATTGCAGCAGCCCTTCCCGCCGATCTGGGTGGCGGCGCGCGATCCGAATTCGCATGAATTCGCCGTCGCCAATGATTGCAACGTGCAGGTGACGCCACTCTGGCAGGGCGATGACGAGGTGGAAACCCTGATGGGCCGCTTCAACGATGCCTGCGCCAAGAACCCGCAAAAACAGCGGCCGAAAATCATGTTGCTTCGCCACACCTATGTCGGTTCCGATGAAGCCGATATCGCCCAGGCGGCGCATGAGATGAGCGTCTATTACAATTATTTCTTCGCCTGGTTCAAAAACGAAAAACCGATCCATCAGGGTCTGATCGAGCGTATTGCGCCCGAAGACATCGCCGCCAACGCGATGCTTTCCACCGATGTCATGCGAAAGAACAATGTCGTCGGCAATGCCGATGAGGTGATTAGCCGGCTTAAGGCCTACGAGGCCATGGGCTATGACGAATATTCCTTCTGGATCGATACGGGCATGAGCTTCGAGCGTAAGAAGGCCTCGCTGGAGCGCTTCCTTTCCGATGTCATGCCGGCTTTCGGGGAGTAACGCGATGCGCAGTTTCCAGTGCTATATCGACGGACGTTTCGAAGATGGTGAGAGGCGTTTCGCAAGTCTCGATCCCGCGAGCGGCACTGCATGGGCCGAAATGCCGGAAAGCCGCGAGGCGGATGTCGGCCGTGCGGTCGAGGCCGCGCATCGGGCGCTTTACGAAGATGCAGGCTGGTCGAAACTGACGGCGACACAGCGTGGCAAGCTGCTCTACCGGCTCGCCGATCTGGTCACTGAGAATGCGAAGACGCTCGCCGAACTCGAAACCCGCGATACCGGCAAGATCATCCGTGAGACCTCCGCGCAGATTGCCTACGTCGCGGATTATTATCGTTATTATGCGGGTCTGGCCGACAAGATCGAGGGCGCCTATCTGCCGATCGACAAGCCGGATATGGATGTCTGGCTGCGGCGCGAACCCGTGGGCGTCGTGGCGGCCATCGTGCCGTGGAACAGCCAGCTGTTTCTCGCCGCCGTCAAGATCGGCCCGGCACTCGCGGCCGGCTGCACCATTGTCGTCAAGGCCTCGGAAGATGGGCCTGCACCCCTTCTGGAATTCGCCCGGCTGGTGCATGAGGCCGGTTTTCCCGCCGGTGTGGTCAATATCGTCTCCGGCTTCGGCGCGTCCTGCGGCACGGCGCTCACCACCCATCCGAAAGTGGCCCATATCGCCTTTACCGGCGGTCCGGAAACGGCGCGTCATATCGTGCGTAATTCGGCTGAAAACCTTGCCTCCACCTCGCTGGAACTCGGCGGCAAATCGCCGATCCTCGTTTTTGCCGATGCCGATCTCGAGAGCGCCGCCAATGCGCAGGTGGCGGGCATTTTCGCCGCGACCGGCCAGAGTTGCGTCGCCGGCTCGCGGCTGATCATCGAAAGAAGCGTCAAGGATCGGTTCCTCGAGATTCTGAAGGCGAAAGCTGAGGCGATCCGCATCGGCTCACCGCTGGATATGGCGACGGAAGTAGGCCCGCTGGCGACGGAGCGTCAAAGGAAGCATATCGTTTCTCTGGTTTCCGCCTCCGTGGACGCGGGCGCCAAGGTTGTCACAGGCGGTGCGGTTGTAGACGGCGACGGTTATTTCTATCCGCCAACCATTCTCGATTGCGACGGCATTCGTTCGCCATCGATGGAGAAAGAGTTCTTCGGTCCCGTTCTCTCGGTCGTTTCGTTTGAAACCGAAGCGGAAGCCATCGCGCTGGCCAATGACACGGTCTATGGGCTTGCCTCCGGTGTCTTCACGCAGAATCTGACCCGCGCTCACCGCCTGATGAAGGCGATCCGTGCCGGCATCGTCTGGGTGAATACCTACCGTGCGGTCTCGCCGATTGCGCCTTTCGGCGGATTCGGCCTGTCGGGCGACGGACGCGAGGGCGGGCTTGCGGCGGCGCTCGATTACACGCGCACCAAGACCATATGGCTGCGAACCTCCGATGATCCGATCCCCGATCCCTTCGTGATGCGGTGAAGCCCATGTTTTACGAAATCCGCACTTACCGGCTGAAGAACGGCGCCATCCCCGCCTACCTCAAGGTGGTCGAGGAAGAGGGCATCGAAATCCAGAAGAGCCATCTCGGCGAGCTGGTGGGTTACTTCTTCTCCGAGATCGGCCCGATCAATGAGATCGTCCATATCTGGGCCTTTTCGAGCCTGGATGACCGCGAGGAAAGGCGCGCACGGCTGATGGCCGATCCGCGCTGGTTGTCCTTCCTTCCGAAAATCCGCGACCTCATCGAAGTCGCCGAAAACAAGATCATGAAACCGGCGCGGTTTTCACCGCTCAGGTGAAATGCGCCGGTCGCGACGTGCATACCAACAAGAAGCTCTAAAACGGAGTAAGGGAACATGAAATTGAAACTGGTATTGACGACATGCGCCGCTCTTTTTGCCCTTGGTGCATCCGCTGAGGCGAATGATCTGGTTTTCTCCAGCTGGGGAGGAACCACGCAGGACGCCCAGAAGGCGGCCTGGGCTGAAAAATTCATGGTGTCGACCGGCATTAACGTGGTGCAGGACGGCCCGACGGACTACGGCAAATTGAAAGCCATGGTCGAGGCGAACGGCGTGACCTGGGATGTGGTCGATGTCGAGGGCGATTATGCCGCGCAGGCCGGCCCGAAAGGCCTGTTGGAGAAGCTCGATTTTACCGTCATCGACAAGACCAAGCTCGATCCGCGCTTCGTGACGGACTACTCCGTCGGCAGCTTTTATTATTCCTTCGTCATCGGCTGCAATGTCGATGCCGTGGCCGCCTGCCCGAAGAGCTGGGCGGATCTGTTCGACACTGCGAAATTTCCCGGTAAACGAACCTTCTATAAATGGTCGGCACCGGGCGTGATCGAAGCCGCCCTTCTGGCCGATGGTGTGGCCGCCGACAAGCTTTATCCGCTCGATCTCGACCGCGCTTTCAAGAAGCTCGATACGATCAAATCCGATATCATCTGGTGGTCCGGCGGTGCGCAGTCGCAGCAGTTGATTGCATCTGCGGAAGCGCCCTTCGGCAGCGTCTGGAACGGCCGCATGACGGCGCTTGAAAAAAGCGGCGTGAAGGTGGAAACCTCCTGGGAGCAGAACATCACCGCGGCGGATTCCCTCGTCGTTCCCAAGGGAACGAAAAACAGGGATGCGGCGATGAAGTTCATCGCGCTCGCCACTTCTGCGCAGGCGCAGGCGGATATGGCGACCGCGACGGGTTATGCGCCGGTCAATATCGAATCCGCCAAGCTGATGGATCCGGAAACCGCCAAGACCCTGCCGGACCAGCAGACGGCAAGCCAGGTCAACGCCGATATGAACTACTGGGCGCAGCATCGCGACGAGATCGGCGAGCGCTGGTACGCCTGGCAGGCGAAGTAAGATAACGGCGCGGGCCGCGACAGGCGCCCGCGCGATTTTCCACGTCCGGGAGGTTTGGGCATGGTCTCGCTTACCGATGAAACAGTCAGCCCGAAAGCGAAGGTGCGGATGCCTTTCCGGCCCGGCAACTTTACGGCCACCCTGCCGGCGCTTGTCCTGCTTGTCCTGTTCTTCGTCGTTCCGGTTCTGATCCTGCTGTCGCGCAGCGTCACCGAACCCGTCCTCGGATTCGGCAACTATGCCGCCCTGCTGGGAAGCTCCACCTATCTGAAGATATTCTTCAATACCTTCGCGGTGTCGGCGCTGGTAACGGTCGTGTCGCTGGCGATCGGCTTTCCCGTCGCCTGGGTGCTCGCCATCATGCCGGCGCGGCTCGCTTCCATCGTCTTTGCCATATTGCTCCTGTCGATGTGGACCAATCTTCTGGCGCGCACCTATGCGTGGATGGTGCTGTTGCAGCGCACGGGCGTGGTGAACAAGACGCTGATGGGGCTCGGCATCATCGATCAGCCTCTGGCGCTGGTCAACAATCTTACCGGGGTTACGATAGGCATGACCTATATCATGCTGCCCTTCATCATCATTCCGCTCTATGGCGTCATCCGCAAGATCGATCCGGCCATTCTTCAGGCGGCGGCCTTGTGCGGGGCGACACGCTTTCAGGCGCTGACCCGCATCCTCATTCCGCTGGCAGCGCCCGGCATGATTTCCGGCGCGCTGATGGTCTTCGTCATGTCGCTTGGGTATTTCGTCACCCCGGCGCTGCTCGGCGGTACGGCGAACATGATGCTGGCCGAACTCATTGCGCAATTCGTCCAGTCGCTCGTCAACTGGGGCATGGGCGGGGCGGCCGCACTGGTGCTGCTGGTGGTGACGCTGACGCTTTACGCCATCCAGCTCAAATTTTTCGGTGCGGCCGGGGCAGGGGGGCGCTGACATGCTTTTGAACTATAACAGCCTCGGCCTCTGGAAATGGCTGCTCCTCCTGATCACGGTGCTGACGACGGCATTTCTCATCCTGCCCATCGTTTTCATCGCAGCGCTGTCTTTCGGCTCGTCGCAATGGCTGATCTTTCCGCCGCCCGGCTGGACACTGAAATGGTATGCGGATTTCTTCGCCGATCCGCGATGGCTGGAGGCCGCCTGGACCAGCCTGCGCATCGCCCTCATGGTCACGGTGCTGTCCGTATTGATCGGTCTTGTCGCCTCCTTCGGGCTGGTGCGCGGCCGTTTCATCGGGCGTAACACGCTTCGCGCGCTGTTCATGACGCCGATGATCCTGCCTGTCGTGGTGCTGGCGGTGGCGCTTTACGCCTTTTTCCTGAAACTTGGCCTTGCCGGCACGACCGCCGGTTTCGTTATTGCCCATCTCGTCGTGGCGCTGCCCTTTTCCATTCTGGCGTTGACCGGCGCGCTCGAGGGTTTCGACAAATCGATTGAGGATGCGGCGGTGCTGTGCGGCGCAAGCCCGTTGCAGGCGAAAATCCGCATCACGCTTCCCGCCATCAGCCACGGCCTTTTTTCGGCAGCGATCTTCTCCTTCCTTACCTCCTGGGATGAGGTGGTGCTGGCGATCTTCATGGCAAGCCCGACATTGCAGACGCTGCCGGTGAAGATTTGGGCAACGCTGCGTCAGGATTTGACGCCGGTGATTGCGGCCGCCTCCACGCTTCTCATCGCGGTGACCATCATTCTCATGCTGCTTGTCGCGGCTGTGCGAAAAGGACTGAAAACATGACCAAACCGCTCCTGCAGATTCGCGGCATCCGCAAGCAATACGGACCGGTCGTCGCCGTTCAGGACGTCAATCTCGACGTGCAGCCGGGTGAGTTCATGACATTTCTCGGGCCGTCCGGTTCGGGCAAGAGCACGACGCTTTATATCCTTGCCGGTTTCGAGCAGCCGACATCGGGCGATATTCTGCTGAACGGCGAAAGCCTGCTGTCGACGCCGTCGCACAAGCGCAATATCGGCATGGTCTTCCAGCGCTACACCCTGTTTCCGCATCTGTCGGTTGGCGAGAACATCGCCTTTCCGCTGAAGGTCCGCCGCAAGAGCAAGGCGGAAATCGATGCGAAGGTGAAGGAAATGCTGCGGCTTGTCCGTCTCGAAGGTTTCGAAGACAGAAAACCGGCGCAAATGTCGGGCGGCCAGCAGCAACGTGTGGCGTTGGCGAGGGCGCTTGCCTATGACCCGCCGGTTCTGCTGATGGATGAGCCGCTGTCGGCGCTCGACAAGAAGCTGCGCGAAGAAATCCAGTTCGAAATCCGCCGTATTCACCAGCAGACGGAAGTGACGATCCTCTACGTTACCCACGATCAGGAAGAAGCCTTGCGTCTTTCCGACCGGATCGCCGTGTTTTCCAAGGGGGTAATCGACCAGATCGGCACGGGACCAGAGCTTTACGCTCACCCGGCTACCCGTTTCGTGGCTGAATTCATCGGCGACAGCGACTTCATCGCCTGCGATCTCCTCGCCGCCTCGGGCGGCAGGGCGACGGTGTCGCTCGGTCGGGATATCGTTTTCGATCACATTCCGGTGCATGGCGAAGCCGCGCCGGGAAAGAAAGCGGCGCTGATGCTGCGCCCGGAGCGGCTGCAGCTCAGCCGCAACCGGCCGGTCGCCGCTGCCGGTTTCCAGGCCACGGTCAGCGACATCACTTTCCTCGGCAACAATGTCCATGTGGTGGCTCATACCGGCTCGGGTGAGCCGCTTGCGGTGCGCCTGCCTTTCGGCCATGAGGCGATTTCCGGCCTCAGCCGTGGCGACCTCGTGCATCTCGCCTTCGATCCGGCCTCGGCGCAGGTCTTCTGTTGAGGGGTGGGCCATGAATCTGAATGATCCCACACTCTTCGGCGAGAAAGTGCCGGTGGCTGGCCGCTGGGTTGGTTGCGATGGCCGTGAAACGGCGGCGATCCGCAATCCCGCGACCGGTGAGATCGTCGGACGGGTTCCAGAACTCGGTGCGAAGGAAACGAGAGAAGCAATCGCTTCCGCCGTGATCGCCCAGAAGGAATGGGCCCGCCGCACCGCCGGCGAGCGTGCGAATATCCTGAAGGAATGGTTCCGGCTCGTCATGGAAAACCGTGACGATCTCGGCATGATATTGACGCTGGAACAGGGTAAGCCGCTGGCGGAAGCCAAAGGTGAGATCGCCTATGGTGCGAGCTTCATCGAATGGTTTGCCGAGGAGGCGCGGCGAATCCATGGTGAGACAGTGCCCGGCCACCAGCCGGATAAACGCATTCTGGTTCTTCGCCAGCCCGTGGGCGTGGTTGCGGCCATCACGCCATGGAATTTCCCCAATGCCATGATCACTCGCAAGGTCGGCCCGGCGCTGGCCGCCGGCTGTGCAGTGGTGCTGAAACCGGCGCCGCAAACGCCGTTTTCTGCCATTGCCCTTGCCATCCTTGCAGAGCGCGCCGACCTGCCGCTTGCGCTTTTCAGCATTTTGACGGGGCCAGCCGCAGAGATAGGCGGGGAGATGACGGCAAGCCCGGATATCCGCCTTCTGAC
This sequence comes from Agrobacterium sp. ST15.13.015, assembly GCF_027871645.1. Lineage (NCBI taxonomy): Bacteria > Pseudomonadati > Pseudomonadota > Alphaproteobacteria > Hyphomicrobiales > Rhizobiaceae > Agrobacterium > Agrobacterium sp. ST15.13.015. The sequence continues at coordinate 227,435 of NZ_JAQAHF010000003.1, forward strand.
CTTTACCGGCTCGACGCGTACGGGCGAACATCTTTACCGGCAATGTGCGCCGACGATCAAGAAGCTGGGGCTGGAACTCGGCGGCAATGCGCCCTTCATCGTCTTCGATGACGCCGATCTCGATGCAGCTGTCGAGGGCGCGATCCTCGCCAAATTCCGCAACAATGGTCAGACCTGCGTTTGCGCCAACCGTTTTTATGTGCAGAGCGGCGTCTATGATGCTTTCGCTGAAAATTTCGCAGGGGCCGTCGCGCAATTGAAGGTCGGTAACGGGTTGGAGGAGGCAAGCATTCTTGGGCCTCTCATCGACGCAAACGCCGTTGCCAAAGTGGAAGCCCATATTGCCGATGCGCTTTCGAAAGGCGCCGAGATCGCCACGGGCGGCAGGAGACACGCGTTGGGCGGCAATTTCTTCGAGCCGACGATCCTGCGCAATGTCGATGCCGGCATGCAGGTGGCGTGTGAGGAAACCTTCGGTCCGCTTGCGCCGCTCTTCCGCTTCGAGGATGAGGCGGATGTGATCGCGCAGGCGAACAATACCGATTTCGGTCTCGCCTCCTATTTTTATGCGCGCGATCTTTCTCGGGTCTTCCGGGTTGCCGAGGCGCTTGAATATGGCATGGTCGGCGTCAATACGGGGGCTATTTCCACCGCCGAGGCGCCTTTCGGTGGTGTCAAGATGTCTGGTCTCGGCCGGGAAGGGTCACGTCACGGCATCGAGGAATATACCGAGCTCAAATATGTCTGCATCGGTGGCGTCGGCTGAGGCCGGGCCGCGAAGAATGATGCCTATGCCAGCAGCCCACGCATGATCAGATCGAGATGAATTTTCAGGACAGCCTGTCTGTCCAGAATGCGCCGGTCGTTGAAAATCAGCCGAAACACCAATGTTCCGACCATGGGTGACATCACCACTTTGGCGAGTTCGGGAGGATTGGCCCTGAACCTTTTTTTCGCCACGCCCTCCTCGAGGACCGTATCGATGCGCGTAAAGACAGGCGCCATCAACGTGTCATGGTGCTGGTCGATGAGATCGGGAAATTTTGCGCCTTCCGCAAGGATCAGGCGGAACAGTTCCCGCATCTTCTTGTTGTCGACGAGGGAATCGAACAGGAATTCCAGCAGCAGGCGAAGCTCCTCGACCGGGTCGTCGGATGTATGCGTATAGGCATTGAACGCCTCCTGGAATGGCAGGGAGGCGTGCTTGACCATCGCTTCGAAGAGCGCCTCCTTGGTTTCGAAATAGACGTAGACCGTCCCTTTCGTCACCCCCACCCGTTCCGCGATGTCTTCCACCCGCGTCGCGGTAAATCCCCTTTTGGTGAATTCCTCGAATGCGGCATCGAGAATTTGCAACGGACGTTGTATCTTCTGTTCTGCACGTGTCAGTTTTGTTTTCGCCATGGCCCCGGATCCTTCTTTATTTTCGACGCGTGCCCTTCTGTCCGTCGCGATTGGCGGAAATGAGAGATGGGTTTGCCTATAGCACCGGCGCAAAAACCGGAACGATTTTTGTGAAGGCGCGCGCATGCTTCACTATGCCGGAACATTGCCAATGTGCCCGCAGGTATGAGCCGGACGACGAGAATGATCATTCGGGAACCCGTGCCGATACTCCGGACAGCTCCCCGATCAGCGGCATAAGAATTTCATTGACTATTCAGTCAGTCAAATATTATAGGATGAGGCGAAGATCAAGAGGTCACCATGAGAACCATTCTTATCGCGGCGGCGCTTGGCGGTATTTTCGCCCTGTCGTCCTGCAGCAATGAAGAGCCGCCCGCCGAAAAGCCGCTCCGCACCGTCGATGTGGTCGCGGCTGAAAAAAAGCCCGTTGATCGCGGCAGCGTCATCACGGGCGAAGTGAAGGCACGGGTCCAGACGGATCTGTCCTTCCGGGTCAGCGGCAAGATCACCGAGCGGCTGGTGGATGTGGGCGCACGGGTGAAGACCGGGCAATTGCTTGCCCGCATGGATCCCGAAGAGCAGAAGGCCGATCTCGATGTCGCCCTGGCCAACCTGCAATCAGCGGAAGCGCAGCAGACCCAGGCGCAATTGACGTTCGACCGTCAGCAAAGCCTTTTCAAGACGCAGGTGACCTCGCGTTCGGCGGTCGACAAGGCCCAGGAAACCCTTCTCACGACGCAAGGAGCGGTGAGATCGGCGCAGGCGCAGCTCGATACGGCGCGGGATGCCCTGTCCTATACGGAACTCAGGGCGGATGCGGATGGCGTTATCACGGCGCGCAATGTCGAAGTCGGCCAGGTGGCGCAGGCCGCCCAGCTCGTCTTCACGCTGGCGCATGACGGGCCGCGCGATGCGGTCTTCGATGTTTACGAATCCCTCTTCCTCGAGCGTGATATCGACAATCTTGTCAATGTCAGCCTCCTGTCGGACCCCGCCCGCAGCGTTGCGGCGCCGGTGCGGGAGATTTCTCCGACGATAGACCCGGACAATGGAACGATCAGGGTCAAGGTCGGCCTGAACGGCGATATGACCATGCCGCTCGGTGCGCCCGTATCCGGCCATTTCCGCTTCAAACAGGTCGATGCGATCAAGCTTCCGTGGTCGGCGATGACCTCGAAGGACGGCGTCCCCGCTGTCTGGCTGGTCGATCCGCGGTCGTCGGAAGTCGCCATGCGCCCGGTTCAGGTTGCCGATTACGAGACCGGTCAATTCGTTGTCACGGAAGGCCTCAAGCCGGGTGATCTCGTCGTCACCGTCGGGACCAAATTTCTCCGCACCGGTGAAAAGGTCGCCTATGAAAAGGGGCAGGCACAATAATGTTCAGGATAAACAGAAGCTTGTTTTTGTTGCTGCCCGCAATCGCGCTCTCATCCTGCCAGGAAAAGCAGGAGGCGGCCGCGGAAGCGCCGCGTCCGGTGCTCTCCGTTGTCGTGGAAGAAAAATCGGCCGATGCATTGCGGCTGACGGGCACGGTGGAATCGCGCATTCAGACCGATCTTGGTTTTCGCGTTCTCGGCCGCATCATCGCCCGTAATGTCGATGTGGCCGATCTGGTCAAGAAAGGCGATGTGGTTGCCTCGATTGATCCGCTGGCGCTGGAACTGGCGGTAAAAAGCGCCCAGTCCGATCTCTCCAATGCCGAGGCGCAACTCGCCAATGCGGTGACGACCGAACAGCGCCAGCGTGTGCTGGCCGAAGCTCGCAGCGGCACGGAAGCGGCACTGGAAGAGGCGGAACAGGCCACGCGCACGGCCAATGCCGCCGTTGCCAAGGCCCGCGCCAATCTTGACAAGGCAGAAGAGCAGCTGGGTTATGCGCAGCTGCGCGCCGAATTCGACGGTGTGGTGACTGCCACCTCGGGCGAAATCGGCCAGGTCGTTTCCGCCGGCCAGACGGTGGTGACCATCGCCCGCCCGGAAGTGCGGGACGTGGTGGTGGATGTTCCGCAATTTGCGGCGCAGCGGCTTGAAATCGGCTCGACCTTCGAGATTGCCCTGCAACTCGATCCGAAAATCCGCACCACCGGTGTGGTGCGCGAGATAGCGCCGGAAGCCGAAACGGCGACGCGCACACGCCGCACGAAGATCAGCCTGCAGGATGCGCCGCAGGCGTTCCGGCTCGGTTCCGTTGTCACTGCTCTCGCGCTTGCGGCCTCCGAACCGCAGATCACGCTTCCCGCATCGGCGCTGTTGAAAACCGATACCGGCTGGGGCGTCTGGATCGTTAATGCCGATGCGGCAACGGTGACCTACCGCCCGGTCACGATAGAGGGCGAGCCCACCGAGGGCGGCAGCGTGCGCATTACCGGCGGCGTCAAACCCGGCGAACGCGTTGCCAGCGCCGGCGTGCACAAGCTTAAGGATGGACAGGCCATCAGGATCGATCAGGAGGTCCGTCAGTGAAGAAATTCAATCTCTCCGACTGGGCGCTCGAACACCGTTCGCTCGTCTGGTACTTCATGCTGGTTTTCGTTCTTGCCGGCGTTTTCTCCTATCTCAACCTCGGCCGCGAGGAAGATCCGAACTTCACCATCAAGACCATGGTGATCAGCGCGCAATGGCCCGGCGCTTCCGCCGAAGAAGTGGCGCGGCAGGTGACCGACAGGATCGAGAAGAAGCTCGAGGAACTCGACAATCTCGATCATCTGCGCAGCCAGACGGTGGCCGGCCGCACGACGATCTTTGTGGAGTTGGTGCCGGAAACCAAGGCGCGCAACGTGGAGCCGACCTGGGTGCGGGTGCGCAACATGATCGGCGACATCAAGGGCGATTTCCCCTCGGGCGTTGTCGGTCCCTTCTTCAACGACCGCTTCGGCGATGTCTATGGCAATATCTACGCCTTCACCAGCGACGGTCTCAGCCAGCGGCAATTGCGCGATCTGGTGGAGGATGCGCGTGCGAAGGTGCTGACCGTCGACAATATCGGCAAGGTCGATGTCATCGGCGCACAGGATGAGACGATCTATCTGGAGTTCTCCACGCGGCAGATCGCGGCGCTCGGCATCGACCAGCAATCGATTATCAAGACGCTGCAAGCCCAGAACGCCGTCACGCAATCCGGCTTCGTCAATGCCGGGCCTGAGCGCGTGGCGCTGCGCGTCAGCGGCCAGTTCACCTCGGAAGACAGCCTGCGGTCCATCAATCTGCGGGTCAACAACCGATTCTTCCCTCTGACGGAAGTGGCGACGATCCGGCGCGGTTATGTCGATCCGCCGTCCTCGCTGTTCCGCTTTAACGGCCAGCCGGCCATCGGCCTTGCGATCGGCATGAAAACCGGCGCGAACCTGCTGCACTTCGGCGAGGCGCTGGATGCGCAGATGAAGCGGGTGGTTGCGGATCTGCCTGTTGGCGTCGATGTGCATCGCGTGTCCGATCAGCCGGCCGTGGTCGATGAGGCAGTCTCGGGCTTCACCTCGGCGCTGTTCGAGGCCATCGCCATCGTTCTCGTCATCAGCTTCATCAGCCTTGGCCTCAGGGCCGGCATGGTGGTTGCGGTTTCCATTCCGCTCGTGCTGGCGATCACCTTCGTCTACATGGAATATACCGGCATTTCCCTGCAGCGTATCTCTCTGGGCGCCCTCATCATCGCGCTCGGGCTTCTCGTCGACGATGCAATGATCGCCGTTGAGATGATGGTTGCGCGGCTTGAGGTCGGTGACGATCTCAGGAAAGCGGCGACCTATGTTTACACCTCTACCGCTTTCCCGATGCTGACCGGTACGCTGGTCACCGTTGCTGGCTTCATTCCGGTCGGTCTCAACAACAGCGCGGCGGGTGAATTCACCTTCACGCTTTTTGTGGTGATCGCCGTTTCGCTGATCGTGTCATGGATCGTCGCGGTCCTGTTCACGCCGCTGCTCGGCGTGACGATCCTGCCGAAGACGATGAAATCGCATCATGAGAAAAAGGGCCGCTTTGCCTCTGCCTTTTCCTGGCTTCTCGGCCGGGCGCTGCGCTGGCGCTGGGTGACGATCATCCTCACCATTGCGCTGTTCGGCCTTTCCGTCGGCGGCATGGGCCTTGTGCAGCAGCAGTTCTTCCCGTCATCCGACCGTGTGGAGCTGATCGTTGACTGGAACCTGCCGCAGAACAGTTCGATTGCCGAGACCAACCGGCAGATGGCGCAGTTCGAGCAGGAAATGCTGGCCAAGAATCCGGATATCGACCATTGGACAACCTATGTCGGCGAAGGCGCGCCGCGTTTCATCCTGTCCTTCGACGTGCAGACGCCGGATGTCACCTTCGGCCAGACGGTCATCGTCACCAAGGGGCTGGATGTGCGTGACAAGGTGCGCGCCGAGCTGCAGGACTATCTGAACAAGACTTTTATCGGCACCGACGCCTTCGTGAAACTGCTCGATATCGGTCCGCCGGTCGGAAAGCCGGTGCAATATCGCCTCAGCGGTCCGGATATCCAGAAGGTGCGCGAGCTCGGGCAGCAATTGTCGGGCATCGTCGGCGAACACCGGCTGCTGTCCAACATGGTCATGGACTGGAACGAGCCGACGCGCGTGGTGAAAGTGGATGTTCTGCAGGACAAGGCCCGCCAACTCGGCGTCTCGTCGGAAGACATCGCTAATGCCATGAACAGCATTGTCGAAGGCTCCACCGTCACGCAGGTGAGGGACGATATCTACCTCGTTAACGTGGTGGCGCGGGCGCAGCTTTCGGAGCGCGGCTCCATCGAGACCTTGCAGAACCTGCAATTGCCGGCAACCAACGGCAAGGCCGTGCCGCTCTCGGCAATCGCCAATTTCCGTTATGAGCTGGAGCAGCCGACCATCTGGCGTCGCGACCGGATCCCCACTGTCACCGTCAAGGCTGCCATTATCGGTCCAACGCAGCCAGCAACGATTGTGGAGCAGCTGAAGCCGAACATCGAGGCGTTCCAGAAAACGCTTCCCGTCGGCTATACGCTGGAGACGGGCGGCTCGGTGGAATCCAGCGCGGATTCGCAAGCGCCGATCGTCGCTGTCGTCCCCATGATGCTGTTTGCGATGGCGACGATCCTGATGATCCAGTTGCAGAGTTTCAGCCGGCTGTTCCTGGTCTTTGCCGTGGCGCCGACAGCCCTGATCGGCGTCGTGGTGGCGCTGCTCTTCTCCAATGCGCCGATGGGTTTCGTCGCCATTCTCGGCGTGCTGGCGCTGATCGGTATCCTGATCCGCAACTCGGTCATCCTCGTCGTGCAGATCGAGCATCTGAGAAGCGAAGGGGTCTCGGCATGGCGTGCCGTCATCGAGGCGACCGAACACCGCATGCGGCCGATCATGCTGACGGCGGCGGCGGCCACACTTGCCCTCATCCCCATCTCCCGGGAAATCTTCTGGGGTCCGATGGCCTATGCGATGATGGGCGGTATTGTGGTGGGTACGGCGCTTACCCTGCTCTTCCTGCCGGCGCTCTATGTCACGTGGTTCCGCATCTCGCGTGAGGATGAGAAGCCGGAGGCAGCGGAAATCAAGGCGTAATATCTGACGCGGAGCGAGGGTGCGGCGATACTGTACCCTCGCTCCAACAAAAATATCCGCCGTCGTTGTTCCGGCGGGCAGGATAATGTTAGGAAGGTCGGCTTGGCCGCGAGAGCGGCGGCCGTCCTTTGCATTTGGGCGGTTGTCTGGTTTTGCGTTGATATTGCGAACATATTGAGAGTGCGGAGGGTTTGAAGATGGGCGGGTTGTCGGATTGGCTGTCGGATGCGCAGCCGATCAATCGCAAGAATGCCGCAGAAGCTGTGTTCGATGATATCCGTTCCGCCATCACCTCGGGGCAGCTTGCGGTCGGCACCCGGCTGCCTTCCGAAGCCCATCTGGCCGCCCGATATGGCGTCAGCCGGCCGATCATTCGCGAGGCTTTGCGGTCGCTCCAGACCCTGGGGCTGACACAGACCCGCACCGGAAGCGGCACCTATGTGATGACGCCGACCCCGCCTTCCGAATTGAATTACGGCGCCTATTCCGCCCGCGATCTGATTGAGGCCCGCCCCTTCATCGAAGTTCCTGCGGCCGGTTGGGCGGCGTTGAGGCGAACGAATGCCCAGCTGGAAGTCCTGCTTGACCTCTGTGATCGGATGGAAGCCGAAGAAAGGCCGCATCCCTGGGTGCTGCTGGATGGGCAATTCCATTGCGCCATTGCGGAAGCTTCGGCCAACAGGCTGTTTGCCAAGGTGGTGGCCGATGCCCGTGAGGCGCTGTCCCAACAGTCAGAGATGGTCAACCTGATGGCCGGCCGACGCGTTGCCTCGAATTTCGAGCACCGCCGGATCGTCGAGGCGATCCGGCGGGGTTCAGCGCCTGAGGCGCGGGAGGCGATGGAGCTTCACCTTGGGCAGGTGAAGCAGGTGGTGACCACGATTATTGGCGAAGATCGGCTTCGCCAGCCGTGACGGCGGGCAAGTTGGCAAGGTGCCGCGGGCTCAGCGCCTGCTGCAATTGCGCATCGGTGAGATAACCGCGTTCCAGAACCACCTGCGGCACGGTGCGGCCGCTGGCAAGTGCTTCCTTCGCCACTTCGGTCGCCGCATAATAACCGATCAACGGGTTGAGCGCGGTGGCGAGACCGATGGATTCTTCCACGCGCTGCGCCATGATCGCCGGATTGGCGACGATGCCGTCGACGCAGCGTTCCGCCAGCGTGCGGCAGGCGGCGCTGAGCTGGCTGATGCTCTGTGAAAGCGCGCGCACGATGATTGGCTCGAAAGCGTTCAACTGCAACTGCCCGGCTTCAGCGGCCATGGTGATGGTGATGTCATTGCCGATCACCGCATAGGCCACCTGATTGACCACTTCCGGAATGACCGGATTGATCTTGCCTGGCATGATGCTGGAACCCGCCTGAACGGAGGGCAGGGTGATTTCGCCAATCCCGGCGCGCGGGCCGGAAGAGAGCAGGCGAAGGTCGTTGCAGGTTTTCGACAGCTTCACGGCGACGCGTTTCAGCACACCGGAGAGATGCACGAAGGCGCCGGGGTCCTGGGTGGCTTCGATGAGGTCTGCCGCCGTCACCAGAGGTCGTCCGGTCAGTTCCGCCAGATGCTGGCAGGCAAGCTCGGCATAACCACGCGGTGCATTCAGCCCGGTACCGATGGCGGTGGCGCCGAGATTGATCTCGTGCAGAAGTGCTGCGGATTCGATGAGGCGCGCCTGATCTTCTCCCAGCATCACCACGAAGGTGCGGAATTCCTGGCCGAGCGTCATCGGCACGGCGTCCTGCAATTGCGTTCGCCCGATCTTGACGAAGCCGGCAAATTCCTGCGCCTTGCGGTCGAAGGCATCCTTCAGCACGCCCATGGAAGCCGCCAGATCGTCGATCGCCTCGATCAGGCCGACATTGATCGCGGTCGGATAGGCGTCGTTGGTCGACTGGCTGAGATTGACATGGTCATTGGGGTGAAGGCGGGCATAATCGCCTTTTTCGCGTCCGAGCAGTTCGAGCGCACGGTTGGCGATGACCTCATTGGCGTTCATGTTGGTGGAAGTGCCGGCTCCGCCCTGAATTTCATCCACCACGAACTGCTCATGCAGCGCGCCGGCGCGGATTTCGCGGCAGGCCTCGGCGATGGCTTCCATGCGTTCCGTGTCGAGAAGGCCGAGCTCGTGGTTTGCGCGTGCCGCCGCCTCCTTCACATAGGCCAGTCCCCGGACGAGATAGGGGTTGTGGCCGATGGTCACCCCGGTGATCTTGAAGTTTTCCACAGCGCGTGCCGTGTGCACGCCCCAATAGACATCCGCCGGAATTTCCTTGGTCCCGAGCAAATCATGCTCCTTGCGCGTCACGCTCACTTTTTCCTCCACTGGCTTTTAAGCGTTGCTATATCTGTAAAGCTGTCTTACAGATTTTTGACCTTAATTGGGGTGGAGGAGAAGGTCAATCATATCGAATACGCTTGACGAACGGCATTATCTGCCATTATGAGGGGCGAAAATCTGTCATGCAGCTTTACAGCGCGCATGAGCATGCATGCTGGCCATATTCCAGCGCGGACTGTGCCAGTTTCATTTTCATTTCCGGCTTATCGCCGACTGCAAGCACTTTATCGGGAGGATAAATATCCATGCATTCTGGGAAAACGGCGTCTGCCGATCGTGAGGTCTTCGTCGAAGAAGATCTCGGTTACCACAAGGCCCTCAAGCCGCGTCAGATTCAGATGATCGCCATTGGCGGCGCCATCGGCACCGGGCTTTTCCTCGGTGCGGGCGGGCGTCTGGCACAGGCAGGCCCGGCGCTGGTGTTTGTTTATGCGCTTTGCGGCTTCTTCGCTTTTCTGGTGCTGCGCGCGCTCGGCGAACTGATCATGCACCGTCCGAGCTCCGGTTCCTTCGTGTCCTATGCCCGTGAGTTCTACGGCGAGAAGATGGCCTTCGCGGCCGGCTGGATGTATTGGCTGAACTGGGCCATGACTTCTGTGGCGGATGTGACCGCCGTTGCCCTCTACATGAATTTCTTCAAGCAATATGTTCCGTGGCTTGCGGGTATCGACCAGTGGGTCTTCGCGATGACGGCGCTTCTGGTCGTGCTGGCCATGAACATGCTGTCGGTGAAGGTCTTCGGTGAGCTTGAATTCTGGTTCAGCCTCATCAAGGTGCTGGCGCTTGCGATCTTCCTCGTGGTCGGCATTTATTTCGTCATCTTCGGCACCCCCATCGAAGGCCATGTCACCGGCTTCAGCATCATCACCGATAATGGCGGTTTTTTCCCGAACGGTATTTTGCCAGCCTTCGTCATCATACAGGGTGTCGTCTTCGCTTATGCCTCCATCGAACTGATCGGCACGGCGGCAGGCGAGACGGAAGACCCGCGCAAGGTCATGCCCCGCGCCATCCGCGCCGTGGTCCTGCGCCTCGTGGTCTTTTATGTCGGTTCGGTGCTGCTGTTCGCGCTGCTTCTGCCCTATACCGCCTACAAGGCTGGCGAGAGCCCCTTCGTCACCTTCTTCGGTTCCATCGGCGTGCAGGGCGCCGACGTGATCATGAACCTCGTCGTTCTGACCGCCGTGCTGTCCTCGCTCAATGCCGGACTTTATTCCACCGGCCGCATCCTGCACTCGATGGCGGTTTCCGGCTCGGCGCCGGCAGCACTTGCGAAGATGAACAAGAACGGCGTGCCCTATGGCGGCATCGCGGTGACCGCCGTCGTCACCGTTCTCGGCGTGGCGCTGAACGCCGTCGTTCCCGCTTCGGCCTTCGAGATCGCGCTCAACCTTTCGGCGCTCGGCATCATCTGCGCATGGGCCGTCATCGTGCTCTGCCAGTTGAAGCTCTGGCAGCTTTCCAAGCGTGGTGAACTCGTGCGTCCGGATTTCCGCATGTTCGGCGCGCCGTACACCGGCATTCTCACGCTCATCTTCCTGTTCGGCGTGCTGGTGCTGATGGCCTTCGATTATCCCGTCGGCTCCTGGACAATCGCTTCGCTACTGGTCATCATCCCCGCGCTCGTCATCGGCTGGTATCTCTTGCGTGACCGCATCTACCGCCTTGCGGACGAGCGTGCGGGAGCATCGCAGTGAGCGGGCAGGACGCAACGCCTCTGGTGGCGGTCATCGCCACCGGCGGCACCATCGCCAGCCGGCGTGGTGCCGATGGCGTGAGCACGCCCAGCCTTTCGGGTGAGGACCTGCTGGCGCTGGTTCCGCAGATCACCGCCCGGCTGAAGCCGGTCGACCTGATGGCGAAGGATTCCTCCAGCCTGACATTGGCAGACATGCAGCGCATCAGCGATGCGGTGGGCGCCGAGCTCGATGATCCCGCCGTTGCCGGCATCGTGGTTCTGCATGGCACCGATGCCATGGAAGAATCCTCGCTGCTCGTGCATTTGCAGCGGGCCATCACAAAGCCGGTGGTCTTCACCGGCGCACAGTTTACGGCAGACCATAAGGACGCGGACGGGCCGGCCAATCTGGCCCGGGCCATAGAAACAGCGCTCGATCAGGCGAATGCCGCAAAAGGCGTGCTCCTCTCCTTCGGCGGCCGCTGTCTGCCGGCCTGGGGGCTTTATAAGCTGAGCGCGGATGAGGCGGATGCCTTCCGCTCCGCCCGGCCGCTGGTTGCTGCCGCAACGCTGCGGCTTTCCGCCCCGGTAACCGATCAGCGCGTCGATATCGTCGCCATTCATCCCGGCTGTGACGCAACCCATATCGATGCAAGCCTGGAGGCCGGCGCGAAAGGCATCGTTCTTGCCGCACTCGGTTCCGGCAACGCCAATCCGCGTATCGCCGAAGCCGTGAAGCGCTGCGCCGAACGCGGCGTGCCCGTCATCGTTTCCAGCCGCGTGCCGGAAGGGCGGCTGGTCGCGACCTATGGCGGCGGCGGCGGCGGGCATGATCTTGTCGCGGCGGGCGCCGTGCATTCATCCACGCTTCGCCCGGGCCAGGCCCGCATTTTGCTGGCCACGCTGCTGGCCGGTAAAAGCCCGGCGGAAACCATCGTTTCCGCTTTCGGTGACAGCCCGCTCTCTTAGAGCATTTCCAGGAAAAGTGGACCCCGGTCTTCCGTCCGGAAATGCGTCAAAACTCTAAGTAGCGGCAGCGATGCCCGCGACCGGCGGGCATCGAAATTCCTATAAGATTCCTATTTTATTGCCTCTGTGGCCGTCTCGAACCTTTATGCGGTTCGGGTGCATTCTTCTGTGCGTGAAGGGATGGTGTTCCCTTCTCAGCCAGAAAGAATGAAAAGCGACGTCCCACATGACGGCGCTTTTCTTCCTGTCCGGCTCCTCAAATAAAAAGGAGTCCCATCGATGATGGATGTTGTTCTGATCGGCGCAGCCACGGTGTTTTTCGCCCTCTGCTTTGCCTATACGCGCGCCTGCAACCGGCTTTAGACGGAGGCTGCGATGACATTCGACTATATCTTGAGCGGCGCCGTCACGGTCTTTATCGCCGCCTATCTCACCTATGCTCTCATTCGCCCCGAACGTTTCTGATCGGGAAGCGGCGGTTCGCGCGGCGGAGAGAAAAATGGAATCGGATCCGCCGCTCTCTCTTTCTGTCCGAGCATCGGATTTTCCGAAAACCGCATGACACTTTTCGGTCCGATGCTTTATTGAAAGTTCAATACCATGACCCTCAATGGATGGTTTCAGATTCTGCTGTTTTGCGGGATCATTTTTGCGCTGGTGAAGCCGCTCGGCTTCTATATGGCGCGTGTCTTTAATGGCGAGCGCACCCTGCTGTCGCCGGTTCTCGCACCCGTCGAGCGCGGCCTTTATGCCCTTGCCGGGACAAGCGAGCGTGAGGAGCAGCACTGGACGACCTATGCGTTCTCCATGCTTCTCTTCAACCTGCTCGGTTTTGCCCTGCTTTATGCCCTGATGCGCTTTCAGGCGGTGCTGCCCTATAATCCGCAGGCAATGGCGGCCGTGGGGCCGGAATTGTCCTTCAATACGGCGGTCAGCTTCGTCACCAACACCAACTGGCAGAATTATGGCGGCGAAAGCACCCTGTCCTATCTGACCCAGATGGCGGGTCTCACCGTGCAGAACTTCGTTTCCGCCGCAACAGGCATGGCAATCGCCATCGGCCTCATCCGCGCGTTTTCCCGCGCTTCCGGCAAGGCGATCGGCAACTTCTGGGTGGATATGGTCCGCTCCACGCTCTACGTGCTTTTACCCCTCTGCATCGTGCTGACCCTCGTTTACGTCTGGCTCGGCGTGCCGCAGACGCTCGGCGCCTATGTGAACGCGCAGACGCTGGAAGGCGCGCAGCAGACGATTGCCGTCGGCCCCGTCGCGTCACAGCTGGCGATCAAGATGCTGGGCACCAATGGCGGCGGTTTCTTCAACGCCAATTCGGCGCATCCCTTCGAGAACCCGGATGCCATTTCCAACATGATCCAGATGGTGTCGATCTTCGCCATCGGGGCAGCCTTTACCAACGTCTTCGGCCGCATGGTCGGCAACCAGCGCCAGGGCTGGGCGATCCTCGCAGCCATGGGCGTGCTGTTCATCGCCGGCGTCGCCGTCACCTATTGGGCGGAAGCGGCCGGAAACCCGCTGATGCACGGTTTCGGTCTTGCCGGCGGCAATATGGAGGGCAAGGAGGTCCGTTTCGGCGTGGCGCTCTCGTCGCTCTTTGCGGTCATCACCACCGCCGCCTCCTGCGGCGCGGTCAATGCCATGCATGGCAGCTTCACGGCGCTGGGTGGTCTTATCCCACTCATTAACATGCAGCTGGGCGAGGTGATCGTCGGCGGTGTCGGCGCGGGTTTTTACGGCATTCTGCTCTTCATCGTCATCGCCATCTTCGTGGCGGGTCTGATGGTCGGGCGCACACCGGAATATCTCGGCAAGAAGATCGAGGCCAAGGAAATGAAGATGGCGGTTCTGGCCATTCTCTGCCTGCCGCTCGCCATGCTCGTCTTCACGGCAACGGCCACCGTGCTGCCCTCGGCGGTCGCATCGATCGGCACCGCGGGGCCGCATGGCTTCTCCGAAATCCTCTATGCCTATACCTCGGCGGCCGCCAATAACGGCTCCGCCTTCGGCGGCCTCACAGGCACCACCACCTGGTACAACATCACGCTTGGCTTTGGCATGCTGATGGGCCGTTTTCTGGTCATCATTCCGGCACTCGCCATTGCCGGTTCGCTGGTCACCAAGAAGACCGTTCCGGCCTCGGCTGGCACCTTCCCGACGGATGGCCCGCTTTTCGTCGGCCTGCTTGTCGGCACGATCCTGATTGTCGGCGGCCTTACCTTCCTGCCTGCACTGGCGCTCGGCCCCGTTGCCGAACATCTGGTGATGGCGGCAGGCCAGCTCTTCTGAGGTGACGCCATGAACGACAAATCCCGAAGTAACCGCATCGTCTCCGCCCGCAAAGGCGCTCCCGTCAAAGGCAGCGCCACGCCCGGCGGCTGGTGCGCTTCCAATGTCATTCTCGCGATGATGGCGGCTCTCGTCGCCGCCGTTGTCGCTCTCGAAGTTATCACGGGCTGATCGACCTTTATCGGTCGCCCCGTTTCAAACGCTGGAGCCTCTTCATGAGCCAGTCCAAACAAGCGAGCATCCTCGATTCTCGCATTCTCGTGCCGGCCATTGCCGCCGCATTCAAAAAGCTCAACCCACGCACCCTGGCCCGCAACCCGGTCATGTTCGTGGTCGCGACGGTGTCGGCGCTGACGACCGTGTTGTTCATCCGCGACCTCATCACCGGCGGCGCCAATCTCGGTTTTTCCTTCCAGATCAATCTCTGGCTCTGGTTCACCGTATTGTTCGCCAATTTCGCGGAAGCCGTCGCCGAAGGGCGCGGCAAGGCGCAGGCGGATTCGCTGCGCCGGACCCGCACCGAAACCCAGGCGAAACTGCTCACCGGCGATGACCGCAGCCAGTACAAGATGGTGGCGGGCACCAGCCTGAAGGTGAACGATGTCGTTCTCGTCGAGGCGGGCGATATCATCCCCTCCGACGGCGAAGTCATCGAAGGTGTCGCCTCCGTCAACGAGGCGGCAATCACCGGCGAATCCGCCCCCGTCATCCGCGAATCCGGCGGTGATCGCTCGGCCGTTACCGGCGGCACGCAGGTGCTGTCGGACTGGATCAGGGTTCGCATCACCGCCGCCGCCGGTTCCACCTTCCTCGACCGGATGATTTCGCTGGTCGAAGGCGCTGAACGCCAAAAGACGCCGAACGAGATCGCGCTCAACATTCTGCTCGCGGGCATGACGCTGATCTTCGTGCTGGCCACCGCTACTATTCCGAGCTTCGCGGCCTATGCCGGCGGTTCGATCCCGATCATCGTGCTGGTGGCTCTGTTCGTAACGCTCATCCCGACTACCATCGGCGCGCTTCTGTCCGCCATCGGCATTGCCGGCATGGACAGACTGGTGCGTTTCAACGTGCTGGCCATGTCCGGCCGCGCCGTCGAGGCCGCCGGCGATGTGGATACGCTGCTGCTCGACAAGACCGGCACCATCACCCTGGGTAACCGGCAGGCGACCGAGTTTCGTCCCGTTGCCGGCGTTTCCGAGCAGGAACTGGCCGATGCGGCGCAGCTTGCCTCCCTTGCTGACGAAACGCCGGAAGGCCGTTCCATCGTGGTTCTCGCCAAGGAAAAATACGGCATCCGCGCCCGTGACATGCAGAAGCTGCATGCGAATTTCGTACCCTTCACCGCCCAGACCCGCATGAGCGGTGTCGATTTCGAAGGCTCCTCCATTCGCAAGGGCGCAGTCGACGCCGTTCTAGCCTATGTTAACGGCGGCGCTCCGCAACAGGGCAATGTGGCGCTTGCCGTCAAAACCGAAACGGACGCCGCACGCGGCATCCGGACAATTGCCGAAGAGATCGCCAAGACCGGCGGCACGCCGCTCGCCGTCGTGCGCGATGGCAAGCTGCTCGGCGTCGTTCAGCTGAAGGACATCGTCAAGGGCGGCATTCGCGAGCGTTTCGCAGAGCTTCGCCGCATGGGCATCCGCACGGTGATGATCACCGGCGACAATCCCATGACGGCAGCAGCGATTGCGGCCGAAGCTGGCGTCGATGATTTCCTCGCCCAGGCGACACCGGAAAACAAGCTGGAGCTTATCCGCGAGGAACAGGCCAAGGGCAAGCTCGTCGCTATGTGCGGCGATGGCACCAACGACGCGCCGGCGCTGGCGCAGGCCGATGTCGGCGTTGCCATGAATACGGGTACGGTTGCGGCACGCGAGGCGGGCAATATGGTCGATCTCGACAGCGATCCGACCAAGCTCATAGAGATCGTGGAAATCGGCAAGCAATTGCTGATGACGCGCGGCGCGCTGACGACGTTCTCCATCGCCAACGATATCGCCAAATATTTCGCCATCATCCCGGCAATGTTCCTGGTGCTCTATCCGCAGCTTGGCGTTCTGAACGTGATGGGGCTTTCGACACCGCAGAGCGCCATCCTGTCGGCCATCATCTTCAACGCGCTCATCATCATCGCGCTCATCCCGCTCTCGCTGAAGGGCGTCAAATATCGGCCGATCGGCGCGGGTGCCCTGCTGTCGCGCAATCTGGTCATCTATGGCCTCGGCGGCATCATCGTTCCCTTCATCGGCATCAAGGTCATCGACCTCGCCGTCACGGCGCTCGGTCTCGCCTGAGGAGTAAAGACAATGTTCAAACAGCTTCGTCCCGCACTGGTGCTCATCCTCGCCACCACCGCTATCACCGGCCTTGCCTATCCTCTGGGCATGACGGGTCTCGCGCAGGCGATCTTCCCTTTTCAGGCCAATGGCAGCCTCATCGAAAAGAATGGTGCTGTTGCAGGTTCGCAATTGATCGGGCAGGCCTTTGCCAGTGAGAAATATTTCCATGGCAGGCCATCGGCTGCCGGCGATGGTTACAATGCCGCTTCGTCGTCCGGCTCCAATCTCGGTCCGACGAGCGCCAAGCTCATCGACCGGGTGAAACAGGATTACGAGACCGCAAAAGCCGAAAATCCGACGGCCGAGGTTCCGGCCGATCTGGTGACGGCCTCGGGCAGCGGCCTTGATCCGCATGTCTCGCCGGAGGCTGCTTATTTTCAGGTTCCCCGTGTCGCCAAAGCAAGGGGCATGGATGAGGCATCCCTGCGTGCCATCGTCGAGCGCCATGTCGAAGGACCGGAACTCGGATTCATGGGAGAGCCGGTCGTGAATGTGCTGGCGCTCAACATGGCTCTTGACGCAGCCGGCTCATGAACTGAAATGGCTATGGCTTGTTCGCAAGCCATAGCCTCGACCACTGGTGGGTTAAATGCCTGACGACAATCGCGATATGCCGAGCCGACCGTCGCCCGATGCGCTGCTGGAAAACGCCCGGCGCGAGGCGCGTGGCCGGCTGAAGATATTTTTAGGGGCGGCACCGGGCGTCGGCAAGACCTATGAAATGCTGATGTCCGGCCGAGCGAAGCTGGCGGATGGGGTGGATGCCGTCATCGGCGTCGTGGAAACCCATGGCCGCCGGGAAACCGAAACGCTGGTGCAGGGTTTCGAGATCATCGCGCGCCGGCGTATCGACTATCGCGGTCAGGTGCTGGAAGAGATGGATCTCGATGCCATTCTCGCCCGCCGTCCCGCTCTGGTTCTGGTCGATGAACTGGCGCACACCAATGCCGCCGGCAGCCGCCACCCCAAGCGCTACATGGACGTTCAGGAAATTCTGGCGCAGGGTATCGACGTCTATACGACGCTGAACATCCAGCATGTCGAAAGCCTGAACGACGTCGTTGCGCAGATCACCCGCATCCGTGTCCGCGAAACGGTGCCCGACAGCATTATCGACCGGGCCGACGATGTCGAAATCATCGATATTACGCCAGACGATCTGATCAAGCGGCTGCAGGATGGCAAGGTTTACCTGCCCCGCACCGCCCGGCGCGCCATCGAGAATTATTTCTCGCGCGGCAATCTGACGGCGTTGCGAGAGCTTGCGCTGCGGCGCACCGCGCAACGGGTGGATGAGCAATTGCTCAACCACATGCAGTCCCATGCCATTTCCGGCCCATGGGCGGCGGGCGACAGGGTTCTGGTTTGCCTGGACCACGGCGGCAACGGTCCGGGGCTGGTGCGTTATGCCCGCCGGCAGGCGGATCGCCTGCGGGCGCCCTGGACGGCGCTGCATCTCGATACGCCGCGTTCGCAGCAATTGTCGGAGGCGGAGAAGGACCGGCTGGCCGGCACGATGCGGCTTGCCCAGCAGCTTGGCGGCGAGACGGTGACCCTGCCGGCGCTCGATCTGACGCGGGAGATCATCTCCTATGCCAACGCCAATAATTTCACCCACATCATCATCGGCCGCCCGCGAAAATCCTGGTGGCAACGGATTTTTCAGCGTTCGCTGACGCATGATCTGATCGACCATGCGGGCGATATCAGCGTTCACGTTATTTCCGGCGACAAAAAAGAAGAGAAGCTGGGCCAGGCCGCAAAGCCAGCCTCGGCGCAATCGCATCGTTCCATACGGCCTTATCTTAGCAGCACCCTGTTCGTCGGTTTGGCGATCGTGGCCGGCATCGTGCTCGACCAGACGCTCGATGTTCGAAATCTGGCGCTGGTGTTCCTGATGGCGGTTCTGGCCGCCGCCGTGCGCGGCGGGTTGGGACCAGCGCTTTATGCTTCCCTGCTCGGCGCTTTTGCATTCAATTTTTTCTTCCTTGAGCCGCGTTACACCCTGACCGTTCGCGATCCGGAAAGTGTCGTGGCGCTGCTGTTTTATCTCGGTGTGGCGCTTGTCGCCTCCAATCTTACCGCAGCCGTGCAACGGCAGGCCGCCGCCGCGCGGGCAAGGGCGCGAACGACGGAAGATTTATATCTGTTCTCGAAGAAGCTTTCGGTGACTGGAACGCTGGACGATGTCCTATGGGCGGCGGCCTTCCAGATGGCCTCGATGCTGAAGGTTCGGATCGTTCTGCTTTTACCTGAAAATAATACGATCACGGTCAAGGCGGGGTATCCGCCGGACGATACGCTGGTGGATGCCGATATTGCCGCCGCGCAATGGGCCTGGGAACA
The DNA here is from genome assembly GCF_027871645.1 of Agrobacterium sp. ST15.13.015. Lineage (NCBI taxonomy): Bacteria > Pseudomonadati > Pseudomonadota > Alphaproteobacteria > Hyphomicrobiales > Rhizobiaceae > Agrobacterium > Agrobacterium sp. ST15.13.015. The sequence goes on from NZ_JAQAHF010000003.1 coordinate 246,351, forward strand.
TAACAAGGCTGCGGGCAGGGGCGCGGATACGCTGCCCGGCGCCAAACGGCTTTATCTGCCCCTGCGCACCGGCAGCGGCGCCGTCGGCGTGGTGGGGCTGGACGATGACCGGCTCGGCCCGCTTCTGACGCCGGAACAGCAGCGACTGTTCGATGCTTTGGCCGATCAGGCGGCACTTGCCATCGAGCGAATCCAGCTCGTCTCGGATGTCGACCGGGCAAGGCTTGCGGCGGAAACCGACCGGCTGCGCACCGCGCTGCTGACATCCATTTCCCATGATCTCAAGACGCCGCTTGCGGCCATTCTGGGCTCGGCGGGAACGTTGAAGGATTTCGCCGAGGACATCCCGCCGGATGCCCGCGCCGAACTGCTTTCGACGATCATCGAGGAATCCGAGCGGCTGAACCGCTTCATCTCCAATCTTCTTGATATGACGCGGATCGGGTCGGGAGCGATGGAGCCGAATTACGGTCTGCATTTCGTGGGCGATATGGTCGGAACCGCACTTTCGCGCGCAGCGAAAATCGTCGTCAGGCATGAGATCGTTCTGGATATTCCCTCCGACCTGCCGATGCTGAAGGTCGACCCCGTGCTTTTCGAACAGGTTCTGTTCAATCTCATCGACAATGCCGCCAAATACGCTCCCGAACATACCGCTATCGAGATTCGCGGCTGGCGGCAGGGCAAAAATATCTTTCTCTCGGTGGCGGATGCGGGGCCGGGTATTCCGCCCGACGATACGGAGAGGGTGTTTGACAGTTTTTACCGGGTGCGCAAGACGGATCATGTGCAGGCGGGAACGGGCCTGGGTCTATCGATCTGCAAAGGGTTTATCGAGGCTATGGGCGGTTCGATCCGCGCGGAAAACAGGTCGGGCCGCACCGGTGCACAGTTTACCGTCAGTCTGCCGGTTCCCGCCGATGCGCCGATGATAGACCATGATTAAGGCGCGATTGCCGGCGACAAGCAGCTATGCCGCTGAGGGAGATCGAGAATGACCAATTCCGCCGTTCGTATTCTGATCGTCGACGACGAACCGCCGATCCGCAAGCTTTTGCGCGTAGGGCTGTCGACCCAAGAATATGCGGTGAGCGAGGCGATGAATGCGAAGGTCGCCATGCAGCTGGTCAGTGAGGACAAGCCCGATCTCGTCGTTCTCGATCTCGGCCTGCCGGATATGTCGGGTCATGATCTTCTGGCGAAATGGCGCGGCGAAGGGCTGGCGCTGCCGGTCATCATTCTCTCCAGCCGCACGGATGAGGCGGGTATCGTCAGGGCGCTGGAACTGGGGGCGGATGACTATATCACCAAGCCTTTCGGCATGAACGAACTCGTCGCCCGCATCCGCGTCGCCCTGCGCCATCGTCTGCAAAGCCAGGGGGAGAGGCCGGTGTTCCAGACCGGCGATCTCTCCGTCGATCTGGTCCGGCGCATCGTCAAGGTGGAGGATCGGGAAGTGAAGCTCTCGCCCAAGGAGTATGACATTCTCAGGGTTCTGGTGCAGCATGCCGGCAAGGTGCTGACGCACCGTTTTCTGCTGGAGCATGTATGGGACGAACTGACCGATGTGCAATATTTGCGGGTCTATGTGCGCCAGCTTCGCCAGAAGATCGAAAAAATCCCGGATCAGCCGCGCTATATTCTGACGGAAACCGGGGTCGGTTACCGGCTGCAGGAGGTATGAGGGCGCCGCAAGGCGACGCCCTCCGATAGTTTAAACGGCAGCGCAGATCGACAGGAATTCGTCGACATCGGCCTCGGTCGTCGCAAAGCTGGTGACCATACGGATCAGCACTTCGTCCTTGCCGACCTTTTCCGGCATGTCGCGCGGCTCCAGCCAGTCATAGAACTTCGCACCCTTTGCCGTGGCGGCTTCTGCGGCAGCCTTCGGCAGAATGGCGAAAACTTCATTGGCCTGGGTCGGCCAAGCGAGGCGGGCGCTGTTCAGCGAGCCGAAGCCGGCGCGCAGCCGGTTGGCCATGGCATTGGCATGGCTTGCGAGACCGAGCCACAGGTCGTCCTGCAAATAGGCTTCGAATTGCGCGGCGATGAAACGCGATTTCGAGAAAAGTTGAGCGGTGCGCTTGCGCAGGAAGGAGAAATCCCGGGCGAGCGAAGGATCGAAAAACACGATGGCTTCCGCACACCAGCAGCCATTTTTCGTGCCGCCGAAAGACAGGACGTCAACGCCGCGTTTCCAAGTCATTTCGGCCGGCGTGGTGCCGAGCGCGGAAAGCGCATTGGCAAAGCGCGCGCCATCCATATGCAGCGGCACGCCGTTATCCTTGGCGATTTTGGCGATGGCGTCGATTTCATCGAGCGTGTAGACCGTGCCGGCCTCGGTCGCCTGCGTCATGGTGATGGCTGCGGCGCGGCCGTGATGCACGGCATCCTGCGGATAACGCGCAATGCGCTCGATGAGGTTCTCCGGCAGCATCTTGCCGTTCGGTCCCTCGACGGCGACCATGCGCATGCCGGAAAAGAAATCCGGCGCGCCGCATTCGTCCTCGATCACATGCGCTTCGGAGTGACAGAAGGTCAGGCCGCCGGCGCGGGCGATGCTGGCCAGCGAAAGCGAATTGGCCGCCGTGCCGGTGGCGACGAAAAACACCGCGACCTCGCGCTCGAAAATCTCGTTGAAGCGCTTTTCGATGGAGAGATCGAGTTCGCTGGTGCCGTAGGCGGCGGCAAAGCGCGTGGATTCCCGCGAAAGCCGTTCGTTGACGGCAGGGTGGGCGCCGGCCCAATTGTCTGAAGCAAAAAACATCTCTGAAGGCTTTCCGATGGCTGGGGTTCTGGTTTGGGAATGCGTGGCGCGATGAACGGCAAAGTTCTATGGCCTAAGATTGCGATTGGCAAATCCGGCAATGAAAGCAATGGCTCCGCGGGTGTTGCGATAAGAAAGTTTCGCGCAATAGGTCAGTATCGAAACTTCGCTGCAAAAAGGGGCTTTCACTAATTGGATTCGCACCCTTGCTAAATTCGCCTGTTTCTGCCAAAATCCTCGTGAATTGAGACAGCTTTGCTGTCCTAAATTTGGTCGAGCCGGATTGAATGCGGATTTTGCGGGAAGCGAAAATTCGTGGTCGAGCCGGATCTTCGCATGAAACCATGCAAGTAATTTTGCAGGAGGGACAAAAATGACGAACAAGCCGCAGGCGGAAATCGCCGCCGCCACCCTGACCACAGACTGTCCCACCGCGGCTGCGGCCGCACCCGTTTCTGCGAAAGCGCGTTTCGCGGGCGGTTTGCCGGAAAGGCAGGGTCTTTACGATCCGGCCAATGAACATGATGCCTGCGGCGTCGGCTTCGTTGCCCATATGAAGGGCGCCAAGTCGCACCAGATCGTCAAGGACGGCCTGTTCATCCTTGAGAACCTGACGCATCGCGGCGCCGTCGGCGCAGATCCGCTGATGGGCGATGGTGCGGGCATTCTCGTGCAGATTCCCGACCGCTTCTTCCGCGAGGAAATGGCCGCGCAGGGCGTTACGCTGCCGAAGGCCGGCGAATATGCCGTCGGCCACATCTTTATGCCGCGCGATCCTTCCCGCATCGAGCACTACAAGAAGGTCATCGTCGACGTCATCGGCGAAGAGGGGCAGCAGTTCCTCGGCTTCCGCGATGTGCCGGTCGACAATTCCTCGCTCTCCAAGGCGCCGGATATCGCAGCGACCGAACCGCACCACGTGCAGGTCTTCATCGGCGCCGGCCGCGATGCCGCGAGCAATGCCGATTTCGAGCGCAAGCTGTTCCTGATCCGCAAGGTACTGTCCAACCGCATCTATGACGAAGGCGGCGGCAAGGAAACGCAGGATTTCTATCCCGTTTCGCTGTCGTCTTCGACCATCGTCTACAAGGGCATGTTCCTCGCCTATCAGGTGGGCGCCTATTACAAGGATCTGGCCGATCCGCGCTTCGAATCCGCCGTCGCCCTCGTGCATCAGCGTTTTTCCACCAACACCTTCCCGTCCTGGAAGCTGGCGCACCCCTACCGCATGGTTGCCCATAACGGCGAAATCAACACGCTGCGCGGCAACGTCAACTGGATGGCGGCGCGTCAGGCGTCGGTTTCCTCCGTGCTGTTCGGCGACGATATCTCCAAGCTCTGGCCGATCTCCTATGAGGGCCAGTCGGATACCGCCTGCTTCGACAACGCGCTCGAATTCCTCGTGCGCGGCGGCTACTCCATGGCCCATGCCGTGATGATGCTGATCCCGGAGGCCTGGGCCGGCAACCAGTCCATGTCGGCCGAACGCAAGGCGTTCTACGAATATCACGCAGCGCTGATGGAGCCGTGGGACGGCCCGGCCGCCGTCGCCTTCACCGATGGCAAGCAGATCGGCGCAACGCTCGACCGCAACGGCCTGCGCCCCGCGCGTTACCTTGTCACCGATGACGACCGTATCATCATGGCGTCGGAAGCAGGCACGCTGCCGGTGCCGGAAGAGCGCATCGTCAAGAAGTGGCGCTTGCAGCCCGGCAAGATGCTGCTGATCGACATGGAAAAGGGCTCCATCGTTTCCGACGAGGAAGTCAAGCACGAGCTTGCCGCCAAGCACCCCTATCGCACCTGGCTCGACCGCACGCAGCTCATCCTCGAAGAGCTGAAGCCGGTTGAACCGCGCGCGCTGCGCCGCGACGTGTCGCTGCTCGACCGTCAGCAGGCCTTCGGCTACACCAGCGAAGATACCAAGCTCCTGATGTCGCCGATGGCGACGACCGGTCAGGAAGCCATCGGCTCGATGGGCACCGATACGCCGATTTCGGCCATGTCGGAAAAGTCGAAGCTGCTCTACACCTATTTCAAGCAGAACTTCGCGCAGGTGACCAACCCGCCGATCGATCCGATCCGCGAAGAGCTTGTCATGAGCCTCGTGTCCTTCATCGGTCCGCGCCCGAACATTCTTGACCATGAAGGTGCGGCTCGTGCCAAGCGTCTGGAAGTGCGCCAGCCGATCCTGACGAATGGCGATCTGGAAAAAATCCGCTCCATCGGCCACACGGAAGACCGTTTCGACACCAAGACGCTCGACTTCACCTATGATGTGGAGCGCGGTGCCGAAGGCATGCCTGAAATGCTCGACCGCCTGTGCGAGCGTGCGGAATCGGCCGTTCGCGGCGGTTACAACATCATCGTTCTTTCCGACCGCCAGCTCGGACCGGACCGCATCGCGATCCCCGCCCTTCTGGCGACGGCCGCCGTGCACCATCACCTGATCCGCAAGGGTCTGCGCACCTCGGTCGGCCTCGTTGTGGAAACCGGTGAACCGCGCGAAATCCACCATTTCTGTCTGTTGGCCGGTTATGGTGCCGAGGCGATCAACCCCTATCTCGCCTTCGACACGCTGCTCGACATGCACAAGCACGGCGCCTTCCCGAAGGAAGTCTCCGACGATGAAGTCGTTTATCGCTACATCAAGGCTGTGGGTAAGGGCATCCTCAAGGTCATGTCCAAGATGGGCATTTCCACCTACCAGTCCTATTGCGGCGCGCAGATTTTCGACGCCATCGGCCTTTCCTCGGAATTCGTCGAGAAGTATTTCTTCGGCACCGCCACCTCCATCGAAGGTGTCGGCCTGACGGAGATTGCCGAAGAAACCGTGGCACGCCACACGGCGGCCTTTGGCAAGGACCCGATCCTCGCCAACACGCTCGATATTGGCGGCGAATACGCCTATCGCATGCGCGGCGAAAGCCATGCCTGGACGCCGGATGCCGTCGCCTCGCTGCAGCACGCCGTGCGTGGCAACAGCCAGGATCGCTACCGCGAATTCGCCGGCATGGTTAATGAGACGGCGCTGCGCATGAACACCATTCGCGGCCTGTTCAAGGTCAAGTCGGCGGAAGCGCTCGGCCGCAAGCCGGTTTCCATCGATGAGGTCGAGCCGGCGGCTGATATCGTCAAGCGGTTCTCCACTGGCGCCATGTCCTTCGGCTCGATCAGCCGTGAGGCGCATACCACGCTCGCGATTGCCATGAACCGCATCGGCGGCAAGTCCAACACGGGTGAGGGCGGCGAAGAATCCGACCGTTACATGCCGCTGTTGAACGGTAAGCCGAACCCGGAACGCTCCGCCATCAAGCAGATCGCTTCCGGACGCTTCGGTGTGACGACCGAATATCTTGTCAATGCCGATATGCTGCAGATCAAGGTGGCGCAGGGTGCCAAGCCCGGCGAAGGCGGCCAGCTGCCCGGCCATAAGGTGGATGCGACTGTTGCCAAAACCCGGCATTCGACGCCGGGCGTCGGCCTCATCTCGCCGCCGCCGCATCACGATATCTACTCCATCGAAGATCTGGCGCAGCTGATCTACGACCTGAAGAACGTCAACCCGGAAGCCGATGTTTCGGTGAAGCTGGTGTCTGAAGTGGGCGTCGGCACGGTTGCGGCCGGTGTCGCCAAGGCGCGCGCCGACCATATCACCGTCGCCGGTTTCGATGGCGGCACGGGCGCTTCGCCGCTCACCTCGCTGAAGCACGCCGGTTCCCCATGGGAAATCGGTCTTGCCGAAACCCAGCAGACGCTGGTGCTGAACGGTCTTCGCTCGCGCGTTGCCCTGCAGGTGGATGGCGGTCTGAAGACCGGCCGCGACGTCATCATCGGCGCGCTGCTCGGTGCGGATGAATTCGGCTTTGCCACCGCGCCGCTGATTGCGGCCGGTTGCATCATGATGCGCAAGTGCCATCTCAACACCTGCCCTGTCGGCGTTGCCACGCAGGACCCGGTTCTGCGCAAGCGCTTCAAGGGCACGCCGGAACACGTCATCAACTACTTCTTCTTCGTGGCCGAAGAAGTGCGCGAAATCCTCGCTTCGCTTGGCGTTACCAGGCTGGACGAGATCATCGGCGCTTCCGAGCTGCTGGAGAAGGATGAGATGCTGGCGCATTGGAAGGCCAAGGGGCTGGATTTCAGCCGCATCTTCCACAAGGTCGAGGCTCCGAAGGAAGCAACCTTCTGGACCGAGCGCCAGAAGCATCCGATCGATGACATTCTCGACCGCAAGCTGATCGAGAAGTCCCTGCCGTCGCTCGAAAACCGCGAGCCCGTGGTCTTCGAAGTGCCGATCAAGAACGTCGACCGTTCCGCCGGCGCCATGCTGTCGGGTGCGCTTGCCAAGCGCTGGGGTCACAAGGGTCTGAAAGACGACACGATCCACGTCACCCTCAAGGGTACGGCGGGCCAGTCATTCGGCGCTTTCCTCGCCCGTGGCATCACCTTCGATCTGGTGGGTGACGGCAACGACTATGTCGGCAAGGGCCTTTCGGGTGGCCGCATCATCGTGCGTCCGCCGGAAAACACCCGTATCGTCGCGGAAAACTCGATCATCGTCGGTAATACCGTTCTTTACGGTGCGATCACCGGCGAGTGTTATTTCCGTGGCGTGGCTGGCGAGCGTTTCGCGGTGCGTAACTCCGGCGCGGTCGCGGTTGTCGAAGGTGTCGGCGACCACGGTTGCGAATATATGACCGGCGGCATCGTCGTCGTTCTCGGTGAAACGGGCCGTAACTTCGCGGCCGGCATGTCCGGCGGCGTGGCCTATGTTCTCGACGAGAAGGGCGATTTCGCCACCCGCTGCAACATGGCCATGGTCGAGCTGGAGCCGGTTCCGGAAGAGGACGACATGCTGGAGAAGCTGCACCATCACGGCGGCGACCTCATGCACAAAGGACGCGTGGACGTTTCCGAGGACATGACGCGCCACGACGAGGAGCGCCTCTACCAGCTGATCTCCAACCACTTCCATTACACGAACTCGTCGCGCGCCAAGGATATACTCGACCGCTGGAGCGAGTTCCGTCCGAAATTCCGCAAGGTCATGCCGGTCGAATACCGCCGTGCGCTTGAGGAAATGGAGCGCATGCGCATGGGCGTGGCGGCGGAGTAATCCGCCGCGTGAGAATTACACCAACTGGTCTCGCTGATGATCGCGGTCGCCGTTCCCACGGCGATCATCTGGACGAGCGGCGAGACCGGATTTGAGTTCATCGTGCTGGGGGCGGCTTTTGGTTTCGCTTACTGGTACTGGGGCCCGACAGGCGCTCCGCTTTGATGTGAGGACATAAACGTGGGCAAGGTTACAGGTTTTCTGGAGATCGACCGGCAGGTGGGCAAGTATCAGCCCGCATCGGATCGTATTCGCCATTTCCGCGAATTCACCATTCCGATGTCGGATGCCGAGGTGCAGAAGCAGGCGGCGCGCTGCATGGATTGCGGCATTCCCTATTGTCATGGCCCGACCGGCTGTCCCGTGCACAACCAGATCCCCGACTGGAACGATCTGGTCTATAACAACAATTGGGAAGAGGCGATCCGCAACCTCCATTCCACCAACAACTTCCCGGAATTTACCGGCCGCGTCTGTCCCGCGCCTTGTGAGGAGGCTTGCACGCTGAACCTTGAGGATGCGCCGGTCGCCATCAAGACTGTCGAGCAGGCGATTGCCGACAAGGCCTATGAGTTGGGCTTCATCGTGCCGAAGCCGGCGACGATCCACACCGGCAAGAAGGTGGCCATCATCGGTTCCGGTCCTTCGGGCATGGCGGCTGCGCAGCAGCTCGGCCGCGCCGGCCACGAGGTCCATGTCTATGAGCGCGAATCCAAGCCCGGCGGCCTGCTGCGATACGGTATTCCCGACTTCAAGATGGAGAAGAACTTCATCGACCGCCGTGTCGAGCAGATCAAGGGTGAAGGCGTCACCTTCCATTGCGGCGTCAATGTCGGCGTGGATGTAACGGTCGAGGCGCTTCTCGCCGACCACGATGCCGTGCTTTATTGCGGCGGTTCGGAAACCCCGCGTCCGGCCGGTATCGGCGGTGCCGATCTGCATGGCGTCTACGATGCCATGCCTTACCTCGTGCAGCAGAACCGCCGCGTCGGTCGCGAAAATATCGACAGCGTCGGCTGGCCGGCCGATCCGATTCTTGCCGGCGGCAAGCATGTCGTCGTTGTCGGCGGCGGCGATACCGCATCCGACTGCGTCGGTACGGCTTTCCGTCAGGGTGCGGTGAAGGTCACGCAGCTCGACATCCGCCCGATGCCGCCGGAAAAGGAAGACAAGCTGGCCGTCTGGCCCTTCTGGGCGACCAAGATGCGCACCTCGTCCTCGCAGGCCGAAGGCGCCATCCGCGAGTTCCAGGTGGCGACGCTCGAATTCGTCGGCGAAGACGGCGTGTTGACCGGTGTGAAGTGCTGTCAGGTGGATGACCGCCGCAAGCCGATTGCCGGCACGGAATTCATCATCAAGGCCGATCTCGCCTTCATCGCCATCGGCTTTTCCGGTCCCTTCACGGACAGCGTGCTGAAGGAAATGGAAGGCAAGCTGACGCTCAACACCGACCGTCGCGGCTCCACCAATGTGATCGCCAACGAAACGGACTACAAGACCTCGGTCGACAAGCTGTGGGCGGCGGGCGACGTGCGCCGTGGCCAATCACTGGTGGTCTGGGCGATCCGCGAAGGCCGCCAGGCGGCGCGCGCGATAGATGAGGCGCTGATGGGTGCGACCGTTCTTCCGCGCTAAGCAGGCGGAACCGATAAGAATTGGAAAGGCCTGTTGCGGACGCGACAGGCCTTTTTGTTTGACTTGGGTGTCCTCAGCAATAGGGAAGCGCAATGCGGAAGCAGGCGCCGCCGGTGGAGGAATCGCTGATGGTGATCTCGCCGCCGTGATAACGGACGATCTCCTGCACGAGATTGAGCCCAAGCCCGGTGCCGCGATCCTTCGGCCTCAGCCGGTGAAACGCATCAAAGACGAGTTCCCGTTCCGCCTCGGGAATACCATTTCCTTCATCGGCTATCTCGATCACCCGGTTTGAGGCCACTCTTATAGTGATGGTTCCGCGATTGCCGCCATGTTCAATGGCGTTCTGCACGATGTTCATTAAAGCGCGCTGCAGCGAGGCATCATCGGCAAGGGCGAGGATCGGTTCCTCTTCCGGCTCGAAGGACAGATTATATCCCTGTGAGATCGCAAGCGGCGCCATATCGGCGACGACGGACCTGCACAGGCCGACGATATCAAGCGGAACCAGCGGTGCTTTCTGCCCGCCAAGGCGCTGCAAATCTAGCAATTGTTCGGCCAGCACGGCGATACGGCTGGCATCCGCCAATATTCTGCTGCGGGCCGGGCCGTCCAGCAGCGTTTCAACGCGGGTCTGGAGAATGGCGACGGGGGTTCGCAATTCATGGGCGGCATCGAGAATGAAGCGCTTGTGCCGTTCGTAGCCATCGTCCAGCCGCTTCAACGCGCCGTTGACGGCATGCACGAGGGGCTGCACCTCCCGTGGAATATCGCCATCCGGCAATCGGTATCCGCGCCTGTCGATATCGATGGTTTCCGCCGCGCGGGCAATGGTGGAAAGGGCGCGGAATTCCCTGCGGATGATCCAGGGGATGGTCATGACCGTCACGATGGACATGAGAATGAGGACAGGCATGATCAATATGTTCGAGAACAAAAAAACGGGGAAGGTCATGCTGAACGGTCCGCCTTTGCCGATCATGACGAATTCTCCGGCCGGCCCCGAAGCGCGGCGAACAATGGCGATGCGCACCACGGCGAGGTAGGAATAGGACAGCGCCGCGTCGCGCACATCGGAGACCCTGATGTCGCTCAGCTGCTGATCCATGTTGCTGAATGCCTCGGGCACCTGCCCGCCCTGCACGATCTCCCCTTTTTCGCTGACCGCGACGAACCAGAAATCGGAGGTATTGCTGCGCAGGTTGATGAATTCGGGCGTTTCTTGGAGAACCAGCCGATTGTCCTCATTCCGTATGATCGCGTTGGCGGTTATCTGGGCCGCCTCCGGGCTGAGCAGCGCGCTGCCTGCGCCGCCGCTCGACATATAGGTGACAATCGCGGCGGTGACAAAGAACAGGCTGCCGATCTGGAACAGCAGCAGTTGAATGGTGAGCCGGCGCTTGAGCGATTTTCTTCTGGCCAGCTTCACGAGGTTGCCCTCAGCAGGTAACCGACGCCGCGAATGCCGTGGACCTCGAGGCCCGCATCCGCGGCCGCCAATTTGCGGCGCAGGCGGGAGATATGGGAATCGAGTGCATTGGACTGGATCTCATCGTCGAAATTATAAACGGCTTCCTCCAGCAATGAGCGCAGCACCGTTCTGCCCTGTCGCCGCAACAGGGCCTCGAGGATCAGCAGTTCGCGTCTGGTCAGCGGAAGGAATTCACCCTTGATATGCACCTCGCGGGTTTCGAAACAAAATTCCAGCCTGCCCAGTTTTGCCGTCATCGTCACGGTGCCCGCCGGCCGGCGCATCAGGGCGCGAATGCGTGCAAGCAGTTCCTCGACGGCAAATGGCTTGGCCAGATAATCGTCCGCACCGAGGTTCAGGCCATTCACCCGATCCACAAGCGCGCCCTGCGCGGTGAGCACGATGACGGGCGGGGTGACGGGCAGGAGCCGCAAGTCTTCGATAAGCTGGATGCCGTCACCATCGGGCAATTGCCGGTCGAGCACGACAAGGTCGTGGACGCCGTCCATGATGGCGTGACGGGCAAGATCGAGCGTGCCGACCGTATCCACGATAATATCGAACCGGTGGAGCGCGGCGGACAGGGCTGCTGCCATTTCGCGTTCGTCTTCAACAAGCAGCAGGCGCATGAATTCATCTCGGTATTGTCCGGCGTACCGTCCGGAAAGGGGCGCGGCGAAAGGCAAAAAACGACGGCGCCGCTGACGCTACAAACAAGCGAGGCGTCGCCGTCAAATGGATGTCGCCATGCAAAAAGGGGACCGGGGATGGTGGATGGCCAACCCCGCATTCCTGCAAAGCTGTACCTATCCTGTCATGCGCGGATTGCCTAAACATTACGCCCGCTGCGGGGCGGTCAGGCAGCTGCGAAAGCGTCTATTGTTTTGCCTGTGTGGTATCGGGCGCCACACGATAGTCATCGATGCGGCCTGCCGGTGCATCGGCCATTTCGCCCCGCTTGGTCAACCTCTCACGTGGCGATTCCACCACGGATACGCGTGTCGGTCCGGCGGTCAAAGGAGCATCGCCCAGCAGCTTGTCGCCGCCATCGAGATTGGGATCGGTGAGACTGATAGGCTGGGTGCGCACCTGCCCGGCATCGATGCCGAGTGCGGGCAGGGAGGTGAGCGCCGGCAGATTGCTGCCGTCCAGTTTCACGAGGTCCGGCCCGGCGCTATCGAGGTGCCGGCGCACGAATTTTTCGACGTAAAACGCAAGCTTGCGTTTGCCGGCCTGGGTCATGCCGATGCCATCAGCCTCGCGCAGGCGGGCCTGCTGGCCGTTCATGTCGTAGCCGGTAATGACGAATTTTCCCGCCTCATCAACGAAACCGTCCCAGACGTCGACGAATTCGCCGCCATATTTCTCGACATGGCTGCGATAAAGGCGGTTGAAACCGACGAGATCGGCCGAAAGCGACGGCGACTGGAAGGCGGGCAGGCCAACCCACAAGAGCGGCACCTTTGGGCGTCCGGCAAGGGCCAGAAGCTCGTCGATCCGCCGCTCATATTCCTTGAACCAGACCTCCGTGCCGAACTTTTCCCTGATATCGCCGATCTGCATCTGCTGGCGATCGTTCGATCCCATCATGATGACGATGGTGGCTGGTTTGGTCTCGCTGATGAATTGCGGCAGGTTGGTGAACCAGTCGTAATAATCGGTACGGACGAGGCCGGAAGAACCATTGGCACGCACATCGACGGCGATTGCAGGCGAACTGGCGAAGGCATTGACCAGTTCTTCACCCATGCCGCCGGCGAGAAAATCGCCGATGACCAGAACGCGCCGCGCATTTTCAAGCTTGGCGGCTGGCTCCGGCTTTGCGGTTCGCATCTGCACCACCGAAGGCGCTTTTCTGGCGGGTTGCGGGCGGGTGACCGATCTTTCGCGCGGAGCAGACGGAAAGTCGCGACGGTTGCGGGGCTGGTATTCGCGCCCGGATCCGCCATCGCGGCCCACCGGTCTGCCGAAGAGCATTTCAAACAGGGTGCGCCGTTGCTCCTGCGCGAAGCTTTCGAAAGGAACGAGCGGCACGGTAAGGACAGCGCAAAGAAGGACGGCGCAGAAACGCCAGCCGGTTCTTCCGTTCTTCGCCGCAGGTTTCCTACTCATGACATCAACCTTTCCGGATGCATCGGCGGCGCTCACGCCGCCGCCGAATTCACCGGCACATTATCAATTGCGCAGGGCTCTCAGCAACCGCTGCGACGGCTGGCCATCGGTTTCCATACCCATGCGCGACTGGATGGCGCTGATGGCGGCTTTCGAACCGGAGCCGAAGTTCCCATCCACCTCGCCGTCATAATAGCCCAGTTCCTTCATGCGGGTCTGCAGCTCGAATTTTTCACGAATGTCCAGCGTCCCATCGGGGCGCGGCCATTTCTGCTGCATGCCGCCATAACCGGCGATCTCATCCGCAAGCAGGCCGACGGCGAGCGCATAGCTGTCGGAGGCGTTGTATTTCTTGATGGTGAAGAAGTTTTTCATCATCAGGAAGCCGGGGCCGTTTGCCCCGCCCTGCAATTTCAGCATGGCGCGATCAGAACCGCGCGTGAAGTTCTTGCCGTTCGGGCGGGCAAAGCCGAGCTTCGTCCATTCCGCAATGGTCTTCGTTTGCCCTTCATAACGGGCGCCGCCACGCGGAACGGCGGTTTCATAACCCCAGGTCCGGCCAGGCTCCCAGCCGTTTTTGGAAAGAAGATTGGCGGCAGTTGCCAGCGCGTCCGGAACGGAGTGCCAGATGTCGCGCTTGCCGTTGCCATCCGCATCCACCGCATAAAGCAGGTAGCTGGTGGGAATGAACTGGGTGTGACCCATCGCGCCCGCCCAGGAGCCTGTCAGCTGTTTCGGCGTGACATCGCCCGCCTGGAGAATCTTCAGAGCGGCGATCAATTGCGTACGCGCGAATTTGGCGCGTTTGGGATCGGAATAGGCGAGCGTTGCCAGCGCCTGCGGGATGTTGTGCAGCCGTTCCGGCTTTTCGAGAACCGCGCCGTAATTCGATTCCATCGACCAGATGGCGAGAATGATGTGCTTGTCGACATTGAAGTTACGCTCGATCCAGTTGAGGGTCGTCGCGTGCTTCATCTTCATCTCGCGGCCGATCCGCACCGTGTACGGATTGACGCGGGAATCGAGATAATCCCAGATCTGCGTGGTGAATTCCGGCTGGAAGGTGGCCTTGCGCAGCGCATCCGGATCAGGCTCGCTGACACCGGCAAAGGCCTTCTGATAGGTCGCCTTGCTAATGCCTTCTTTCGCGGCTGTTGCATAGAACTGGTTGATCCACTGACGGAATCCCTGATCGGCGCGGGCCGAAACGGGCGCCAGCGAGATTGCCAGGCCTGCAACGACCATGCAGCCGAATTTGCGGACATCTGAAAGGATCATCTTTGTCATCGTCTGTCTTTCGTTCTCTCGAATGTCATTTCGATTGCGAAAACGCATCGGGCGTCATCATGGATAACAAAAGAACGTCAACAAATTCTTTACCATTAATAGATGGTAGCGTCACCCTTTACAAAACGTTGTTATTTTTGAAATAACAACAGCGTGCGGGGATTGTGATCAAGTTTTATCTCTCAGGAGGGATATGTGGTAGAACAGAAGAAAATTCGGAAGGCCGTATTTCCGGTCGCAGGTCTCGGCACGCGTTTCCTGCCCGCAACCAAGGCGGTTCCGAAAGAAATGCTCACCGTCGTCGACAAGCCGGTCATTCAATACGTCGTCGATGAGGCGGCGGAAGCGGGCATCGAGCATTTTGTATTTGTCACCGGCCGCGGCAAGGCGGTGATCGAAGATTATTTTGATATTCAATTTGAACTTGAACAGATGCTGCGCGAGCGCAACAAGAATGCCGAGCTGACATTGCTGGCCGGCCTTCTGCCCAAGGCGGGTACTGCAAGCTTCACGCGCCAGCAGGTGCCGCTCGGTCTTGGCCATGCGGTCTGGTGCGCCCGTGATATCGTCGGTGACGAGCCTTTCGCCGTGCTCTTGCCCGATATGATCATGCATTCGCAGAAAAGCTGCCTCAAGGGCATGGTCGAACTTTACGACCAGACCCAGGGCAACGTCATCGCGGTGCAGGAATGCGCTCCCGACCAGACGCATAAATACGGTATCGTCGGCGTGGGTGATGCCGTGGGTGAAGGTTTCAAGATCACTGAAATGGTCGAAAAGCCTGCCAAGGGTACGGCGCCGTCGAATTTCTATATCAACGGCCGTTATATTCTTCAGCCCGAGATTTTCGACATTCTCGAAAATCAGGAGCGTGGCGCCGGCAACGAAATCCAGCTGACGGACGGCATGCTGACGCTTGCCAAGTCGCAGCAGTTCTCCGGATATCATTTCCGTGGACAGACCTTCGATTGCGGCGCCAAGGATGGTTTCATTCTTGCCAACGTCGCCTTCGCGCTGGAGCGTGGCGATATTCGCCCGGCGATCGAAGAGCCGATCAAGGCCCTGATCAACGGGCTGAAGTAATTCACCAGAACAACAACGGAATCCCGGCCTCAGCGCCGGGATTTCTTTTTGGCCGAAGCCTATCGCTTAAGGACAAGTCCTGCGCCGACGCGCAGCTCGCTGCTGTCATAAACCGGTGTCCACTGATAGCTGACGTCCGCCGTCAGGTCGAGATAGCGGTTCAGTCCCCAGGTCAGGCCGGCGCCAGCGGTATATTCAACGGCATTTTCCATGTCGGAAGAGGGGAATGTGCGATGCACGATCTGTCCCGTCAGGCGGGCAACGAGGTTGCTGCGCAATTCGTGGGTCAGGCCGGCATCCAGCCGATAGGAAATCCAGCCACCCTGCGGTCCGCCGGCAAAGTCCTCTATCGTCGTGCGCAGGCCGAGATTGACATTGGTGCCCCGCTGAGGTGACCAGTTGAGTTCGCCATCCAGCGTCAATGCGCCTATCGAGGCGAGGCGATCGTCGTCATATTGCTTGCGCAGATAGCCGATGGCGGCCTCGCCACGTGTCTTCTCGCCAAGATCGACTTCCGCGCCGACCTTCGCCCCATAGGCATTGGAGGAGCGGGCATAGCCCGAATTGTCGAGACGCCTGTCATATTTGGTCGTCCCGGCATTCAGTTCGAGGAAGGGGATGAGTGCCGGCGACAATTCATAACCGATGCGTCCGCGCAGGTTCGCGCCGTTCTGGTCGCGGTCACTGAGGCTGATCGGCCGGCCGTCGACGCCTTTCGCATCCGTATAGACCGTGCGCGACAGATCGAGCGCTGCCAGGCCGCGCAGCTTGCCGAAATCCCGCTCTATCGATGCGCCGGTGGTGAAGCGGTGTTCGCCGCCCTGCACGGCAGCGCCGGTGAGAGCATTGGGGTCCGTCGTGTCTTCGCGGCTGAATTCGTAACCGGCCTTGAGATTGGCCGTCGTTTCTTCGCCAAGATCAAGGCGCAGATCGGCCTCTATCCTGGCCCGGGGTTCTTCGCCGTCCTTGTCGCTGCCGAAGTTCCTCTCCCAGGCGCCGTCGCCCGTCACCGTCAAGGCGTGACGGGACCAGTCGCTGGTGAGCGTACCGCGTATGCCTGTCGTCAGATAATTGCGTCTGGAAGGGCCGCCGGTATTCGTCTGCTTTTCCGTATTGATCGTCTGGCTGATCGAGGGCCGCAGCAGGAATGTGCCGAGCCGGATGCCGGGCGTCTGGCCGGGTTCGGTGGCTATCCGTGGATTTTCGCCACCGTCCACCGTCGGCTCATAGGGGTTTTCGCCTTCGGCATAGGGTTGGCCCGCTTCGTCCTGCTGTTCGTAAATCGGATCGCCGGGATTGTTGGACGGACGCCAGAGTTGCGGTGCCGGCGTGGGTGTAGCTGTGGCCGGGACAGCGCCCGTGCCAGTGCTCACCCCATTGTCCGTCGCCGGTGTGGGGGAAGCTGCTCCGTCGACGGCAGAAGCGCTGCCCGGCAATACCGGTATGGCTGTCGTTGCAGTCTGCGCGAAGGTGCTTCCCTGTGGGTAAAAAATCGTGCAGGCGAGCAGCAGGGTTGCTGCTTTCCGCGACGTCGGCAGACGTGTGGCGGTGCCCTTCACGCTCATTCCTTTTCACCCGGCGAGTTTGGCCGATGCCGGATCGAAGGGCCAACAAGACATCTCCTCAGGCCCATGAGTGACAGGCCGATGAAATGACGTGAAGAAACCAGGGACCAGACACGCGACGCAAGTTTTAACATCGCTTTAACAATAGGTTTTTTATGGTTAACAGTTGATAAAGATCGCCGGGATTTCAGCGTTATGGCAGGCGAGGGAAAAGCAGAGACATCCCATCGCTCAATCGGGCGGCTCGATTTCACTCACCTCGGTTACTGGAGAAGAATAGTCATAAATGCAAAAAAATTCTAATATGAGAAGATTAAAACGTTTCAATTTGGCACGGAATTGCCCTATAGTTTACAGCGGCTGATCGTCTATTGCGCAGCAAGTGGTATTGAATTTTATTTTGTGTGACAGCGCCGTTTCATGAATCCCGTTTTGAACGCCAAGCAGGTCGGTTTTTATTGTTGGGATATTACCAATGACCGTTTCTACCTAGATGAAGTATGTGCTGAACTCTTCGGGATTCCGCTGCGGGAGGCGATGCAGGGCATCAGCATTTTTCAGATGCTTGAAAAAGTGGACCTCGATCATCGAAACCATGTGATCGAAACGGCGTTGACCACCCTGAAGGCCGCGAGTTTTTATAATCAGGAATATGCCGTGCGCCGCAGCGACGGCTCGGTCTCATGGGTAAGGACGCTCGGGCGATATCTGGTCGACGAGGAAAACATCCCTTTCAAGCGGCTTGGAACGATGGAGGAGATTTCTCCGCCGGACCGGCGTCATTGATGACATGTCGTCGGACTGAAACCGTCGAACATTTTTGGACGACATCGACTAAAACCCGGCGCTCACCGGCTGGAGAGTGGACTTATTCCGGCTGAAAGAGTAACAGTCGGCCATGATTACGCGCGCCGTCAAACTGGTCGAAGACAATGCCATCGAATCCGCCGTGCGGACGATTTCGATGGAGCGGGCTGGCCTTGCCGCCCTTGAGGATGCTCTGAGGAACGGTCTTTCAGACCCCTTCTGCAAGGCGATCGAGACCATCGGCCAGTCGAATGGCCGTCTCATCATTACCGGGGTCGGTAAAAGCGGCCACATAGGCGCGAAGCTTGCCGCCACCTTCGCCTCCACCGGGACGCCTGCCTTTTTTGTGCATGCGGCGGAGGCCAATCACGGCGATCTGGGCATGATCGGCGGCGATGATGTGGTGCTGGCCATTTCCAAGGGCGGCGAAAGCGCCGAACTGCGCAGCATCATCAACTATTCGCGCCGTTTCTCCATTCCGTTGATCGCGCTCACCTGCTCGGAAAATTCATCGCTGGCACAGGCTTCCGATATCGTGCTGCTGGTTCCCAATGAGCAGGAAGCCTGCCCGCTCGGCCTTGCGCCGACGACCTCAACGTTGATGCAGCTTGCGCTGGGCGATGCCCTTGCCGTTGCGCTGCTGGAGGCGCGCAATTTCACCGCGGGCGATTTCAAGGTGTTTCATCCCGGCGGCAAGCTGGGGGCGAGCCTGACGCTGGTCAGCGATATCATGCATACCGGCGATCGTGTGCCGCTGGTCAACAAGGGAACGGCCATGCCGGAAGCGGTCGGGGTTCTCTCCCGCAAGCATTTCGGCTGTGTCGGCATTCTGGACGAGGATGGCCGCCTGTGCGGCATCGTCACCGAAGGCGATATGGCACGAAACCTGTCGCGCAACCTCGCCGAAATGACGGTCGATGACATCATGACCCGCACGCCGAAGACCGTCAAAAAATCGGTGCTGGCGACCAGCGCGCTGGCGACGCTGGAAAAATTCCACATTGGCGCGCTGATTGTCATCGATGATGACAACCGGCCCATCGGGCTGGTGCATTTCCACGATCTCTTGAGAATTGGCGTGGCTTGAAGCCACCGCCGATCCTGAAAAAATGTTCCTGAAAACCTATCGGTCCAACGGCTCGATTGTCAGCGTGCGTCCGCGTGCGGAAGCAATTCTCACACGGGTGCCGGCCGGCAGGTCTTCGCCGTTGACCGGCCACCAGGTATCGTCCAGCCTGATCCGGCCACGCCCTTCGACAATCGGTTCCTGGAGGGTAGCGGTGCGACCGACAAGGCTTGCCTCACGCTGGTTGAGGAAGGGCTCGTCGCTTGCCGCCCGGTTCCTGCCGAAATATTTCCGGCCGAGCAGGGCGAACACGACGGAAAGCGCGGCAAACAGCACCAGCTGCAATTGCCAGGCCCAGAATGCCGCATCCCATAAAAGCAGCGAGACCGCGCCGATGACCAGCGCGGCGAGGCCGATCCAGATCAGGAATACGCCGGGAGCGATGAGTTCGGCGGCCAGAAGCACGAAGGCGACAATCCACCAGCTCCATGGTCCCAGCTCAGTGGCAAGCCGTTGCAACATCATCACTTCTCCGATGAAGCGCCGAAGGGATTACCGGGGATCGTGACGTTGATGCTCTGGCCGGAAGGCCGCGTCGGCGGCACGGAACGGGGCGCTGTGGAGGCGGCGGGCGCAGTCGGCGCATCGCCCCTGTCACCGAAAACCTCTTTCGCAATCGTGCCGATACCGCCGAGGGAACCGATCAGCGCCGAAGCCTCCATCGGCATCAGCACGATCTTGGAATTCTTCGCCGTGCCGATCTCCGCCAGAGCCTCGGTATATTTCTGGGCGACGAAATAGTTGATGGCGTGGACATTGCCGGCGGCGATGGCTTCCGAGACCATGCGGGTGGCATTGGCTTCGGCCTCGGCCAGACGCTCGCGCGCCTCGGCATCGCGGAATGCCGCCTCGCGCTGGCCTTCCGCCTCCAGAATGGCGGATTGCTTTGCGCCTTCCGCGCGCAGGATCTGGGCATTGCGGGCGCCTTCGGCTTCCAGCACCTGCGCGCGTTTTTCGCGCTCGGCCTTCATCTGCCGCGCCATGGAATCGACGAGATCCTTCGGCGGTGCGATGTCCTTGATTTCGATGCGGGTGACCTTGATGCCCCATGGTCCCACCGCCTCGTCCACCACACGCAGCAGGCGGTCGTTGATGGCGTCGCGGTTCGACAGCAATTCGTCGAGGTCCATCGAGCCCATCACCGAACGGATATTGGTCATGGTGAGGTTTTCGATGGCCATTTCCAGATTGGCGATCTGGTAAGCGGCCTGCGCGGCATTGAGGACCTGATAGAAGGTGACGGCGTCGGCGGAGACGCTGGCATTGTCGCGGGTGATGACTTCCTGTGTCGGTATATGCAGGACCTGCTCCATCACGTTCATTTTCGAACCGATGGTTTCGAAGAACGGCACGATGAGGTTCAGGCCCGGCTCGAGTGTGCGGGTGTAGCGCCCGAACCGTTCAACCGTGTAACGATGCCCCTGGGGGACGGTCTTGATGCCGGCAAACAGCACCAGAATAACGAGAACCACCGCTGCCATGACGACGATGTCGAAACCGCCCAATGCAATCATCACTTTTCCTCCTGATCGGAACCGTCCGGGTTTTACCCCGGCATGGTTATGGCAAGATTACACCCATCCTTGCAACTCCCGCCGCACAACCTTTTCGAGAACATTCATGCCCTCGGCGCTGTCGTTCAGGCAGGGAATATGGGTAAATTTCTCTCCGCCATTATGCAGGAAAATCTCGCCCGCTTCACCGGCGATTTCTTCCAGCGTCTCAAGACAATCCGAAACAAAGCCGGGATTCATTACGGCGATGCGCTTGATGCCTTCCGACGCCAGCTTTTCCACGGTTTTGTCGGTATAGGGCTGCAACCATTCTTCCGGTCCGAAACGCGACTGGAAGGTGATCATGAAATTTTTCTCTGTCCGCCCCAGCGCCTCGCGCAGCAGCCGGGCGGTTTTCTGGCAGTGACAATAATAGGGATCGCCCTTTTTGAAATAGGATTGCGGAATGCCGTGGAAAGAGGTGATCAGCATTTCCGGCTCCCAGTCCAGCGTCGCCAGATGGTTTTTGACGGAGGTGGCGAGCGCTTCGATATAGGCCGGATCGTCGTGATAGGGCGGTACGGTGCGGATGGCGGGCTGCCAGCGCAGCTTCATCAGATGCTCGAAAGCCTTGTCGTTCACGGTTGCCGTGGTCGATGCGGCATATTGCGGGTAAAGCGGGAAAAGCAGGATTTTTTCGCAACCCTGTTCCTTCAGCGCGTCGATCTTGGAGGCGATGGAGGGCTGGCCGTAACGCATGCCCCAGTCGACCGCGACATTGGGCAGGTCCTTCAGCGCTTCCGCCAGCAGCTCGCCCTGGCTGCGAGTATAGGTGCGCAGATAGCTTTCATTGCGCTCGCGGTTCCAGATCTCCTCATAGGCCTTGCCGACTTTCTGAGGGCGCTTGTTGAGAACAATGCCGTAAAGGATCGGATACCAGTAGAGACGCGACCATTCGATTACCCGCTTGTCGCTCAGGAATTCCGCCAGATAACGGCGCATCGGCCAATAGTCCGTACCGTCAGGCGTGCCGAGGTTGACGAGCAGGACGCCGACCTTGCCAAATGCTGTGTGGGGATGGTTTGCGGGGAGTGCGGATAGTTCTGTCGCCATGAATGACACCCTGAAACTCGGA
Organism: Agrobacterium sp. ST15.13.015; assembly: GCF_027871645.1. Lineage (NCBI taxonomy): Bacteria > Pseudomonadati > Pseudomonadota > Alphaproteobacteria > Hyphomicrobiales > Rhizobiaceae > Agrobacterium > Agrobacterium sp. ST15.13.015. Next base: position 267,951 of record NZ_JAQAHF010000003.1, read on the forward strand.
CTGGTTGCGTGAGGAGCGGTTCCGTTTCGGACAAGGGCGGAAACGCTCCATCTTCTGTTTATGCGCGCCGAACGCAAACCGCGACGGGGTTGGGCCGGCGATGCCCGAGCTATACGCTCGTGCTATCAATTTGTTCACGTGTTCTAGACGAAATTTTTCAGGATTAAACCACCGGCGGAGGCTATTTCCGGGGCGGGGGGCGCTGCAGGATGTCCTTTGCCAAAATTTGATCTGTAAGGATTTGTTTTTAAAAGGAAAATAAGAAACCGGCCCCGATTTCCGAGGGCCGGTTTCCTGTCTGCGGCAAATTGCCCTGTCTGTTCCCGTCCGGCTTATTGAGCCGGCAGCTCCAGCTCCTCGCCGATCTCGATGTGGTTCGGATGCTTCAGCGTGTTTGCCTTGGCAATCCTGCTCCAGAGAGCGCCGTCGCCATATTTCTCGGCTGCGATCTTCCAGAGCGAGTCGCCCTTTTCAACGACATATTTGCTGGCGGCTGCAGCGGCGGCTGCGGGCGTCGCCGTGGCCGGAGCCGTGGCGGCCGGTGCTGTGGCTGCAGGTGCTGCGGGAGCGGGTGTGGCGGCCGGCGCAGGTGCGGTTGCTGCCGGCGCAGGTGCCGCAGGCTTTGCCGGCGCGACATAACCGGCAGGCGTCACTTCGCTGATACGGCCATCCGTGTAGGGCTTATAGGGGCTGTTGGCGGTGATATAGGCCGCAACGGCTTCCTCGAGGTTAGGGCCGAAGTCATAGGCGTTGATGGCCTTGGTCGCAAAGACCTTGAAGCCATCGCCGCCGGTACGCACGTAATTATTGGCCGCGACGATGTAGGTCTTGGCGGGATCGAGAGGCACGAAAGCGTCGCCTTCCTTGACCTCGACCGAAACGACCCGGCCGCCGGCGGGCTTCGAGCGGTCGAAGGAATATTTCAGGCCGGAGACCTGCATGAAACGACCAGCGCCGTCGTCGATCTGGCTGACGCCGTTTTCGAGGGCGGCGCGAATATCCTCGCCCTTCAGCTGGAAGGTTGCGACGGTATTCTGGAACGGCAGAACCGTCAGCACTTCGCCCATGGAGACATCGCCGGCATCGATGGAGGAGCGCAGGCCGCCGCTATTGGCGAAAGCGATGGTCACGCCCTGATCTTTGACGCGCGCAAGCGTTGCATCCGCCACCAGATTGCCCATGGAGCATTCCTTCACGCGGCAAACCTTGCGGTCTCCCTCGATCGGGCCTTCCGAGGAGCCGACGACCTTCGACTTCAGAGCCTCGATCGGCGCCTTCAGCTCATCGATGCGCTTCAGCGTGGCTTCATCGGGCTTGAAGGAGGAGTCGATGAGGATTGGATCGCCCTTGCTTTCCTTGACCACGCCACTGTCATCGAAGACCACTTTGAGGTCGCCCAGATATTTGCTGTACTGCCCGGCCTGCACGACCGGAACCTTATAGCCGCCGGGATTGTCGACGAGGGTGGGATAGGGGCCTTCGGCCTTCTGGTCGGTGTTGGAAAGCAGCGTATGTGTGTGGCCGCCGACCACGACGTCGACGTCAGGGATTTTGGCGATGAATTCGAGATCGCGCGGATAGCCGACATGGGTCAGCGCGATGATCTTGTCGACGCCGTCCTGCTTCAGCTTCTGCACCTGCTCGCTGATTTTCGCGACATCTTCGGCGATGGTGATATTGGGACCGGGCGTTGCCAGTTCCGCCGTATCGTTTGCGACCGCGCCGACGATGCCGATTTTCTGTCCGCCGACTTCGAGCACGATGGACGGCTTGACGCGGTCGCCGATTTTCGAGGCGGCGGTGGCCACCACATTGGCGGTCACGACGGGGAACTGCACCTTGTCTAGGAAGCCGGCAAGCCCGTCTTCGCTGTCGTCGAACTCATGGTTGCCGACGGTCATGGCGTCGAACTTCATGGCGTTCAGTACTTCCGCTTCCACCGTGCCCTTGTAGGTGGTGTAGAACAGCGATCCCTGGAAATTGTCGCCAGCATTGAGCAGGAGGACATTCTTGCCTTGAGCCTTCAGGGCATCACGGGTCTGATTGATTGCAGTCAGAAGACGGGCGGCGCCGCCGAAGCATTCGTTTTTGCCTTCTTCTTCCGCCGAGCAGGTCGAGTCGAACTTGTTGATCGATTCGATACGGGAGTGAAAATCGTTGATGTGAAGAATGTTGAGCTCGTAATCGGCCAGAGCCGCTCCGGCCGAAAGCGTTATCGCCGAAACGCTCAGCATGCCCAGTCCCAAAATTTTCTTCATGGTCCCTCTCTCCTGTTCAAAGCGGAAGCCCGGTGGTCGATCATCCTCCGGCCGTGCTCATTTTCTAATCTGAAATCATGTCAGTCTTTCAAAGCGCGATGTTTCCATTTAGCGGCAATCGCCGCAAGCGAAATTATGACAGGCGCACAATAAACGAAAACGCACGCCTGAGGCGTGCGTTCCAGAAGATCATCTCTTTGAAAAGGTGACGTTATCAGCCTTGGCGCGTCAGCGAGAACTGGCTGTTCGTGTCGGTCGTGCAGTTCAATTGTGACGGGGAGACGAGGGCGCAGTTGACGCGCGACTGCGTGTTGCGCACCAGCGAGGTCATGTTGATTTCGTAAAGCGTCGGCGAAATCGTCACATAGGTGCCGGAGGCCAGAAGCGTGTTGGTATCGGTCGAACGGGTGGAGAAGGCGCCGTTCTGGAATGTCGATACGATGCCGTTGCGGTCGATCCAGCGACCGTCGACGGCCGGGCCGCGGGAAAGCGAAGGCGCCATCGAGGTCTGCTGGGAGGGACCCGGCGCGACGCATGAAGACACCGCGATGGCGGCTGAAAGCAAAGCAGCGCTTGTCTTGAAGTTCATGGGCCTGTTCTCCTGCGATTCGATGAAACCTTCTGTGCTTCGACCATGCCGCGAAGCGTTGCTTATTTCAAGGCAACGTTGTTCGCTCTCCCCGGTTCCTGATGTCGTGCAGGAAAGCCCGTGCGTGACAAATATGAGACTCCGCCCCGTCAGCGCACGAGGATGTTGCGAAACTGCCAGGGATCGGACGTATCGATATTGTCGGGAAACAGGCCGGGGCGGCCATCGGTCGGCTTCCAGTCGGTATAATGTCCCTCGACGGGCCCGAGATAGGGGCGCTGCACCTCAAGGCAACGGCGATAATCCATTTCATCCGCCTCGACGATGCCGGCCTGCGGGTTCTCAATCGCCCAGACCATGCCCGCGAGCACAGCGGAGCTGACCTGCAATCCGGTCGCATTCTGGTTGGGGGCGAGTGAGCGTGCTTCCTGCAGGCTCAACCGCGAGCCATACCAATAGGCATTCCTGTCATGGCCATAAAGAAGAACGCCGAGTTCATCGGCGCCGTCGACAAGCTCGTCTTCGCCGAGCACATGCTGGATCGGCTGGGGGGTGCCGCCATTGCCGAAAAGCTCATGCAGGGAAAGAATGGCGTCATTGCAGGGATGGTAGGCATAATGGCAGGTTGGCCGATAGGTCACGTCGCCATCATCGTTGCGGACGGTGAAATAGTCGGAAATCGAAATCGCTTCGTTATGCGTGACGAGAAATCCGTATTGCGGCCCAAGGCCCGGACACCATGTCCGCACCCGCGTATTGGCGCCGGGCTGATCGAGATAGATCGCCGCCTTGCTTCCCTTTTTCTGCTTTTTTGCGTTTTTCGGCATCCAGTTTTCATGCGTTCCCCAGCCGAGTTCGGCTGGCTGAAAACCTTCCGCGATAAAACCTTCGACGGACCATGTGTTCCAGAAAGCGCCGAAGGGCTTCGGTTCCTTCGCCCGCTGGGTGTCGCGTTCGGCCACGTGAACGCCCTTGACGCCAAGCCGCTTCATCAGCTTTGCCCAGCCATCGCGGTCATGCGGCTGCGGCTCCTCGATGTCGAGGCCGGTATCTCTGGCGAGATTGACGAGTGCCTGTTTCACGAACCAGGACACCATGCCCGGATTGGCGCCGCATGTGGAAACCGCCGTCGTGCCGCCCGGCTTGCGCGCCCTCTCCTTCAACATGGTTTCGCGCAGCGAATAATTGGTTCTGGCCGCATTATCGGCATCGGCGTCGAAATAAAAACCGGGCCAGGGTTCGACGACCGTGTCGATGTAAAGCATGCCATGTTTGCGACAAATCCGCATCAGATCGACGGAGGCGGCATCGACCGAAAGATTGACGCAGAAGCCCTGGCCCTGAACGCCCTTGAGGAGCGGCTTGAGAATCTCGCGGTAATTTTCCTTGGTCAGATGCGTCTGGATATGGCGGATATTCCTCTCGGCCAGAAAGGCGGCGATGTCTTCGCGCGGGTCGATGACGACGAGCCGGGTCCTGTCGAAATTGAAATGACGTTCGATCAACGGAAGAGTGCCGCGCCCGATGGAGCCGAAGCCGATCATGATGATGGGGCCGTCAATATCGCCGTAAATCGGGTGGTTTTTATCCGTCATTCGTCAATTTTCCTTTTTTGCCAATAAGTAAGCTAGATCATAAAAGCGTGCCACAATAAAGGGCAGGTGGATGACGGACATATGACGATGGCGACGGCAAGGCGGGCGCGCGCACCCTTTCCACCGCATTCTGCCTCTTCGCATTTTAGATAGTGCGTTTATAATTAAGTTCTTCTTTTCCTCTCTATGTCCAAAGGCTTGGGGGCTTTGGCCGGATGACGACGGGGGAATTTTCGCCATCACGGGAGAGTTGCCTGTTGAATAATCTTATCGAGCGTGTCGCAGCGCTTCAGAGTGCCACCCCCGTTCTTATTGCGCTTTACGATTCCGAGGACCGGTTGCGCCATGCCAATCCGTCGTTTCGGGAAAGCTTTCAGCTCGCCGCCGGCGATTTCCCGACCTGGGCGGATATCATGCGGCTGAACCATCGGCTGCGCACCGGTGTCGTCGTCCGCAACAATGATTTCGAGGGATGGCTGCTGTCGGCGCAGTCCCGGCGCGGCAAGCTGCCTTACCGCGCCTTTGAGATGGATATGCATGACGGCCGCTGGTTCTGGATGACGGAAACGGTGCAGCAGGATGGCTGGATGCTGTGCGTTGCAAGCGACGTCACCGAATTGCGCCAGGGCTACAGAACGCTGCGGCAGGACCGGGATCTGGCAGTCCGCGCCTCGCAGACCGATGAATTGACGGGAACGGCAAACCGCCGTTTCGTCTTCGCCAAGCTGGCTTTGCAGGTGGAGCGGGTTGCCAAGGGGCTGGAAACGCCTTTTTGCCTGTGCACGCTCGATATCGATTTCTTCAAGCAGATCAACGACCGTTTCGGTCATAAATGCGGGGATGCGGTGCTTCGCGATTTCGTCGGCATCGCCCATTCCGTCATCCGGCGGGTGGATTGTTTCGGCAGGATCGGCGGTGAGGAATTCATGCTCATCCTGCCGCGCAGCACGGTGGCCGAGGGCCGGGAGGTCGTCGAACGGCTGCTGCAGAAGGTGCGCCTTTCAAGGCCTCTCTCCGAATTTCCGGACTTTTCCTATAGCTGTTCAGCTGGGCTGACGGTCTATCGCGCGTCCGAAAGCGCCGACGATGTTTTCATGCGGGCGGATCAGGCTCTTTATGCGGCCAAGGAAAAAGGCCGCGACCGGCTTCTGTCGGTAACTGTTTAAACGAGTTCCGCCGCAATCAACCCATGCAGCGAATTGCCGACGAAGAGTTTCCGGCCGGCAATGTCTGCCGGTTTCAGCGCCTGTCCGCGCGCCCTGCGTTCGCGGATCAGATCGGCGCGCAGCACACCCGGCAGAATGCCGCTGTCGAGCGGCGGCGTCAGCAATTGCCCATCCGGCATTTCAACGAAAATGCTGGTCGACGATCCCTCGCACAACTCACCGCGTTCGTTGAGCAGCAGCACCTCGTCGGCCTCCCCGGCTGAAAATTCGGCCCGGGCGGCATCGTAGGGCTCGCGGCGTGAGGACTTGTGGCGATAGAAGGTATCGGCGGAATCGAGCGTGGTCTGCCGGGCGATGCGGACCCGCCAGACGGCATCCTGCCGCAAGGGCTGGAAGTCGGCGGTTTCGACGTCGAGTTCGCCCTTGTAGTTCATGACCAGCCTGACGCAGAGCGGCTTTTCGCCGCCCACCTTCTTTTCCAGCACCTGAACCGCATTGACCGGCGCGCGAAAACCGAGCGCGTCGGCGGAGCGCAGCAATCGGCGTATATGCTGGTCGATGCGCTGAAAGCCGGTCTGCGGCTCCCAGCGCAGGGTTTCCCTCAAGGTCAGATCGGCGGGTTTGCGTTTCATTGCCTGTGCTCGTCGCCCGAATTGTTGCCGGTGTCTTCCGCCGGCAATATCAACCGGCAAAGCTTGTCCGAAATAGGATAGCCCTGCCGGCGGAAGAGATTAAGCCTGTTTGTTATCCAGCGCTTCCAGCTCGTCGATCAGTCCCTCGATCATCGAAAGCCCCTTGTCCCAGAAAGAGGGATCGGTCGCATCGAGGCCGAAGGGTTTCAGAAGCTCCGAATGATGCTTGGTGCCGCCCGCCTTCAGAAGCTCGAAATATTTCTCCTGAAAACCCGTCTCGGCCTTCTGGTAAACCGCATAGAGCGAGTTCACCAGGCAGTCGCCGAAGGCATAGGCATAAACATAAAAGGGCGAGTGAATGAAATGGGGGATGTAGGTCCACCATGTCTCGTAGCCTTCGGAAATCCGGATTGCCGGACCAAGGCTCTCGGCCTGAACGGACAGCCACAATTCACCGATCTGCTCGGAGGTCAGTTCTCCCTGTTTGCGGGCGGTGTGCAGTTTGCGCTCGAATTCATAAAAAGCGATCTGGCGCACGACCGTGTTGATCATGTCCTCGACCTTGCGGGCGAGCATGGCCTTGCGTTCCCGGACATCTTTCGTGTCGTCGAGCAGCTTGCGGAAGGTCAGCATTTCCCCGAAGACGGAGGCGGTCTCGGCAAGCGTCAGCGGCGTCGCGCACATCAAGGCGCCCTGCTCCCCGGCCAGCACCTGATGCACGCCATGGCCAAGCTCATGGGCAAGCGTCATCACGTCGCGCGGTTTGCCGAGATAGTTGACGAGCACGTAAGGATGGGCCGAGGGCACGGTCGGATGCGCGAAGGCGCCGGGCGCCTTGCCAGGGCGGGCCGGCGCGTCGATCCATTCTTCATCGAAGAAACGGCGGGCAATATCGGCCATCTCGGGGGCGAAATTGCCATAGGCGGAAAGCACGGTGTCCTTTGCCTCATCCCAGGGAATGATGGTGTTCGACGTATCGGGAAGCGGCGCGTTGCGGTCCCAATAATTCATCTGCTCCATGCCGAGCCATTTCGCCTTCATGGCGTAATAACGATGCGAGAGGCGCGGATAGGCCTTCTTGACCGCCGCCGCCAAGGCATCGACCACCTCGCGCTCGACGCGGTTGGCGAGATGACGGCTATCGGCAATATCCTCGAATTTGCGCCAGCGGTCGGAAATATCCTTGTCCTTGGCAAGCGTGTTGGTGATGAGCGTGAAGACGCGCAGATTGTCCTTGAAGGTGGCGCTCAGCGCCTGAGCCGCTTTCTTTCGGGTTTCCGGCTCCGGTTCCTGCAGCATGTTGAGCGTCACTTCCAGCGGCAGGCTCGCGCCGTCAATGTCGAAACGCAGGTCGGCCATCGTCTCGTCGAACAGGCGGTTGAAGGCCGCTGCGCTGGTCATCGATTTTTCGAGGAACAGCTGCTCCAGCTGGTCGTCGAGCTGGTGCGGCTTGTCCTTGCGCAAATCCACCAGCCACGGGCGGTAGTGACCCGCCGCGGCGTCATTCGCCATGCAGGCGTCCATCGTGGCGTCATCGATGCGGTTGAGCTCAAGGGTGAAGAACAGGAGGTGGGAGGAAATATCCGTCAGCTTCGCCTGGGCATCGCCGTAAAGCTTGCCGTTTGCCGGGTTCGACGTATCGGAAAAATAGGTGAGCCCGGCAAAGGAGCCGATGCGGCCAATGAGATCGTCCAGCGCTTCATATTCCCTGAGCGCGGCACCGATGCCGTTTTCGCCCGTCGCCTTCGCGGCTGCTTCAAGCTTGCCCTTCCATTTCTTCTCGAAAGCCGCCGCCATCGACGCCGCCTTGTCGAGATCGCCCTTGTATTCCGGCGAATCGCCCGACGGATAGAGGTCCGAGAGCTTCCAGCCGGGCAGGTCGCCAAGCGCCGGACCGGTGGTTTCGGCAAGGGAGAAGACGGGTTGCGGGGTAGGGCGGTTGAGGGTCATCGAACGTGTCCTTCTGATTATGCGTGCGAAGCATATGGGGACCTTGTTTCCCGCGGCAATGGATAAAATGCAAGCAATTCTCAAAACTGGATGTTCAAGTCTCCCATGCCAGAGTGCGGAATAAGGGACCGCATGAAGCAGGTCCATAAACCGGAAACCGGAGCTAAAAATGACCGCGCATGTTCTCGTGATAGACGATGATCCCGTCCAGCGCCGCCTGCTCAAAAATGCGGTGGAACGTTATGGGCATCTCGCCTTGCTCGCCGAAAACGGCAAGGCGGGGCTGGAACTGCTCAAGCAATATAGCGGCGAGATCAATGTCATCGTCCTCGACCTCATGATGCCTGAAATGGACGGGCTTACCTTTCTCAAAGCTATCGGCGAACTCGGCACCGATGTTCCCGTCATTGTCCAGACGGGACAGGGCGGCATCGATACCGTCGTGCAGGCCATGCGCGCCGGTGCTTTCGATTTTGTCGTCAAGCCGGTTTCGCCGGAAAGGATCGGCGCCGCCATCTCCAATGCGCTCAAGCTCGACAGGAGAGAGGCAAAGGCCCGCACGGGCCGGCGCGGACGGAGCAATGCAGTGAATTTTACCGATATCGTTTCCGCAAGCCCCGCAATGCTCAGGGTCATCGAACTCGCGCAGCGCGCCGCCCAGTCCAGCATCCCCGTGGTGCTGGAAGGCGAATCCGGTGTGGGCAAGGAAATGGTCGCCCGCGCCATCCAGTCGGCCGGCGACAGGGCGAGCAAGCCGTTCATCACCGTCAATTGCGGCGCCATTCCCCATAATCTCGTGGAAAGCATCCTCTTCGGCCACGAAAAAGGAGCCTTCACAGGCGCGACGGAAAAACATGTCGGTAAATTCATGGAGGCGGATGGCGGCACGCTGTTCCTCGATGAAATCGGCGATTTGCCGCTGGACGTGCAGGTGAAGCTCTTGCGCGCGGTCCAGCAGGGCGAAATCGAAACCGTCGGCTCCGCACGGGTGCAGAAGGTGAATGTGCGGCTGATCTCCGCCACCAACAAGAACCTCATCGAAGAGGTGAAGGAAGGTCGTTTCCGCGAAGACCTTTATTATCGCCTCAACGTCTTCCCGATCACCATTCCGGCGCTGCGCCGCCGCAAGGAAGATATTCCCCATCTGGCGCGGGTTTTTGCCGAGCGCTTTTCGGCGGAACAGAAATTGCCAAATCCCGTCGGCCTCAATGCCAGCGCGCTGGCGCTGCTGACGGCCTATGACTGGCCGGGCAATATCCGCCAGCTCGAAAACGCTGTCTTCCGTGCGGTAGTGCTCTCGCAGGGCGAGGAACTGTCGGATTCCGATTTTCCGCAGATCGCGCTTCAGCTGCCGGAATTTTCGACCGGCGACGATGCGGACGATGTCATCCGCACACCATCGGGAGCGTCTCTGAAACTTGCGGCCTATTCGCCGGCCCCGCCACCGGCCGCTGAAAACCACGCCGTCATGGAGGAGCCGTCGGATATTTCCACCACTATCTACCGGGGCGGAAACCTGATCTCCAGCATGGATGAATCGGGCAATATCCGCAAACTGGCCGAGATCGAGGAGGAGCTCATCCGTTTCGCCCTGCGCTTCTATCGTGGGCAGATGAGTCAGGTTGCCAGAAAGCTTGGTATCGGCCGTTCGACTCTTTACCGAAAGCTGAAAGATTATGGCATCGATCCCGACGATCCCCTTCGAGATGCAGCCTGAGCGCACAACCCCCGTATTCGAAGGCAGATCGTAAATTCGTTAACTTCTGAGCAAGGATATCCGCTTACCGTCTATAAACCTCTTGTTAGTGGCTGATTCACTATGTAGAGGAAGGTTGTATGTGTGTGGCAATTTTGCCATCGTGTCACCGTATTTGACGTTCATTTGAGGCAATGTGACAGAAATTGTCTTCCAGGCGGGGATCGAATTGCCATATCTGCATCGGAATAACGCGCTTTCGACTAAGATCGCGCGCGGCTTGATCAAGGATATATGCACGAAGCTGTCGGCGCGCGCTGTCACCTTTGCCTGCCTGATGCTCGCCGCAATGCCTTTCGTAGGTGTTTCGGCGACGGAAGCCGCCGCCGAGACGCGAAGCCTCAAACTGTATTATATCCATACACGCGAGAAGGCGGTCATCACCTTCAAGCGCAATGGAAAATATGACCAGAAAGGTCTGCAGGAGCTGAACCGCTTCCTGCGCGACTGGCGGCGCAACCAGCCGACACGCATGGACCCGCGCCTTTTCGATCTCGTCTGGGAAGTTTATCGCCGCAGCGGCGCGACCGACTATATCAACGTCGTTTCGGCTTTCCGCTCGCCGGAAACCAACGGTTTGCTGCGCACACGCACCAAGGGTGTCGCGGAAAAAAGCCAGCATATGCTCGGCAAGGCCATGGATTTTTATATCCCCGGTGTGAAGCTTGCCCGTCTTCGTGAAATCGGCATGCAGATGCAGATCGGTGGCGTCGGTTTCTATCCGACGTCGGGCTCTCCCTTCGTGCACATGGATGTCGGCGGCGTTCGCGCCTGGCCGCGCATGAGCCGCCAGGAACTCGTCCGCATCTTCCCGAACGGCAATACGCTGCATCTTCCTTCCGACGGCAAGCCGCTTCCCGGTTATGAGCAGGCGCTCGCCGATTACAAGAAGCGCGTCAGCTCCTCCTCCATTCAGGTTGCTTCCAGTGCCGGTGCCGGCCCTGCCTCATCTGGCGGCGGCAAGCGCAAGACGTTGCTGCAGGCCCTCTTTGGCGGCGGTGACGAGGATGAAGATCCCGATAGCATCGCAGCGCCGGAGCCCGCAGAACGCCCGGCCGTCGCCCGTCCGGCGGCTCCGCAGCAGGCGGCTCCCGAGCCTGAACCCACCATTGCAGTTGCTTCGGCACAGGCGCTTCCCGGCGTGAACGATGCGCCGCTGCCAACGGCTCGACCCGCCTTCGGTAACCAGCCGCCGGCCAATACCGGCCTTGCGACCGCGCTTTATTCGCCGGCCCGCAATGCCGCACAGGATGCCCTGCAGGCAGCGACCACGCCGACTCCGGCTTCCGCGCCGGCCGAGCGCCAGCAATTTGCCGATCTGGCTGAAGTATCCGTGCCGGTGCCCACACTTCTCGGACCCCGTGGCATGAAAGGTGATGCGGAGGGATCGATCCTGACGGCGTCCGCAGATGGTGCGACACCGGCTGCGACCGGCGAACTCGCTTCTGTTCCGGTTCCTGCCAATCGTCCGGCCGTGGCGGAAGCCCTGCTGGCGGCGGCCAATGCCGATCCAGAAGGTGAGGACGATCTCGCCGAGGCGCAGGAGGATACGCTTTCGCCGACGGTGGTTGCGGCTCTTGAACAGAGCGGTCAGGCCGCCCGGTCGCATGTCCAGTCGGCTGCCATGCCGACAGCCGCGCCATTCCCGGCCGCCGTCAACCACAAGGTTACCGTCGCACCCGCCGAAACGGCCAAGGCCGAACCGCAGGCTGGCTTCGGTGATGCTTTCGACCTGAAGCCTGCCATCAATGGCGGCCTCAGCGCCGGCATGCCGACCAAGGGTTCGCGCCCGAGCAGGCAGGATGCCGCCGTTTCCCAGCAGGCCATGGTGGGCGGTGGACGCCTGACTCAGGATCTGATTTCGGATTGGGCGCTCAACCAGAACAAGGGTACGACTGGACGCTCGGTAAAGGCGCCGCGTGTTGTCGCCAACCGCATGCTCAGCAACGACATGTCGGCTTCCGCCACCTCGGCGAGCTTCAAGCCTGGTGCAGTGGCCATCGAATCCAGCCGCTTCAGCACGCCGGTGAAGATGCACTGAGCCTGTTTTCATAAGTAAGACGGCCGAGAGGCCAACAAAAAACCCGCCGTTACCGGCGGGTTTTTTATGCGGGATATTGAAGCTTTAGACGCCGCTCTGGCCGTCCGAGCCAATATAGGCGATGCGGACCATGTTGGTTGCTCCAGGGGTGCCGAGAGGCACGCCGGCGGAGATGATGATACGATCGCCCGGCTTGCCGAAACCTTCGGAAACCACGATGCGACAAGCGCGGTTCACCATGTCATCGAGGTCGCTGGCATCGCCCGTGACGACGCAGTGCAGGCCCCAGACGACCGACAGGCGGCGTGCGGTCTGGATGATCGGCGACAGCGCGATGATCGGAACCTGTGGCCGTTCGCGCGCGGCGCGCAGACCGGTTGTGCCCGAGGACGTATAGGTGACGATTGCCGCAAGCTTCAGCGTTTCGGCGATCTGGCGGGCGGCGAGCGAAATGGCGTCGGCGCCGGTCGGTTCCGGCTGGGCGCGCTGCGCATAGATGATATTGGAATAATAGGGGTCCTGCTCCACCGTGCTGGCAATGGAGGCCATGGTGGAGACCGCTTCGACCGGGTAGTCGCCGGAGGCAGATTCAGCAGAAAGCATGATGGCGTCCGCGCCTTCGAAGACGGCGGTGGCGACGTCGGAGACTTCGGCGCGGGTCGGTACAGGTGCGGTGATCATCGATTCCAGCATCTGCGTGGCGACCACGACCGGCTTGCCGGCGCGGCGGCAGGCGCGGGTCAACTGCTTCTGGATGCCCGGAACGGCTTCCAGCGGCATTTCGACGCCGAGATCGCCACGGGCGACCATCAGCGCGTCGGAAAGCTCGATGATTTCTTCGATGCGCTCGACAGCCTGCGGCTTTTCGATCTTGGACATCAGGCCGACGCGGCCGCGTGCGATCTTGCGCACTTCGGCAAGGTCTTCCGGACGCTGGACGAAGGAAAGCGCCACCCAGTCGACTTCGCCGGTGGCGAGAACGGCGTCGAGATCGACGCGGTCCTTGTCGGTCAGAACGCCGACGCCGAGCAGCGTATCCGGCAGGCTGATGCCCTTGCGGTCGGAAATGCGTGTACCGGAAATGACGGTGGTGACGATGCTCTTGCCGTCGCTCTTTTCAGCGCGCAGATGCAGCTTGCCGTCATCGATCAGCAGGCGATGGCCGGGCTTGACCGCCTCGAGAATTTCCGGATGGGGAAGGAAAACGCGGGTGTTGTCACCGGGCGTGTCGTTATTGTCCAGCGTGAAGGTCTGGCCCGGAACAAGTTCGACCTTGCTTTCGGCGAATTTTCCGACGCGCAGCTTGGGACCCTGCAGGTCGGCCAGAATGCCGATGGGGCGGCCGGTACGGCTCTCGACAGAACGGATACGCTGAATGAGCGTCCGCATCACGTCGTGGCTCGCATGGCTCATGTTGATCCGGAAAAGATCTGCGCCAGCAAGATGCAGCTTCTCAATCATCGCCTCTTCGGAAGAGGCCGGGCCGAGAGTTGCAAGAATTTTGACTTTGCGGTTACGCTTCATCAGTTTTGATTTCCCTGTGTGCCTGGCGTATCGGAGAGCTGGACCATCCAGCTGCCCTGTCTGCCCGTGTCATATTCCTTGAAACCCATTCTCTGGAAGCTGCGGGCAAAACAATCGTCCACGCCGTTGATCTTGAACTCGTTTTCCGCCACGCACATGTTGACGTCACCGGTCCAGCGGCCGCCATGGGCGGCATCTTCGGCATAGAGATAATAATAACGTGACTGCAGCTCACCCTCGATCAGCGTCGCGCAGGTCGAGGAGGGGACCTGCCACCAGCCTTCGCTGACCCAGCCCTCCTGTGCCCGGTAGCCGATTGCGACCCCCACGAGGTTCTGCGTGCTGTTGCACACGCGAAAATCCGCATGCGCGGGCGCCGCGATCATGAACGGGGTCAGAAACAATGCCGCTGCGGAAAAAAGACGGGCGATATGCCGAAAGTGGCGAGGAAGAGCGAGAGATGACTGAGTCACGGCTTCCATCCGGATTCCATGGTTATAATGAACACACTTCTTGGCGTGGCCGCCCAAGAAAGTCAACGCGATTTTAATCGATTATATTGTTCGTGGGATCGTGAGTGCGATAAGGTAGATGGCTGTTCTTTCGCCGCAACTTGCGCCCGGCCTCAAGCCATGCCATCAAGCTTCTCTCCTCAATCCTGCCCCAGAAAATCATCGATGAACGACTTCATACCCTATGAAATCATAGAAGGCGATTATGACAAAGGCATGGTTCTTCTGGCGGACCATGCCATGAACCTCCTGCCGGCACACTACGGCAAACTTGGCCTTCCGCAAACCGCTTTTCATCGCCATATCGCATTTGATATCGGTATAGAGGGGCTGACGCGCTCACTTGCCGCGCGCCTTGGCGTGCCGGCGGTGCTCGGGCGGTTTTCCCGGCTGCTGATCGATCCGAATCGCGGCGAGGATGATCCCACTCTCATCATGAAGATTTCGGACGGGGCGATCATCCCTGGCAATCATCCGATTTCGGACGAGGAATGGCAAAGGCGGATCGAGATTTTTCACCGGCCCTATCACAATGCCGTGGATCGTGTGCTGACCGGCGTGGCCGAGGCCTCGGGAGAAGCGCCGCTGGTTCTGTCGCTGCATTCCTACACGCCGTTCTGGAAGGAAACGCCGCGGCCATGGCATGCGGCGGTTCTGTGGGATACGGATCATCGTGCGGTCGATCCGCTTCTGGCGCATCTGCGGGCCACGGGCGACATCCTCGTCGGTGACAACGAACCCTATGACGGAGCGCTCAAGGGTGACACCATGTATCGCCATTGCATGATGAAGGGCATACCGCATGCGCTTCTCGAGGTTCGGCAGGATCTGATCGCGAATGAAGAGGGGATCGCCGAATGGTCGGACCGGCTCGCTCCCATTTTCGCCGCAATGAACGACGATCCCGTCCTGCATGAATATCAGCAGTTCGCCTCCCGCACCGGTCCCTACTGAGCCTGGAGTTTTGCCATGACGACTGAGAACGACAATCGGCAGGTCGAATTCGAGGCGGCGGCATTTCGCCGTCTCGTGCAGCACCTTCGCGAACGCCACGACGTGCAGAACATCGACCTGATGAATCTCGCCGGCTTTTGCCGCAACTGCCTTTCCAACTGGTACCGGGAAGCGGCCGAGGAGGCCGGCGTTCCCCTCAGCAAGGAAGAGTCCCGGGAAATCGTCTACGGCATGCCCTATGAGGACTGGAAGGAAAAATATCAGGCGGAGGCGAGTGATGCCCAGAAAGCCGCCTTTGAGCAGAACAGGCCCAGGGAATAACCCCGATCGACGGAAACGACTTGACGCGAGGCCTTTCAGTGGGCAGTTCACAGGCCGGAATTCTGCTGCCCGCCGGCAGCGACCGGCGAAGGCTTCGCCCGGATATAATGAACAAGGCTCGCATGCGGGCCGCCAATGAAGGATGACATGATGGACGATACCAGCACCACCGAAACCGTCGCCGCCGCAGAACTGCGCCAGATTATTGAACGGATTGAACGTCTGGAAGAAGAAAAGGCTGCCATTCAGGGCGATATCAAGGATGTCATCGGTGAGGCCAAAGGCCGTGGTTACGATACCAAAGCGATCCGCACCATTATCCGCTTGCGCAAAAAGGACGCCAACGAGCGTATCGAGGAAGAAACCATTCTTCAGACGTATATGGCTGCGCTCGGCATGGAATGATCAACAGCTAGCTGTGGGGCGACTTCCGGGTGCGCCCTGCGGCTAAATCTTATTTTCCAACACGTCCTTGTTGGCGATAAGAAGCTCCAGGATTTTTTCACTTACGAATTTGTGCTCTTTTGACAATTCGGCTTGGCGCTTTTCCGCGGATCGCGAAATCTCTGCAAACATAACGACTGTAAACAGAAACTCCTCGAAACCGCCTGACCGGGTCACTTCGGATGTGGCGCGTTCCGTCGTGAGAGTACGAAACAAATTGCGCTTCTCTTCGTCCGAAACGTGGAATACCAGTTTGTGCGCAAACCTATTCCGTAAGTTATTGACGGCCCTTAGAACATTGCCGAATTCATCACGAAAATATCCCAGCGCCTGACATAGGCTGAGCTTCTCAGCGAACGATCTGTGGCCGTTGAAATATGAGGCGGGATGATCTAGATGCATGTTCAAAACTTCAGTGACGATGTGATCCAGATAGATATGGGCGACGATGAGTTTCCCCCAATCCTCAGTCACGGAAATTCGATCTATGAACTCGCTTATATCGAAACTCGGATTGTCTCCGATGGAGTTTAAAAGACTTTCGGCTGCTTTAAATTCATTCTGCTCTGCCAAAATAAAGCCCTGCTAAGTCCAATAAATAAAATCAGTGGTATCGAATTCAGCCGCGCGTGCCGGCCAGCTTTTCCGAAAGGTCGACGGCCTCCTTGCGGGCGTCCTTGTCGGCGGGGTAGAGCGCCAGATAACGTTCCCAAGCCTTCAACGCCAGCTCGTCGCGGCCCGAGGCTTCGAGGATATTGGCGAGGCTTGCCAGCGCCGGGAAATAGCGCGGCTCCCTTTCCAGTGTCAGGTTAATATCCGCCATCGCCTTGCGGGTGTCGCCATCGGCAAAATGCACCATGGCGCGGCGATAGGGCGCCTGCACATAGTCCGGATCGAGCAGAATGACCTGGTCGAGAAAATCGTAAGCGGCGGCGTTGCGCTTTTCGTCTGCGGCTTCGCCCGCCCATTGCATCAGCAGGTTGACCGTTGCGCTGCCGGAATCATTCCATTCGGAGGCGATCTGGTTGGCGATGCTGCGCGCCTTGACCGCATTCCGTTCTTTTTTCAGTGATGCGAAAAGCGTGTCGATCGTCTTGGCGGATGAAGGTGCGGAGTCCGCAACAGCAGGCGGTTGCCCGTCCGCCGCATGGGCAATGACAGCCATTCCCGGAATCGGGAGGCTTGAAAACAGGAAGCCCTGGGCGAGGATGATAGCCGTGCAAAAACGATTTGGGCGCATGGGTTAAAGCTTAACCCGACTGCGCCCAATATCAAATGCAAACTTCTGCTCTGTCAACAAAGTGATCCGCGAGCTTGATCGCGAACCGCAGTCGCAGTCAATCAGCCCTGGCGAGCCTTGAAGCGCGGGTTCTGCTTGTTGATGATGTAGACGCGGCCCTTGCGGCGAACCAGGCGGTTATCGCGATGACGGGCCTTAAGCGCTTTAAGCGAATTCTTGATCTTCATTTTACTGGTCCGCAGTTTTGCACGGTTTCTGCCGTGCTTATTCAAACAATCAAAAACGCGCAACGGGGCGCGCTCTTTTCGGTTGGCAGGCAGATACCCGTTTGAGCCCTGCCTGTCAACACTTGCCCGTGTCTTTGCCTTAAAAGACTAGGCTTTTCCTGTGCGCAAAAGCTCGGTCACATGGCCCATCTTGCGGCCCGGCCGTGCTTCCGTCTTGCCGTAGAGATGCACGAAACAGTCTTTTTTCGACAGCCATGCCGGTACATCGTCGATGTCGTCGCCGATGAGGTTGGTCATGACGCAATCCGAATGGCGATCCGTGCTGCCGGGAGTAAGGCCCGATACGGCCCGGATATGCTGTTCGAATTGCGAGATTACGCAGGCCGCCTCCGTCCAGTGGCCGGTATTGTGAACGCGCGGCGCCATTTCATTGGCGACCAGCGAACCATCCGGCAGGACGAAGAATTCGATGCCGGTGACACCGACATAATCCAGCGCAGCCAGAAGCTTTTCCGCCGATTGCACGGCAACTTCCCTCGCGGCGTCGGAAAGTGCGGCCGGAACGCTGGACGTGTGTAGAATGCCGTTCAGATGAACGTTCTCGGCCGGATCGTAGCAGGTGACGGTTCCATCCAGGAAACGGGCGGCGATGATAGAAATTTCCCGCTCGAAGGAGATGAAGCTCTCGAGAATCAGCGGCACGCCGCCGAGCGCCGCAAAAGCGCCTTCGAGGTCTTCTCCACCGCGGAAAAGACGCTGGCCCTTGCCGTCATAACCCATGCGACGGGTTTTCAGAACGCCCTTGCCCCCGAAGGCGGCCAATGCGGCCTCCAGCTCTTCCTGGTTGTCCACAGCACGGAAATCAGCAGTCGGGATGCCGCAGCCATTGAGGAAGCGCTTTTCCGTCAACCGGTCCTGCGAGGCGCTGAGCGCTTTCGGAGGCGGATAGACGGGAACGGAGAGGCTGAGCTTTTCGGCGGCCGCAACAGGCACGTTCTCGAATTCGTAGGTCACGACATCGCAACGGCTTGCGAGTTCCGCAAGCGCGTTTTCGTCGTCATATTCCGCCACGATCTGCTCGTTGCAGGCCTGCGCAGCCGGACAATCGGCCTGCGGTTCGAGTACGATGGTACGGTGGTTGAGGCGGGCTGCGGCCATCGCCAGCATACGCCCGAGCTGCCCGCCACCGATGATGCCGATGGTCAGGTTGGTCGTCTTTGCCATCACTTTTGTCGTCACTGGGTGCTGTCCATTGGATATTCCGCGACAGCCGCCGACTGGCGCGCACGCCAGGCATCCAGCCGGTCGGCGAGGTCGTCGTCGCTCAGCGCCAGAACCGCGGCGGCAAGAAGGGCCGCATTGATCGCGCCTGCCTTGCCGATGGCGAGCGTGCCAACCGGAATTCCGGCGGGCATCTGCACGATGGAATAGAGGCTGTCCTGACCGGACATGGTCTTGGACTGCACCGGAACGCCGAAGACCGGAAGCGGCGTCATCGAGGCCGTCATGCCCGGCAGGTGGGCGGCGCCGCCCGCACCGGCGATGATGACCTTGAAGCCTTCGTCCTTCGCGCTATTGGCGAAGTCATAAAGCCGGTCCGGGGTGCGGTGGGCGGAAATGATGCGGGCTTCGTATTCGATGTCGAGCGCATCCAGCGTATCGGCGGCGTTCTTCATGGTCTCCCAGTCGGACTGGCTGCCCATGATGATGGCGACGGGGGGCGTTTCTGCTGTCACGTAATGTCTCCGGGCTCAGGCGATGATATCGGGAATGACCTGGTCTTCGAGCTGGGTCATCTTGTCCTTGACGGCCAGCTTCTTCTTTTTCATGCGCTGTATTCTCAGCGCATCGCAGCTGGTCTGGATCATCGCGTTGATCGCCGCGTCATAATCCTCATGCTCCTGGCGCAGCCGCGCCAGCGTGAGCCTGATGTCCGCCTGGTCCTGATCGGGCATCTCGTCATCCCCATTTTATGCCAGCCGGATCGGCTCCGGCGCGTCTGTGATCGTTCACGAGCCTCTATCATCAAATCGCGGTAACGGGAAGTTATCCCTTGCGACCAAATTGCCCACTTATTGCCTTCATTTCGCCTTCGACAAGCGGCGCGATCCGTGTCACATTGCCGTCGTAAACCTGAAACTCCAGCGATGGAGAGCTGGAGGTAGGTTCAAAAAGGAAGGACGTGCCGCATGACCATTCAGGCTCATATTGCATCGCTCGAAAAGAAACACGGTGCTCTGGAGGAGGAGCTCGAAAGTATTCTTGCTTCCCCGTCGTCTGACGATAGAGAGATCGCGGACCTTAAACGTCGAAAACTGCGCCTGAAGGATGAACTGCAGAGGCTCAAGGCCTCGACAAGACATTGATTTATGCCATTCCGTCGGCCCTCGATGAATGAGGGGTCGACGGTCTGAGCCTTTCGAGCTCTGGCGGCGAAAACCTGCTGCCAGAGCTTTTTTATTGTCGGATTTAGAACGGCAGTCCGTCCCATAGCAGTTTAAGCGCTGCAATCAGCGCCATGGCATACATGAGTGGGTAAAACACGGCCGGTTTCAGATATTTCACCACCCTGGCGCCGGCAAGCGTCGCCAGCATCGCCACCGGCAGCAGGCTTGCCGATGTCTTGAGGTTGGTGGCGTCCAGCGCGCCGAGCGCGAAATAGGGAATGAGCTTGATCGCATTCATGATGGCGAAGAAGCGCACGCTCATGCCGGTATAGGTCTTTGGATCGAGCTTCAGCGGCAGAACATAGATCTGAAAGGGCGGACCGCCCGCATGAGCCACGAAACTCGCATAACCCGACAGGCTGGACCAGAGGGTTGCAGCAGCTGGTCTTTGCGGCTTGGCCGGAATTTCCTGGCCTTTGCGGCTTTTGAAGCTCTCATAGAAATAACGCAGTACGAACAGGATCGTGACAGAGGCGACGACGAGACGCATGGCGTTCGCGGAAATGAGGCTCGAGGTCGCCCAGCCGAGCGCGATACCGGCGATTGCGCCCGGCAGCATGACGAGGAGCGTTTCCCGGTGGTTGTAATGCCGCCAGGCAAAAAGCGCCACGATATCCATGACGATCAGGATCGGCAGGAAGATGGCCGCCGCCTGCACTGGCGATACGGCAAGCGCCATCAGCGGCACGCCCATAAGGGCGAGAGCGCCGCCTAAGCCGCCCTTGGAAAGGCCGACGAGCACGACTGCGGGGATGGCGACGAGATAAAAATGAAAATCGGTGAGCATGGATGGACAGTTGATCCTTTCGCCGGTCCGGTTTATCGGATTTGTCATATGAAAACGAGTGCAGATTGCGCGGTAAGCGTCTTCTGTCTGAAATGGACGAACCGATGACCCTAGTTGAAGATCGTTGCCGCCTTGTCCTGATCGTTCCGCAATCGGACGACGCGCAAAAGCAGGCGGCAGAGGTGGAAGATGCATTGCGGGGCGGCGATGTCGCTTCCGTCATCATTCCGCAATATGGTCTGGACGACGCCGCTTTCCAGAAACGCGCCGAACTGATCGTGCCGCTTGTCCAGAAGGCAGGTGCGGCAGCGCTCATCGCCGGCGACAGCCGCGTTGCCGGTCGCGTGAAGGCGGATGGCCTGCATGTGGTTGGCAATGGCGAGGCGCTTGCCGAGGCAGTGGAAAAATTCACGCCGAAGCTCATCGTCGGCGGCGGCAATGCGGATGACCGTCACAAGGCGCTGGAGCAGGGCGAGGCCAATCCGGATTACGTGTTTTTCGGAAAGCTCGAAGGCGACATCAAGCCGGAAGCGCACCCCAAAAACCTGGCGCTCGGCGAGTGGTGGGCCTCGATGATCGAAATCCCGGCCATCGTCATGGGTGGTACCGATGTGTCCTCGGTGGTTGCCGTGGCCGAAACCGGTGTGGAGTTCGTGGCGATGCGCAGCGGCGTTTTCGATAATGCCACCGGCGCCGCCCAGGCCGTTTCTGAAATCAACGCCCTGCTTGACGAAAAAGCGCCACGGTTTGACGGTTGATACAGGCGATGATCATGCGCTCGGTTCACCTCTGCCTTTCCGTTTCGCTGTTGGCGCTCGCTTTCGGCGCGCCGGCGGGTGTCGCTTTTGCCCAGTCCGGGCCGCAGAGCGAAAGCAATGCGCTGTCCCGCCAGCTGGAAAATGAGGCTCAGCCGACCCGTCAGGGCCGGGTGCAATCCGAAGAGCAGAAGGACTTGCAGCCGTCGGCAGGCGTGAATGTCTATCAGCGCATGGGCGCGGAATTGCCGGCGCTGCCGCCTGAAAAGGAATTCAAGGGCCGGGTGGACGAAGCTTACGGGCATTTCCAGCGCGGCGAATATGTGCAGGCGCTCGACAAGGCGCTGAACCGCGCGCAGAACGGTGACGCAGCCGCCCAGACGCTGGTGGCGGAAATGATGTCGCGTGGTCTGGGCATCGCCCGTGACGAGAAGACAGCCGCTTTCTGGTACCAGCAGGCGGCTCAGGGTGGCGATCCCGTCGCCATGTTCAAATTCGCGCTGATCCTGATGGAAGGCAAATTCGTCACCCGCGACAAGGCGAAGGCCGACGATTTCATGCGCCGTGCGGCGGAAGCCGGCAACGCCTCTGCCCAGTTCAACTGGGGTCAGATACTGGTTTCGGAAAATCCCGGCGCCAAGGGTCTGCTGATGGCTTTGCCGTTCTATGAGAAATCCGCCGAACAGGGCATTGCCGATGCGCAATATGCGGTGTCGCAGATTTACTGGTCGCTCAAGGATGTGCCGGCCGAGAAGAAGGCAAAGGCGCGGGACTGGCTGACACGGGCCGCGAAGGCGGGCTACGATACCGCGCAGGTCGATCTCGGCATCTGGCTGGTCAATGGTTTCGGCGGTGAGCGCAATCTGGATGAGGGCTTCCGCTGGCTCTATGGTGCGGCACAGCGCGGCAATGTCGTGGCGCAGAACAAGGTGGCGCATCTTTACATTCAGGCGCTCGGCACCCGGCCCGATCCGGTCGAAGCGGCCAAATGGTATGTGCTTTCCCGCCGCGCCGGGCTGAAGGACCCGTCGCTCGAGGACTTTTATCTCGGCATCACCGACGAGCAGCAGAAGAAGGCGATTGAGGCCGCAAATCGTTTCCGCCCGACGTGATGGAAGGGTAGCCTTGCCACGCTGGCGTTGACCCTTGGGCTTTTTGCCTTGAATTTCCGCGCGTTTTGTGGTCTTGAACCGCAAACTTTCAATTCAAGAAAATAATGACGTGCCTGCCCGGTGAGCTTCCGGGCGGTTCGCAAGCTTTCCAGGAAACAACATCGATGGCCCGTTCAGCCCTTCTCAATGTCATGGTTCAGGCCGCCATCAAGGCGGGTAAGTCTTTGTCGCGTGACTTCGGTGAAGTGCAGAACCTTCAGGTCTCGGTCAAGGGACCGAGCGATTTCGTCTCGCAGGCGGACCTGAAAGCCGAGAAGATCGTGCGCGACGAGCTGATGAAGGCCCGCCCGACCTACGACTTCCTGGGTGAAGAAGGCGGCGAGGAAAAGGGCACGGACGGCGCACATCGCTGGATCGTCGATCCGCTGGATGGCACCACCAACTTCCTGCACGGCATTCCGCATTTCGCGGTTTCCATTGCGCTCGAGCGTAACGGTGAAGTCGTCGCCGGCGTGATCTTCAATCCGGCCACCGACGAACTCTACACTGCCGAGCGCGGCGGCGGCGCGTTCCTCAACGATCGCCGCATCCGCGTCGCTGCGCGCAAGGCGCTGACCGATTGCGTCATCGGTTGCGGCGTGCCGCATCTTGGCCGCGGCAATCACGGCAAGTTCCTGGTCGAACTTCGCCACGTCATGGGGGAGGCAGCCGGCATCCGCCGCATGGGTGCGGCGTCGCTCGATCTCGCCTACGTTGCCGCTGGCCGTCTAGATGGTTACTGGGAAGCCGATCTTTCGCCGTGGGATATGGCGGCAGGCCTCGTGCTGATTCGTGAAGCCGGCGGTTTCGCCTCCGACATCAAGGGCGGCACGGATATCTTCGGCAGCAGCTCCGTCGCTGCCGGCAACGAATATATCCACAAGGCGCTCGTTGAGGTCGCCAACCGTCCCATTCCGGGCCGCTGATTGGTTTTCGGCGGAAAACCTGCCGTTTTCCGCAAGTTTTAGACGCCCGGCGAATATTCGCCGGGCGTTTTTGTTTTCCGTCATCCGGTTCCAGGCTGTTTTCGTGAAACGCCTGTGACGAAAGACCGGCTTTTCGCTTCAAATCGTCGCAATTTTCAAATAGCTTCCGCTGGATAGCTGACCAAAGGGAATGCGAACGTTATGGCGGATTCGGAGCTGCTCGATCTTGGCGTCGAGAAACCGGTGACCACACGGCAATACAGCCACAAGCTGTCCAGCCCGACACCGTTTCTCTGGACGATGGTTCTGTTTCTGGTCCTCGTGGGCTTTCTGGCGGCCATTCTTTACCGGCAGGCCCACACCGCCTTCATGACCAATCCGGGGCTCAACGGCTTCATTCTCGGCGTGTTGGCCATAGGCATCATTCTGGTGTTTACACAGACGATGAGCCTGCGTTCCGAAGTGCGCTGGTTCAATGCCTTTCGCGCTGCCGGCAGCGTCGAAAAGGTCGGCCGTGCGCCCAAGCTGCTTGCGCCGATGAGCACGCTGATCGGCAAGCGTGGCGAAGTCCGGCTTTCTGCCGTTACGCAGCGGACGATCCTCGATTCCATCGCGACGCGCCTTGACGAGACGCGTGACACATCGCGTTATCTCGTCGGCCTGCTGGTGTTTCTCGGCCTGCTCGGCACCTTCTGGGGCCTGATCGGCACCATTGGCGCCATCAGCAATGTCATCCAGTCGCTCGATCCAAGCGCCGGCGACAGCAACGATATTCTCGGCTCCCTCAAGGCCGGCCTGACTGCGCCGCTGGCGGGCATGGGAACGGCCTTTTCCTCGTCGCTGCTCGGTCTTTCGGGTTCGCTGATTCTCGGCTTCCTCGATCTTCAGGCCGGCCGCGCCCAGAACCGTTTCTATACCCAGCTCGAAAACTGGCTTTCCTCGGTGACGGATACGACGGAAGGGCCGAGGGAGTTCAAGGGCGAACCCGGCGCCGTGGTCAGCACCGAGCGTTCGCTTGCGGCCATGACCAGCCTTGCCGAAGGCATTCAGGGGCTCGTCAAGAACATGCGCAGCGAACAGCAGATGTTGCGTGACTGGATCGAAGCGCAGCAGGAAGAATCGAAATCGCTCCGCCGCACGCTCGACCGGCTGTCGGCGCGGATCGACAGCGACACGAAATCTTCCGGACGCACCCGGCACGATAACGGGAGCGAGTAGCCATGGCGCTTGCGCGCAACCGCCGCCGCGACAGGGGCGTGGATTATTGGCCGGGTTTCGTCGATGCACTGTCGACGCTGCTCATGGCCATCATGTTTCTGCTTACGGTCTTCGTGCTGGCGCAATTCGTTCTGTCGCGGGAAATCACCGGCAAGGACGAGGTGCTGACACGTCTCAACAGCCAGATTGCCGAACTGACCGAACTTCTGGCCATGGAAAAAGGCAACAAGCAGGATATTGAGGACGCGCTCGCGAGCCTGCAATCCACCCTTGCCGCATCCGAAAACGAGCGCTCGCGCCTGCAGTCGCTTCTCGATGCGGGATCTGGCAACAACGCAAGCGCCAATGCCCGGATCGGTAGCCTGACTGGCGAACTGGACGAGCAGCGGCAGGCCAATTCCCGTGCCTCCGCACAGATCGAATTGCTCAACCAGCAGATTGCGGCGCTGAGAGCGCAGATTGCCTCGGTCGAAGCCGCGCTTCAGGCCTCGGAAGCCAAGGATGCCTCTTCTCAGGTCAAGATCGCCGATCTTGGCCGCCGTCTCAATGTCGCGCTGGCGCAGCGGGTGCAGGAACTGAACCGTTATCGGTCCGATTTCTTCGGGCGGCTGCGCGAAATCCTGTCGGACCGCGAAAACATCCGCATCGTTGGCGACCGGTTTGTCTTCCAGTCCGAAGTGCTCTTCCCCTCCGGCGGCAATGAACTCAACCCGGAAGGGCAGGCGGAGATGGAGAAGCTGGCTGTCGCGCTGCTCGATCTCGCCAAGGAAATTCCGGCGGAGATCAACTGGGTGCTGCGCGTGGATGGCCATACGGATAACGTTCAGCTTTCCGGTTCCGGGCGTTATCGAGACAATTGGGAGCTTTCCTCGGCCCGCGCCACCTCGGTGGTGAAATTCCTGATCTCCAAGGGCGTGCCGGCAAACCGGCTGGTCGCCGCCGGTTTCGGCGAATATCAGCCGATTGCCGAAGGCGATACGCCGGAAGCACGGCAGCAGAACCGCCGTATCGAACTCAAGCTTACTGAGCGCTGAAATCGCGGACCGCGTCACCGCGGTTGCCTTCTGATGAAAGTAAATTTACGTTCGCGTAAAAGTAATTCCGTCATATCTGGGAGGGGCTGATGGAAGGCTATGATGTGATCGTTATCGGCGCGGGGCTTGCAGGGCTGGTGGCGGCAACCGAGGCGGCTGAGCGGGGTTTCAGCGTCTGCGTCGTGGATCAGGAGGGCGAGCAGAACCTTGGCGGGCAGGCCTTCTGGTCGCTGGGCGGACTGTTTTTCATCGATAGTCCCGAACAGCGCCGGATGCGGGTGCGAGACAGTCTCGATCTTGCAAGACAGGACTGGTTCGGTTCGGCCGGTTTCGACCGCCCGGAGGATTATTGGCCGCGCCGCTGGGCGGAGGCTTATCTCGATTTTGCTGCCGGTGAGAAACGCGAATGGCTGCACCGCATGGGCATGCGCTGGTTTCCCGTTGTTGGCTGGGCCGAGCGCGGTGGCAGCCTTGCCCACGGCCATGGCAATTCCGTTCCGCGTTTCCATGTAACCTGGGGCACGGGTCCGGGCGTACTTGCACCCTTCGTAAAAAAGGCGAAGGCCATGGCGGCAACCGGCCGGCTAACCTTTCGCTTTCGCCACCGGGTTGATCGTCTGGAGATCACCGACGGCCGGGTGACCGGTGTTTCAGGCTCCGTTCTCGCAGCCGACTCGGCGCAACGTGGGCAGGAGAGCAGCCGGGAAGAGCAGGGCGATTTTGTCTTCTCCGCTGCTGCCGTCATCGTCAGTTCTGGCGGCATCGGCGGCAATCAGGAACTGGTGCGGCGCAACTGGCCGGTGGAACGGCTGGGCGAGCCTCCTGCCAGCATGGTATGCGGTGTTCCCGCGCATGTGGATGGCCGCATGATCGCCATTACGGAAACCGCCGGTGGAGCCGTCATCAACCGTGACCGCATGTGGCATTATACCGAGGGCGTGAAGAACCACGATCCGATCTGGCCGGGTCACGGCATCCGCATCCTGCCTGGCCCCTCGTCCTTCTGGTGCGATGCGGATGGAAACCGCCTTGCCGCCCCGGCCATGCCGGGTTTCGATACGCTCGGCACGCTAAAAATGCTGGGCGAACGCGGCAGCGGCCATAGCTGGTTCATTCTGACCAAGGCGATCATCAAGAAGGAATTTGCGCTTTCAGGCTCTGAACAGAATCCCGATCTGACCGGCAAGGATATAAGGCTGCTGCTCAAAAGACTGGGCAAGGAACCGCCGGGGCCGGTGCGTGCCTTCATGGAGCGCGGCGAAGATTTCGCCGTCCGGGATACGCTCGAAGAACTCGTGACGGCGATGAATGCCATCAGCGGCGACGACCGGCTGCATATAGACCATATCCGTCATCAGATAGAGGCGCGCGACCGCGAAATCGAAAACGGTTTCAGCAAGGATGCGCAGGTAACGGCGATACACGGGGCGCGCCGTTATCTCGGCGACCGGCTGATGCGGACGGCAAAACCGCACCGGCTGCTTGATCCGGCAATGGGGCCGCTGATTGCCGTGCGGCTGCATGTGCTGACGCGCAAGACGCTTGGTGGCCTCCACACCGATCTTGAGGGGCGGGTGCTGGATGCTGCCGGTGCGCCGGTTCCGGGCCTTTATGCCGCCGGAGAAGTGGCGGGTTTCGGTGGCGGCGGCATGCATGGTTATAATGCGCTGGAGGGCACGTTCCTTGGCGGATGCCTGTTTTCCGGCCGCGTTGCGGGGCGCAAAGTGCTGGCGTGATCTAGGCCTGGGCGCGCAATTCGTCCGGCCCGGTCTGGAATTGCAGCCGGGCAAGCCGCGCATAAAGGCCATTCTGGCGAATGAGGCTCTGATGCGTGCCTTCTTCGATGATGCGGCCCTCATCCATCACCAGAATACGGTCGGCCTTCAACACGGTGGCGAGGCGATGGGCGATGACGATGGTGGTGCGGGTTTTCATCAGCTCATCGAGCGCCTTCTGCACCAGCGTTTCGCTTTCCGCATCCAGCGCCGAGGTGGCTTCGTCCAGCAGCAGGATTGGCGCATTGCGCAGGATGGCGCGGGCAATGGCGATGCGCTGGCGTTGGCCGCCGGAAAGCGTCACGCCGCGCTCGCCCACCTGCGTATCATATCCGTCGGTGAGACGTTCGATGAAGCTGTCGGCCTGTGCGGCGATGGCGGCGGCCCGCACCTCCTCGCGTGTCGCGTCAGGTCGGCCAAAGGCGATATTATCGTGGATGGAGGAGGCGAATATCGCCACATCCTGCGGAACGATGGACAGGCGCGCGCGCAGATCGGCAAGGGTGACGTCGCGAATATCCGTGCCATCGACGGTGATGTGGCCCTGCTGCGGATCGTAAAAGCGCATCAGCAGGGAAAAAACCGTGCTCTTGCCCGCACCGGAAGGTCCGACGATGGCGACGGTTTCGCCGGCGCTGACCTTGAAGGAGAGGCCGGAAACGATCGGCCGTTCTGTCGCGAGCGGATAAACGAAATCGACATTCTCGAATTCCGCCTCGCCGCGCGGCGGTTGCGGCATGGCGACGGGCGATATGGGTTCCGCGACGGGCGAGTGCTCGTTCAGCAGTTCGGAGAGCCGTTCTGCCGCACCGCCCGCCTGCGCCAGTTCACCCCAGACTTCCGAGAGCTGACCGAGACCGCTTGCCGCGATGACCGAATAAAGCACGAACTGGCCGAGCGTACCGGCCGTCATAGTGCCCGAGAGCACGCTTTGCGCGCCATACCAGAGAATGCCGACGACGCTGCCGAAGACGAGCGCAATGGCAACGGCGGTGAGGATGGAGCGGGCGCCGATGGCGGCGCGTGCGCCCTGATAGGCGGCTTCCACGGAGGCTCCATAACGGGCATTCGCCAGCACCTCGGCATTAAAGGACTGCACGGTGCGGCTCGCCGCAATCGTCTCGGAAGCATAGGCGGCGGAATTGGCCAATGTGTCCTGCGTGGTGCGGGAGCGGGCGCGAACCGAGCGTCCGAAGGCGATCAGCGGAAAAACGATGAAGGGAATGGCAAGCAGCGCAAGGCCGGAAAGGCCGGGGCTGGTATAGATCATCATCGCCACCGCGCCGCAGCACATGATGATGTTACGCAGCGCTACCGAGGCGGAAGAGCCAAAAGCCGAGCGAATTTGCACGGTATCGGCGGTCAGCCGCGAGGTCAGCTCGCCGGATCGATTGCTATCGAAAAACTGCTGCGACAGGGTGGTGAGGTGGGCAAAGACATCGCGGCGCAGATCGGCGACGACCCTTTCACCGATGGTCATGACGTAATAATAACGCATGGCGCTGGCGAGCGCGAGGACAACGGCAATCGCCAGAAGCATGGCGAAATAGCTGTTGATCATGCCGCCATCAGGCGTCTGGAAACCGTGATCGATAATGCGGCGAACGGCAAGCGGCAGGGCGAGTGTCGTGGCGGAAGAAAGCACGAGAGCGAAAAGGGCAGCCGCCATCAGGCCGCGGTAACGCCGGAGATAGGGAAACAGGCCAAGAAGCGGCTTCAGGCTTCGTTGTTTCGCCGCTTTCTGCTCGTCAATGTCTGCCACGTCCTCTATGCTCCTCATTCCCTGCCGTTTTGGGCCTTTTGCGGGTGAATTTCCCGCGTGCGGCAAAATTCCCGCCCCTTTGGCCATCTCCCTTCACAAGGGGATAGCAGGCTCTTGTTATCTGGGCGACCTTCATGTATAGGCTCCGCATCGAATTGGGAAGCCATAGCCCATCTGGTCTATGGCTTCATTTATTGAAATGGCTCAGTTGACGCAATTGCGGCAAATGGACCGCACGTCACTTAACCAGGAAGATTGTCATGAAGGCTGATATCCATCCCGATTATCACACGATCAAGGTGGTCATGACCGATGGCACCGAATACGAAACCCGCTCCACCTGGGGTTCGGAAGGCGCCGTCATGAACCTTGAAATCGACCCCAAGTCCCATCCGGCATGGACGGGCGGCAACCAGCAGCTTATGGACCGCGGTGGTCGCGTTTCCAAGTTCAACAAGCGTTTCGGCGGCCTCGGCCTCTGATCCTCTTGCGGACGGATCGTTAAAAAAAAGCCCGGTTTTGCCGGGCTTTTTTGTTGCCATTTTTCGGCGATGGCGCCCGCGCCGGCGTAGCACGCAAAAGAAAAAAGCAGGCCGGTGAGCCTGCTTTTCAAATTGTCCAGATAAGGTCGTCTTTTCTCAGTTGATCGAGAAAGCCGTGCGCAGGAGGTTGAGCTGCGCCTGCACGCTGTTTTCATTGTCCGGCACCTTGGCGGCTTCGGACGGGCGATAGATTTCGCGGTCGAGCAGGGCGATGCGGTTCTGGAGACGCAGCGAGCGCTCGATGAGGTCGCGGAAGGATTCCGGCAGGTCGTTCCAGCCGGGCGCATTGCGGTCGACGTTAAAGCTGTCGAGTCGCACCTTGTTCTTTTCGCTCAGAACCTGATCGCGCGTCATTTCACCGTTGTTAACGGCGCGCTGCAGAAGCAGCCAGGAGGCCATCTGCATCAAGCGGGTGGTGAGGCGCATCGATTCCGCCGCATAAAGAACCGAGGCCATACGCGGCAGCACCTTGGAGGCGGCGCGGCCGGCGCCGTCGAGATAACTTGCCGTTTCCTCAACCAAGGTCATGCCTTCGGTATAGAGGGTCTTGAACTGGTTGGAAGCAGCTGCGCGACCCGCAAAGCTTATGGTATTTAAAACCTGTTCCGACATTTTCTTTAAATCCCTGCTCACGCACCACACTGTCAGGCAACGACGACGCGGATATTTTGTTCCGGCCTTTAGTGTTTTCAGGATGGTATCTTTACCTGAAATGCGCAAGGCAATTATTAAAGAAGGGTTAATACCCACAGTTTTACGGAAACCGGCCAGCGGCAAAAAAAGAGCCGCGAAAGCGGCTCTCAAGGTAAAACAGGGAGAAAAATCAGACCAATTCGCCGTATGGAGAAGATGCCTGAGGTCCAGAAGAACTGGACATGTATAGTAATCTCTCAGAAAGCTTAATTTTTGGTTAATGGTAAACGAAAGACTGCCCCGTAATATTCATTTTCGGGCGCTGGCTGAGCCTTAGCTTACGGCAGCGGAAGTGCAGTCGTGTACCTATTCTGCAGCGCGCGTCAGGATCGGAAGAGATTTTCCGCCGCCTGCCTTCCGGCGGATTTCCGTGTCCTCTCCTCTTCGAGTCGGGTGATTTCGGCTTGCAGAAGATCGATACGGCTGCTCAGTTCGTCCACGGAAAGAAGGCTGAGATCGCCACCGATCTCATGCGCTGCCGGTTTTTGCGGACGGTCATCGTCAAAGAGGCTCATATGCCTGCTCCTTTTTCCACATAGTCGCCATCGTCGCCTGGATATTGCGGCGCGCGCGGGTCAAGCGCAATACTTTCCGGCGTGACGAGCGGCGAGGGTGTCGTTGGCATCATCGTCGAGAAATTGTCTTTTTCCTCGGTTGAAAGCGCTGCGCGCCGGCGGCTTCTGATGATGGCATAGGCGGTGATGAGCAGGTGCGCCACAGCCGTGACCAGAAACAGCGCATAGGGGCCGAAATGGGTCATGATCGCGCCGCCGAGCGTCGGGCCGATGATGGTGCCGATGCCGTAAAGCAGCAGCAGACCACCGGAAACCTTGACGAAGTCTTCCGATGCGGCGAAGTCGTTGGCATGGGCCACCGCGATGGGATAGAGCGCATTGGCGGCGGCGCCATAAATGGCGATCATCGAAATCAGCACATAGACATCATGCGGCTGGACCACCGCGACAGCCAGGCCCGCGACCGCGCCAAGCCCGGCAAGCCCGGCAAGCACATAGCGGCGGTCTATCCGGTCTGAAAGCCGGCCTGCGGGAAATTGCGCCAGCGCACCGACGAAAATCGTGACGGACACCATGATGGCGATCATGGTCGGGTCCAGCCCTGCCCGCGCACCGAAGACGGCGCCAAGCGTACCGTAAGCGCCGTTGGCAATGCCGATCATCAGGATGCCGATGAAGGAAACCGGTGAGTTGCGGTAAAGGGCCGGCAGATCCAGCTTCACCTTCTGCAACGGCTGTGGGCTCGCCGCTTTCGAAAGCGTCGCCGGCAGAATGGCGATGCAATAGATGATGCCGCAGATCATGAACAGCGAGGTATTGCTGATATCCCCCATCGGCACGATCATCTGCCCCGCCACGACACCGAGCAGCGTGATGGCGATATAAAGCGAGAAGATCATGCCACGACTTTCGTTGGTGGCGCGCTCGTTCAGCCAGCTTTCGATGATCATCGAGGTTCCGGCCGTGCAGAAACCGGTAAGCGCGCGCAGCGCGATCCATGAGGTGTCGTCGATGATAAGGCCGGTCATCAGCACCGTCAGGCACACCAGCGCCACGAATGACCCGAATGCCCTAACATGGCCAGCGCGGCGCACGATGGCAGGCGCGACAAAGCAACCGACGACGAATCCCGCCGCCCAGGAAGTGCCCAGAAAGCCAAGAATTTCATTGGAGTAACCTTCCGCCGAACCACGCACCGGCAGCACAAGGCCCTGAAGGCCGTTGCCGAGAAAAAGAAACAGAGTGCTGGATAAAAGAGCGAATACGGGTAGAAGATTTCTGCTCATGAAAACACTCTCATGCGTTCGGACGGACGGTCGGACAGGTCATAGGACGGGCGTTACCCGAATGAGTTGCACTCTTCTGGTGAACGGTAAAAATGTCCAGCCTGTGACGATGCAGAAATAAAGAAAAGGCTCAATAAATGACAAAGGCGATCGGCCTTTTTTTACTGCTGGCCATGGTGGTCCAGATCATCCGGCCGCTCGGTCTGCCGGGCCTGAAAAAAAGAGGCGATTGCTGGAAGATCGCGGTTGCCGCCTTTGTCATCTGGTCGGTGACGCTGCTTCTGCGCCCGTAAGGAAAAGCCGCCGCGGAGGCAGGCTCCTTTCAGGCGGGTGGCGGCTCCGCGTCCGGCACGACCGATAAAGTATGCTTGAGGCATTTAAGTGCGAAACAGGAGCGGGAATGGCGCACACCCTCGATCTTGTAAAGCTTGCGGCGCAGAAACTGCTCGTAGCCCGCGGTTCCCGCCACCGCCACCTTGATGAGATAATCATATTCGCCGGTTGTCAGATAGGCTTCCAGCACTTCGGGAAGAGCGGCCATGGCCTTACCGAAACGTTCCAGAACCTCATCGTCGTGACGTTCCAGCATGACCTCGATGATCACCGTCTCCGTCAGTCCCAGATGGGCCTGATCGAGAATGGCGGTATAGCCGCGAATGACCCCTTCGTCTTCCAGCCGCTTGACGCGCTGCCAGCAAGGGCTGGGAGACAGCCCCACCTTTTCCGATAGTTCCGTATTGCTCAGCCTGCCGTTCTCCAGCAGGGCCCGCAATATTTTGCGGTCAATTCTGTCCAGCGGCTTCGTCATGCCGGTCTCCCTGAAATGTATCGCAAAAAAATCTGCCGTCCGCGGGGCCGCTCGCGAAAGAAGTGTTTTCCGAAGGGCACTTTGACGACGCCATTCGAAAGCACCTTTGGCTGGTCTTTGAGTACCGTACTGCAAGGTACAGGCAGCAGGGAGGAGCAGGCATGGCACCCACACGGCAACAGCATTTTCCACGGCCGAGAACGCTGATACACCCCGGTATTTCTTCGCCGGTGCGTATCAACAGCCTGCGCTCGCCATCTGCGCGTCATATGCGGCTGTTCATCGCGCCGGGGTGCAGCCTCTACGATGGCATCGTGCGGCCTTTGGCCGAAAACGGCATCGAAAATGCCTCTTTGACCATTCTCGGCGGTTATTTCGACATCCTGTCCTATTGCGTGGCTCCACCCGATCCTTCCGGCAGGGCGGTCATCGCCTATACGAAACCCATCGATGCCGGGGCGGCCTGGCTGGTTTTCGGCAACGCGACGCTGGGGCGGAGCATGAAGGGCGAGCCGATCGTGCATTGCCATGCCGCCATGCGGACTGCGGCGGGCGTGGTCAAAGGCGGCCATTTGCTGACGGAATCCTGTATCGTCGGAGAAAGCGGCATTTCCGCCCTTGTGACCTCGCTCGACAGTTTTGTGCTGCAGCAGTCCTTCGATCCCGAAACCAATATTCCCCTTCTTCAACCCAGGAACCGCACGGAGCGCGCCGATGAACACGCATAACACTGTCGAATCCGGCTCCATGGGCCGCGTGGCCTATGCCCGCATTGCGCCCAATGAAGACCTCGTGCTCGGCGTCGAGAAACTGTGTCTGGCCGAAGGTTTCCGTAATGCCTTCGTGCGCGGCGCGCTGGGCAGTCTGGTGGATGCGTGTCTCGGCACCCGCAGCGGCGCGTTTTTGCAGATAAGCGGTCCTGCCGTTGAAATCGTTTCGATTGCCGGTGAAGTGCGCGCCCAGCCGGATGGCTCCCTGCGCGCCGCGCTGACCGGCGTTGTCGCCGATACCGATGGCGCGGTTTATGGCGGTCCCTTCATCGCCGGCGCCAACCCGGTGTGCATGACCTTTGAGGTGACGCTGGAAGAATGGTTGCCTGCGGAAAAGCCGTAGGCGGCGTGAGGTACGGTAAGGCGGGCGGTGGAGTTGCACGGCGCAACTCATGCAGCCGCCCCCTGTCTTTCGGTCAGAAGCAGCTCGAAAGTGACGCAGACCGGGTTTTTGCCGCGCACCAGCCGCCCGCCGCTGATCCGCGTGGTAAGATCGACCATCGCAATATCCAGCATTGCCCGTTCGCCACCCGTGGCGGAGGGGTGGATGCGGCCATTGCGGATGAGGATTTCGCTGGCATAGGCGGTGAGACTTGTTCCGTCTTCATAATCCGCGCCGATCAGGCTGCCGATACCATTGACCTCGGCCTCCCTCAGGCCGAACTGTCTGCAGGCGGCTTCAAGCGCCGTGCAGATATCGGTATTGGGCCGCACGGTGCACAACAGCGCCCGGAGCCCCGCATCTTTCCGGTTGCGCGGCTGCGCGATGGGGGTGAAGAGGGGGAAATTGGTTTCCTCATCCTTCTGCACGTCCAGAATTGCGCCATCCAGCGCCAGCGCCTCGAGCGGCGTTTCCCCGGCAAATTCAGACTCCAAAGGCAGCAGGTGCCCCATGGATAGAACGCCTTCGGCACTTTTCCACGAACCATGGCAGTGCAGGAACGGCTGACCGTCGCGTCGCCCCATATGCAGGCCGGCATCGATGATCGTGCCTCCCGGCATGGAGAATGTTTCGCTATACCAGGCGGCATGGGCGTCATCGGGTGCGGCAGCGGGCATCACATAGTGCAACCGCTTCATCGGCACATTTTTCAGTCTGACATAACCGCCATCGAAACCCTGTTCGACAAAGGCCTCTGCAATCGCCTCGTTGACGCAGACGCCGGGTCTGGCATTTAGCCTGACCGGATGGGCGTGGCAGCCGACGACGCGGAAGCGTTCGGGTGTTGCCGGCCCCGGATGGACGATGCTGCGCGGAAGCCCCTCCGGGGGCGTTATCGTCATACCGCAAGCCCTGCGGTAATGAAGCCGCCGTCTACGGCCAGCACCTGACCGTTGATGTAGCTCGCGTCGTCCGACACAAGGAAAGCCACGGCAGAGGCAATCTCGTCCGTCCTGCCATAGCGGTGCATGGGAACGCGGCTGTGCCACTGGCTGCGAACATTCTCCGTATGAACCGCCTGGGTGAGGGGGGTATCGACGGGGCCGGGCGCAATCGCATTGACGCGAATGCCCGATTGCCCCAGTTCGTTTGCCATAACCATCGTCAGAAGATTGACGCCGCCTTTTGAAGCGCCATAGGCGCTGCGACCACGATTGCCGCACATGCCGGAAACCGAGCTGATATTGACGATCGAACCGGAAATTGCGCGGTCCAGCCAATAACGCGCGGCGGTGCGGGCCACGGCGAAACTG
This sequence comes from Agrobacterium sp. ST15.13.015, assembly GCF_027871645.1. Taxonomy (NCBI): domain Bacteria; kingdom Pseudomonadati; phylum Pseudomonadota; class Alphaproteobacteria; order Hyphomicrobiales; family Rhizobiaceae; genus Agrobacterium; species Agrobacterium sp. ST15.13.015. The sequence goes on from NZ_JAQAHF010000003.1 coordinate 303,324, forward strand.
CCGACGAGATTGACGTCAACGATACGACGGAATTCTTCCACGCTGGTATCGACCGAAAGCTTGTCGATGCCGATGCCGGCGCTGTTGACGACGGCCACCAGATCGGCGCCGTCTGACGTCAAGGCGGCGAAAGCCTCTTCTATCGACGTCTCATCCGCCACGTTGCAGACGATGCCGCGCGAAGCATCGATGCCGAGTTTTTCGCAGGCCGCATCCAGCGCCTCACGCTTGAGATCCAAAAGCCATGGCTGCCAGCCGCGCGCCATCAACAGCTGCGCCGTGGAAAAGCCGATACCCGATGCGCCGCCGGTGATGGCGACAGCGCCTTTCATCTCTCTCGTCTGCTGTGTCATACCGTCTCCTCCCGGTTATGCGTTACGGCCTTCAGCCAGTCAGTTTTTCCTCAAAAACCGGCATCTGGCCGCGCTTTTCCAGCTCCTCGCGGATCATCTTCTTGGTGATCTTGCCATAGGCGGATTTCGGCATGGCATCCCAGAACACAATGGCTTTCGGCAGCTTGTAACGGGCCATCTTGCCGTCGAGATAGGCTTTCAGGTCGATGCCGGCGATATCCGCGCCCTCCCGCGCCACGCAGACGGCGACGCCGACCTCGCCCCACACCGCATCCGGCACGCCCAGAACTGCTGTCTCGCTGATATCCGGATGCATGAGGATTTTCTCCTCGATCTCACGCGGATAGATGTTCGAGCCGCCGGAAATATACATGTCGGAGGCGCGGCCGGTGATGTAGACGAAACCGTTCTCGTCGCGGTGACCAAGATCGCCGGTGCGGAACCAGCCGTTGCGGAAGGCTTTGGCATTGGCATCGGGATTATCGTAATAACCCGCGAAAACAGCAGGGCCGATAACGCAGATTTCGCCGGTTTCACCGGCCTGAAGCTCCTCGCCCGCATCGTTCTGGATTTGCACTTCCATGCCGGTGCGATCAAAACCGCAGGTGCCGATCCGCGCCTCCGGGCCGTCTTCGGCATTGTGGAAGGAAGGCGGCAGCACGGTGATGTTGCCGGTCACTTCGCCAAGGCCGAAATATTGCACCAGCACCGGGCCGAGCTTGGCGAGCGCCCGTTTCTGATCGGCGCGATACATGGGCGCACCGGCATAGATGACATAGCGCAGCGAGGAATGATCGAAACGATCCACGGAAGGGTCTTCGATCAGCATTTTCAGAATGGTCGGCACGGTAAAGGCATTGGTGACGCGCCATTTCTCGATCAGCGCCCACACCGCGGTCACATCGAGTTTTTCCGCAGCCGGAAGCACCGTTTTTGCCCCATGCGCCACCTGCACGAGCTGGTGAATGCCCGCGCCGTGCGAAAGCGGTGCAACGACGATGGAAGCGTCGCCCGGTCCGGTGCCGGGCATCAGATCGCAAAGATGGTTGGTGATGACGAAGGCCATCTGGCCATGGGTCAGCACCGCAGCCTTGGGTCGACCCGTCGTGCCGGAGGTGAAGAAGAACCAGCAGGGATCGTCCCGATCCACCGCCTCGCTTTTTACTTTCTGGCCCAGATGGCGGGCCACGATAGTATCGTAGTCCTCGCCAAATTCGGCCGGGCCAATGGCGATGGTGAAATCGATCGCGGTTGCTTCGCGGCTTGCCCTTGCATGCTCGGGAAAAGCGCTGGCGCAGATCATGCCGCGTGCGCCGCTGGCTTTTGCCAGATAGGCCACCTCATCGGGCGACTGGCGATAATTGGTCGGCACCCACACCGCGCCCACGCGGAAGCAGGCGAACATGGATTCGAACATCTGGTTGTTGTTGGAAGACTGCACCAGAATGCGGTCACCTTTCCTGACGCCGAATTCTGTTACCAGCGCCTGCGCCATGGCATCGACGCGGGCGTCCATTTCAGCCCATGTCCAGCTCTTGTCACCCCATACGAAGCCGATGTCGGCGGGGTTGCGGCGCGCTGCCTGGGTCAGGAAATGCGAGAGATTCATGACCCGCGTGGTCGAAGGCGCAACCCCGCCCGGAGGATGTATCGTCATTTCACGCGCTCCATGATCGAGACATAGTTGGCAACCGCAGTTCCCCCCATGTTGAAAACACCGGCGAGCGAGGCGCCGGGGATCTGCATGTCGCCCGCTTCGCCCATCAATTGCATCGCCGCCATGACATGCATGGAGACCCCGGTTGCCCCAACCGGATGCCCCTTGGATTTCAGCCCGCCGGAGGGGTTGATCGGCAGGCGACCGGTTTTCAGGGCCGTGCCTTCGCGCACCACCCGGTGCCCTTCACCGGGCTTCGCCAATCCCATCGCCTCATATTCGATGAGTTCGGCAATGGTGAAGCAATCATGGGTTTCGACGAAGGAGAGGTCGTCGAGCGTCGCGCCTGCGAGTTCCAGCGAACCTGCCCAGGCGCGGCGCGCGCCCTCGAAGGCCAGCGGATCGCGGCGGCTGAGCGCCAGAATGTCATTGACATGCTTGCGGCCCCGGAAACCGATGGCCCGGTTGAGTGTCGCTGCGGTTTCCTCATCGGCCAGAATGATGGCGGCGGCGCCATCGGAAATCAGCGAGCAGTCGGTGCGGCGCAGCGGGCCTGCGACGTAAGGGTTCTTATCCGATACCGTGTTGCAGAAATCGAAGCCGAAATCCTTGCGCATATGGGCGTAGGGATTGACCGCGCCATTGGCGTGGTTCTTGGCGGCGATCATCGCCAGTTCTTCCGAGCGATCGCCATAGCGCTGGAAATAAGCCTGGGCGATACGTCCGAACTGGCCGGCAAAGCCGCCGGAAATATCGGCTTCTTCGGCACGGTAGCAGGCGGATAGCAGGATTTCACCCACCTCGGCGGTTGGCAGCGCCGTCATTTTTTCGGCGCCGACAACGAGCGCGATGCGCCCACGCCCGGCCTCGATGAAATCCATGGCGCTGTAAAGGGCGGCCGATCCCGTCGAGCAGGCATTCTCGAAACGCACGGCGGGCGTGTAGGCGAGGCGCTCATCGCCCATGGCCACCAGCGCGCCCTGAAAATCCTGTTTCGAGAAACCGTTATTCATCACGCCGACGAAAATGCCGTCTATATCGCCGACATCGACGCCCGCATGGTCTATGGCTGGCGCCACGACCGAAGCCATCAGTTGTTCGGTATTTTCAAGGGCCGATTTGCCGAAAGGCGAATGCGCCCAGCCGACGATCTGCGCTTTGCTCATTTGCTCGTTCTCCTTGTTTGCCGTTTCGCGTCGCCTTCGCCGCGCGTGCGGGCGCGGCTGGCCATCATTTCCGCAATGCGTGTCTCGATGCGGGTCACTTCCTCGCGCAGCACCGCCGCCAGTTCCGGTTGGCGCTCCGGCCGCATGCGGCTGTCGACGGCGGCAATGCTCAACGCCCCCGCCACTGCGCCATCCGGTGTCCGGATGGCAACGCCGATACCCCAGGAATTCGAGAGGATCAGACCCGGATTGAGCGAATAACCGTTGGTTCGCGTCAATTCGACATCGCGGCGCAGCCCGTCCAGCGTGATGCCGGGATAGTTCGCGGCAATCAGCCCGCTATTGGCGGCAATGACGCTTTCCACCTCGGCATCGGGCAGCGCCGCCAGCATGGCGAGCGATCCCGCGCCAATGCCCAGTGGGTGCTCGAAACCGGCCTGAAGCGCGTGGGTGCGCACCGGCCAGGTGCCTTCTTCGCGATAGAGGCATAATGCGAACGTGTCGCGACGCACGGAAAGGAAGCTCGAATCCTCTGTCCGGCGGGAAATGCGCGTCAGACTGTCCTGGGCCATCTGCAGCAAGCCGAAACGGCGCGATGACAGGCTGCCGAGCACATAGGCTTCCTCGCCCAGATAATAACGCCGCGTTTCCTCATCCTGCTCCACCAGGCCTGCGCGGATCAGCGCCAGCAGCAGGCGTCGGGCCGTGGGCTTGTTCAGCCCGCTTTCGGTGACGATGACCGAAAGCGCCACACCGCGTTCGGCATGACGCCCCACCATCGATAGAAGTCCCAGCGCCCGGTCTACCGCGCGCGCGCCTGTCAGGTCGTTTTCCATCGGGATCATCGTGGCCATATCAGGAAAACGCTCCCACCGCACAGCTTTGCCCGCCATCGACCGGCAGGCAGATTCCGGTGATGAACTTGGCTTCATCGGATGCCAGAAAGACTGCCGCGCGGGCGATATCGAAGGCATCGCCCATGCGGCCTACCGGGACTGCGGCATTGCGCGCCGCCACCATATCCTCGACGGAGGCATATTGATTGCTGATCTGCTTGTAGATCAGCGGCGTGTCGATCATTCCTGGCAGAACGCAATTGGCACGAATGCCCTGGCGGGCATATTGCATGGCCAGCGCCACGGTTGCCTGGTTTACGGCGGCTTTCATGGCGTAATAGGCAAAATAGGGATAGCCGGTCCAGCGAATGGAGGCGAGAGAGGAGATGTTGACGATGGCCCCGCCGCCCTGCGCCAGCATCACCGGCAGCACCGCCTTGGCGGTGCGATAAACGGAGCCGATATTGAGATCGACCGAGGCTCGAAAACGTTCCTCGTCCAGCTCTACCGGGCCGCCCATATGGGTCACGCCGACATTGTTGTGCAGAATATCGATGCCGCCGAAGATCTCGCAGGTCCGCGCAACCGTAGCCGATACGGAATCGAGTTCCGTGACATCGGCAGCAACCGCAATCGCCTCGAAACCTTCGCCGCGAATGATCTGCGCGGTTTCCTCGGCCGCGTCAGCGGAAAGGTCGACACAGGCTACGCGCGCGCCTTCGCGGGCAAATTGCACGGCCGCAGCCTTGCCATTGCCGAAACCCGGACCAGATGATCCTGCGCCAAAAACTATGGCGCGTTTTCCCGTCAGGCGACCTGTCAAAACAGTCTCCATTACAATCGTCAGAAATAGTCGGGTCGGCCCCGCTAGAGCGTTTTCACTTTTCCTGGAAATGCTCTCAAAGCGGGGCCAATTATTCAGCGGACCGGTCAGGTCAAGCTGGCGCCAACGGCCTTTTCGAGAATGGCCCAGGCTTCATCGCCATATTTGCCCTTCCATTCGGAATAGAAACCGGCTTCCTTGAGAGTTGCGCGGAAGAGTGAGGCGTCGGTGTCGTTGAAGGTCATGCCCTTGGCAATCAGGTCTTCCTTCACCGAGGCATTGAGTTTCGCCACATCGGCCCGCTCGTCCTTACCGGCCTGATTGAGGTTCTTGGCGACGATGGCGCGCAGGTCATCCGGCAGGCGCTCCCAGGCGCGCTTGTTCGCCAGGAACCAGAAGCCGTCCCACATATGGTTGGTGACCGAGCAGAATTTCTGCACTTCGAACAGCTTGGCGGTGGAAATGATCGCCAGCGGGTTTTCCTGGCCATCGACAACGCCGGTCTGCAGGGCGGTGTAGACTTCAGCGAAATTGATCGAGGCTGGGGCCGACTTGAAGGCCTTGAACATCGAGGTCCAGAGCGGGCTTACCGGCACGCGGATCTTGAAGCTTTCGAGATCGGCCGGCGTGGCGATGGGCTTCGAAGCGCTGGTGATCTGGCGGAAACCGTTATCCCAGATGGTGTCCATGGCAACGAGGTTCTGTTTGGCGATTTCGCCGCGCACATATTTGCCGAGATCGCCATCCATGGCCGCCCAAACCGAATCGTAGTTCGGGAAGGCGAAGCCGATGCCGCTGATGGATGCATTCGGCACTAGCGTCGACAGGATCAGTGGCGAAAGCGTAAAGAATTCAACGCCGCCCGAGCGTACCTGGCTCAACACATCGGTATCGGCACCCAACTGGCTGCTGGGGAAGATGTTGATCATCACCTGGCCGTCGGTTTCCTTCGCGATACGGTCGGCCGCTTCCTTGGCGCGGATGTTCATGGGGTGCGCGGCAGGCAGGTTGTTGGCATATTTATAATTGAATTGCGCAGCGCGGGCGCGCGACACAAAAGCGGTGGCAAGAACGGCAGAACCGGCGCCGGCCAACACGGTACGTCTGTTGATATTCATTGCTTTCTCCTCCCAAAATAAAAGCATGTGTCATTCATCGGCGTGGCGGGTGGACCCCCGCCACGGTCTTAGAGCAGAATTGTCGAGAAGCCCGGAACTGCCGCAATCAGCAGCAGACCGATGACCATGGCTGCGAGATAGGGCCAGATGGCGCCCATGGCCTCATCAGGCGAAACATTGCCTATCTTGCAGGCGATATAGAAACCGATGCCTATGGGCGGCGCCATCAGGCCGATATTCATGGCGACCACGACCACCATCGAATAATGGATGTCGTTGATGCCAAGCGTGCGGGCAATGGGGAACATGATCGGTGCGAGCAATACGATTGCCGGCAGGCCTTCCAGCACGCAGCCGAGGATCATGAAAATCAGGATCGATACGACCATATAGGTCATCCAGCCGCCCGGCAGATCGGTGATCATCGCGGTCAACTGGAAAGCAAAGCCGCTCTGCGTCAGCCCCCAGGCCATGGCCGAGGCGCAGCCGAGGATCAGCAGGATCGCCCCGGAAAGGGCGGCCGTCTCCACCAGCATGGAATAGAGCTTTTTGAGGCTGATGCCGCCATAAAGCACCGCACCGATAATCATCGCATAGAGCACAGCGATGGTTGAAACCTCGGTTGCCGTCGCCACGCCGCCGCCGACCAGACTGCGGATGAGGAAGGGCAGAACCAGCGCCGGTGCTGCAACCAGGGCCGCCTTGCCGACCAGCGGCCACGGGGTGCGTTTTGCGCCTTCCATGTTTTCATGCCGCGCCTTCCAGCGGGCCAGAACGGCCAGCACCAGAAGCAGCACCATGGCGATCATGAAGCCGGAAGTGAACAGGCCGGCAATCGACACGCCCGCCGCCGAACCGAGAACGATCAGCACGATGGAGGGCGGAACCGTATCGGCCATGGCGGCGCCGGTGGCGAGCAGCGCAATCATTTCCTTGGGCTTGTGGCCACGGCGCTTCATTTCCGGAAACAGCGCCGGTGCAACCGTTGCCATGTCCGAAACTTTGGAGCCGGAAATGCCCGAGACCAGAAACAGCGAGCCGAGCAGCACATAGGACATGCCGGCGCGAATATGCCCGAACATCGAGGATAGCAGCTCGACAATCGCCCTGCCCATGCCGGTGGCATCGAGCACACAGCCCAGCAGCACGAAAACCGGAACCGACAGCAGAATGATGCCCGACATGCCCTCGTCAATGCGCCCGATCATCACGATGGTCGGAACCCAGGTGGTAAAGGTCAGGTAGGCGAGGGTTCCAAGGCCAAAACAGAAGGCGATCGGTACGCCCAGCACCAGAAACACCGCCACGAACAGGCCGAGGAAGATCGCCAGATTGAAATTGCCGAAAGTTTCGAGCGTCGGCGATGCCAGATAGAGCAGGCCGGAGACGACCGCGACGGTGACAACGGCTGCGATGATGTCCCGCAGATTTTCCCTGCGGAAGAGATTGTTGAGGACCAGCAGCAGCATCAGACAGGCGCCAACCGGCAAGGCCGCGGCGCGGAAGGACATTGGAATATTCAGCGCCGCCGAGGTAACGACCCATTCCTCAATGGCATATTCTATCGCCGGCTTGATAATCGCCGCAAGAAATGTCGCCACCAGCACCAAAGCGAGTGAATTGACATAACCCAGAATGCGCTGCGGAAACATGTTGAGAAACAGCGTCAGTCGCAGGTGTTCGCTACGATCGATGGCAATTGCCGCACCCAGCATGGCAAACCAAAGGAAGCTCAACGACGCCGTTTCATCGATCCAGACGATTGGCAAATGCAGGGCATAGCGCGATGTCACGCCCAGCAGAAGCAGGCCGATCATCACCGCCAGCAGCACGGCCGCCACAGCCTCGATGGGTCGCATGAACCACGAGCCTGTTACCGGCCCGGTATGCAAAAGCTCTCCATCGAGTACAAATACGTCGTCATTCGCGTTTGCGGTCATGGTCATCGGGGCCTCCTCTCCCACAGAACAACCTTCGCAACGGACTGCGGCAGACAAAGAGAGTTATCCGCGTCGAGGCCAATATCATGACCGACGCATCAGGATATATCTGTCATTGCCAGACCGGCCAGACCCCTCCAAAAGCCTGAAACTAGCGGTATATTGCCTCCACAATATGGACCGTTAAAAAACTATGCATTTGGGATACACAGGAAAAGTGCCAAAATCAACTGTATAAATGCAGTATTGCGTGGTTTTCATCGCGTGTTTATAGGTCCACATAGTGGATCATACTATAATTGATTGAAATTTATCTGTGATGTAACGAGCGTGCAGCAATTTCCGGGGCTTTTCGGAAGCCTGTCGAAACGAAAGCGCTTATGATGCCGGGCGATCCGGATGGTCTGGCGCTATGCGCTGGAGAAGTCGGGGAGCGCATCCGCTGTCTATTGCGGCAATGACGGTCATAAAGTCGTCAGGTCGCACGACTTGAGCAAATAAGGCTGCCCATGGTGGACATGCTTCCACGCAGGTAGCGATGCACAATCAAAACGGTTGAGAATTATCAGTCAGGTAAAATGAAAGACGATGTGTCCGGGTGACGGAATACGGATGATCTTGCTTTATCAAACGAAGCAGCCGCCCGTTGGGGCGGCTGCTGTTTATCTGATGTTCTCTGTCAGCCTCAGGCTGCCTTTTCGAGTTCCTGCTTCCAGTTACCCTTGGCGGCGAGGCTGTTCATCGCGGCGCGGTGCGTGAAGGCGCGCTGGCCGGCGGCGACGTTTTCCTGCTTGCCGCCCCATGTCTTGAGGGCCGTATCCTGAAGCGCGCGGCCGTAGGAATAGGTCAGAGACCAGGGCAGGTCGTAGCCGGCATTCATGGCGGAGAGATGCGCCGTTGCCTCTTCGGAGGACTGGCCGCCGGAGAGGAAGGCGATGCCCGGAACGGCGGAAGGCACGGTCGCCTTCAGAACCTTCACGGTCTTTTCCGCCACTTCCTCGACGGAAGCCTTGCGGGCCTTCTTGCCGTCGATGATCATGTTCGGCTTGAGGATCATGCCTTCAAGGTTCACGCGGGCGTCGAACAGGTCCGCGAAGACAGTCTGGAGAACCCACTGCGTGACTTCCGCACAGCGGTCGATGTCATGCGTGCCCGGTTCGCCGTCCATCAGCACTTCCGGCTCCACGATCGGCACGATATCCGCCTGCTGGCAGAGGGCGGCGTAACGGGCGAGCGACTGGGAGTTTGCCTTGATCGAACCCCAGCTCGGACGCTGCTCACCGATGGTGATGACGCCGCGCCATTTGGCGAAACGCGCGCCGGCCTCATGATACTTGCGCAGGCGCTCGTAAAGACCGTCGAGGCCTTCGGTGATGAATTCATGCGGATGGAAAGCCATCGGCTTGGCGCCGATATCCACCTTGATGCCCGGCAGGCTGCCGGCCGCCTTGATGATATCCACGAAAGCCGTGCCATCGGCGGCCTTCTGGAACAGGGTCTCTTCATAAAGGATGACGCCGGAAATGTATTTCTTCATGGCGTCGTCGGAACGGAACAGCATCTCGCGATAATCGCGGCGGGCGGTCTCGGTGGACTCCAGATTGATGCTGTCGAAACGCTTTTTGATCGTTCCCGTGGATTCGTCGGCGGCGAGCAGGCCCTTGCCGTCGGCGACCATTTTGATTGCGATGTCTTCGAGACGTTCGGTCATTTGCTATTCTCCCAAGGCACAATAAATTTCCGATAACAGAAGTTCCAGGGCAGGGAAATGGCACGCTAACTCATTGAAACGATTGAAATCATTTCAATCGTTTGAAACTTTTCCTCCCGGTGCCGCTTACCAAAAAGCAAGGCCGGACAAGCATGGCTTGTCCGGCCTCGTGTCAGGCAAGTAGGGTGAGTTTACTTGGCGGCGGTCAGGATGGCAACGCCCGGCAATTCCTTGCCTTCCATCCATTCGAGGAAGGCGCCGCCGGCCGTCGAAACATAGGAGAAATCCTCGGAAACGCCGGCGTGGTTGAGCGCGGCAACGGTGTCGCCGCCGCCAGCGACGGAGACGAGCTTGCCGGCCTTGGTGCATTCCGCCGCGTGTTTTGCAGCGGCAACGGTCGCCGTGTCGAAGGGCTCGATTTCGAAGGCGCCGAGCGGGCCGTTCCAGACCAGCGTTTCGGCGCGGGAAATCCAGGCCTTGATGCTTTCAACCGATTTCGGGCCGACATCGAGAACCATCGCGTCGGCGGGAATAGCGTTGATGTCGACGATTTCATTGGCCGCACCGGCCTTGAATTCGCGGGCGACGACGCCGTCTTCCGGCAGCACGATGGCGCAGCCGGATGTCGCTGCCTCGATCATGATCTGCTTTGCGGTCTCGGCGAGATCATGCTCGCAAAGCGATTTGCCGACCTGTGCGCCGCGGGCGGCGAGGAAGGTGTTGGCCATGCCGCCGCCGATGACGAGGGCGTCGACCTTCTTGACGAGGTTCATCAGCAGATCGATCTTGCTCGACACCTTGGCGCCGCCGACGATGGCGACGACAGGACGCACCGGCTGGCCGAGGCCCTTTTCCAGAGCCTCAAGCTCGGCCTGCATGGTGCGGCCGGCATAGGCGGGCAGGTGGCGTGCAAGGCCTTCGGTGGAAGCGTGGGCGCGGTGGGCGGCGGAGAAGGCGTCGTTCACATAGATATCGCCATTGGCCGCCAGAGCCTCGACGAAGGCCGGATCGTTCTTTTCTTCGCCCTTGTGGAAACGGGTGTTTTCCAGAAGCAGGATATCGCCATCGTTCAGTTTCGCGATGGCATCCGCCGCCGGTGCACCGATACAATCGGTCGCGAAGGAAACGGCATGATCCAGCACTTCCTCGACGGCAGGTACGATCTGGGAAAGCGACATTTCGGCGACCGGTTCGCCCTTCGGACGGCCGAAATGGGCAAGTAGAATGACTTTCGCGCCCTTGGAGGAGAGCTCCAGAATGGTTGGCGCAACGCGTTCGATACGGGTTGCGTCCGTCACCTTGCCATCTGCGACCGGTACGTTGAGATCAACGCGGACGAGAACGCGCTTTCCGGCAATGTCGTTGAGGTCGTCGAGGGTCTTGAAAGCGGGCATAGGTCGATCCTGATTTGTTGCGAGTTCGGCACGGACCATACTATGCCTGATTGACGACGCAAGCCGGTCAGGCCTCATTTTCTCTCACTGTGTTCGGAGCGGCGGGGGCGCTTTCTTCAACGCTGGCGGGGCGCGGCTGGCGCTTCTCTGCCAGATGGTTGCGTACACGGTTGAGGATTTCCGAAAAGCTGATGAAGATCGGCAGGCTGGTGGCCGGTTCCACCGGTTCGAGGGAGATGCCCACACCGGTTATCGCCTCGTGTTCGTCCAATGTGCGAACGATCAGCACGATGGAGCCGAGGCGCACGCGGTCGGCATAATCGGCCTTTCCGGCAAGGCGCGCTTCGATGAGTTCCGCAACGCTCATCGCCTGTTCGGCGGGCGAAAGCAGGTCGGGACCATAGGCTGCGTCCAGCTCCTTCGCCGGACGGGCTGGCGAGATCGCGAAGGTGCCGAAGAAATCGGCGTCGTCATCGGCAACCGGCAGGGCGCTGGCGAACAGCCGGTCGATCAGGCGGGAATAGCCGGGCGCGATGAAGAGATAGACGAGATCGTTCTCCCGCAGCCGCCCGGCATATTGATAGCGGATCGATTTGCCGTCGCGCACCACCAGCGAAGGCATGGCCCAGCGCGGAATACGCTCGCCCTGCATGATGGCGCTACCTTTGGCGACCCGGTAGGAGATCAGTTCGTGATTGGCGGTGCCGGGTAGATCGACTTCCAGCTTGTCCACCTCGCCCATGCGCGGCGGCACGATCAGCCCGAGCCTTGTCGCCACCGGCTTGATGGTCCAGCCCTGCACGAGGAGCGACACCAGCACGATGATGAAGGCGGCGTTGAAATAGATTTGCGCATCGTCAAGGCCGCCGAGAATGGGCATGATGGCGAGCAGGATGGAAACCGCGCCGCGCAGGCCCACCCATGCCACGAAGGAGGTTTCCTGCTGGGTATAGTTGAAGGGCATTAGGCTCAGCCAGACCGCGAGCGGGCGGGCGACGAAGATCAGGAAAAGCGCGAGCAGCACGGCCGGAATCGCGATTGCCGGAAACTGCGACGGGGTGGCGAGCAGGCCGAGCATCAGGAACATGATGATCTGGGCAAGCCAGGTCAGCCCCTCATGGAAACGGCGAATGGTTTCCTTGGCGAAAATCCGGCGGTTGCCAGCAACGATGCCTGCCACATAGACCGCCAGAAAACCGCTGCCGCCAATTGTGCCGGTGAAGGAGAAGACCAGCAGCGCCAGCGCCAGCACGAAGATCGGCGCCAGCCCGCGGTCGGCGGCGAACCGGTTGACGACGGTGGCGATCATGACACCGCCGAGCAGGCCGAAAATCACGCCAAGGCCCATCTGTTCAATGAAAAGAAGCAGGAAGCCGCTATCGATGCCGGCAAGCCCCTGGCCCTTGGCGATGATTTCGACCAGGGCGATGGTGAGGAAGATCGCCATCGGATCGTTGGTGCCGGATTCGACTTCCAGCGTCGAACGCACCTGATCGCGGATATGGATACCGCCGATGCGCAGCAGGAAGAACACAGCCGCCGCATCCGTGGAGGCGACGATGGCGCCGAGCAGCAGGCCTTCCAGCCAGGAAAGCCCGAGCAGCAGGGCCGCCGCGCCGGCAAAAAAGACGGATGTGAGGACGACGCCGACTGTAGCGAGAGCGACGGCGGGTGCTGCGGAAAGCCGGAAGGACTGGATGGATGTGCCGAACCCGGAATCGAAAAGGATGACGGCGAGCACAAGCGAGCCGAGCATATAGGCTAGCGGATTGTTGGTAAATTCTATGCCGAGGCCGTCCACACCGGCCACAAGGCCGATCATCAGGAAAAGCAGGAGGAGGGGCGCGCCGAAGCGGAAGGCGATGAGGCTGGAAAAGGCGGCGACGAGAACGAGAACGGTTGCGACCAGCAACAGAAGATAAAATGATTCCACGTCCACCGCCTCATTCAAACCGCGTTGACCGCTGCAATGAATGCTCTGCGCGTCTGCAGTCAATGCGCCACGGGTTGCGGTCTGTCAGCGCTGTTTCGGGTGGCGTTGAGAGGCGACGCAAGGCGGGGTGTATCGAATGATACGGCAGGGCCGAAGTGCATTGCGCACGACCGTTATCCCTGCATCTCTTGTCCGTTTCAAAATCGACCAGACAAAGGCAGGAAATTGAAAACTTGGAGGCACCTCATAGGAAAATCGAAATAAAAAATCCGGCGAGATTGCTCCCGCCGGACCTGCATCCATTAATGCGTCTTCGTTAGATGGTCTTCGCGAAGGCGACGGCCGTGTCCGACATGCGGTTGGAGAAGCCCCACTCGTTGTCGTACCAGGACAGGACGCGCACGAAATTGCCTTCCATGACCTTGGTCTGGTCGTTGGCGAAGATCGACGAATGGCTGTCGTGGTTGAAATCGCGGGAAACCAGCGGCTCGTCCGTGTAGCCGAGGATGCCCTTCAGCTTGCCGTTGGCGGCAGACTTGATCGCTTCGTTGATTTCCTCAACCGTGGTGGCGCGCTTGGCAATGAACTTGAAGTCCACGACCGAAACGTTCGGGGTCGGAACGCGGATCGACGTGCCGTCCAGCTTGCCCTTGAGGTGCGGCAGAACGAGGCCAACGGCCTTGGCAGCGCCCGTCGAGGTCGGGATCATGGACAGGGCTGCGGCGCGGGCGCGGTACAGGTCCTTGTGCATGGTGTCCAGCGTCGGCTGGTCGCCCGTGTAGGAGTGGATCGTCGTCATGAAGCCATGGTCGATGCCAACGACGTCATCGAGAACCTTCACGACCGGCACGAGGCAGTTGGTGGTGCAGGACGCGTTGGAAATGACCAGATGGTCCTTCGTCAGCTGGTCGTCGTTGACGCCGAAGACGACGGTGAGGTCTGCGCCGTCAGCCGGAGCCGAAACGATGACGCGCTTTGCGCCGGCCGTCAGGTGAGCGGCAGCCTTGTCGCGAGCGGTGAAGATGCCCGTGCATTCCAACGCGATGTCGACGCCGAGTTCCTTGTGCGGCAGCGTTGCCGGATCGCGAACGGCCGTCACCTTGATCGGCTTGCCGCCGCCAACGATGATCGTGTCGCCTTCTACCTTCACATCGGCCGGGAACTTGCCGTGGATCGAATCGTAGCGCAGCAGGTGTGCGTTGGTCTCAACCGGGCCGAGGTCGTTGATGGCAACGACTTCGATGTCGGTGCGGCCGGATTCGACGATGGCGCGCAGGACGTTGCGGCCGATGCGGCCGAAGCCGTTAATGGCAACTTTTACAGTCATTTACAGTCTCCCGAACAAGAATGGGCGTGGTCTTTGCTGAATGGTGAGGGCCTGGGAAGCCCTCACGCAAGTTTTGCCTCGACTGCGGCGACGACGGCTTCCGCCGTGATGCCGAAGTGCTTGAAGAGATCCTTCGCCGGTGCGGACGCTCCAAAGGAGTGCATGCCGACGAATGCGCCGTCGGAGCCGATGAAATAATCCCAGCCCTGGCGGATGGCGGCTTCGACCGCGATCTTCACCGGAGCCTTGCCGATGATGGCGTTGCGATAGGTTTCCGGCTGTTCCTTGAAGAGCTCGAAGCAGGGAACGGAAACGACGCGGGCGGAAACGCCCTTGTCCTTCAACGTTGCGGCGGCCTTCAGCGCCACTTCGACTTCCGAACCGGAGGCGAAGATCGAAACCTTGGCGTCGCTGGCGGAGACGAGTTCGTAAGCGCCGTAAGCGGAGAGGTTCTTCTCTTCATATTCCTTGCGTGAGGGCGCAAGGTTCTGGCGGGTAAGCGCCAGTGCGGAAGGACGATGCTTCTGTTCCAGCGCGAGCTGCCAGCATTCTGCCGTCTCGGTTTCATCCGCCGGGCGGAAGACGAGCAGGTTCGGAATGGCGCGCAGGGCTGCGATCTGCTCCACCGGCTGGTGGGTCGGGCCGTCTTCGCCGACGCCGATGGAATCATGCGTCAGAACGTGGACGACACGGATGCCCATGAGCGCTGCAAGGCGGATCGACGGACGGCAATAATCCGAGAAGATCAGGAAGCCGCCGGCATAGGGGATGAGACCGCCATGCAGCGCGATGCCGTTCATCGCCGCCGCCATGCCGTGCTCGCGGATGCCGTAATGCAGGTAACGGCCGGAGAAGTCCGTCGGCGTGATGGACTTCATCTGGCTGGTCTTGGTGTTGTTGGACGGCGTCAGGTCGGCAGAGCCGCCGATCATTTCCGGCAGGACGCCGTTGATGACTTCGAGCGAATCTTCCGAAGCCTTGCGGGTGGCGACCGTCGGGTTGTTCTCGATGATCTTCTTCTTGAAGGCGTCAATCGAGCTGTCGAAGTTGCCGGGCAGGTCGCCTGCGAAACGGCGCTTGAACTCGGCCTTTTTGCCAGCTTCAGTGGCTTCGAGACGGGCTTCCCAGTCCTGGCGGGTCTTGGTGGAGCGCAGGCCGGCCAGACGCCATGCGTCGAGCACGTCTTCCGGGATGACGAAGGCTTCGGCTTCCCAGTTCAGGCTCTTGCGGGCGGCGGCGATTTCTTCCGCGCCGAGCGGGTTGCCGTGCACCTTGTGGGTGCCCTGCTTGTTGGGCGCGCCGAAGCCGATCACGGTCTTGCAGGCGATGAAGGTCGGGCGGTCGGACTTCTGCGCAGCTTCGATGGCGGCGGCAATCGCGTCCGGATCGTGGCCATCGACGCGGATGGTGTTCCAGTGAACGGCCTGGAAGCGGGCGATCTGGTCGGTGCTGTCGGAGAGGCCGACTTCGCCGTCGATGGTGATGTTGTTGTCATCCCAGAACAGAACGAGCTTGTTGAGCTTCAGGTGGCCGGCAAGCGCGATGGCTTCGTGGCTGATGCCTTCCATGAGGCAGCCGTCACCGCACAGGACATAGGTGAAGTGGCTCTGCAGGTCGGAGCCGAATTCTTCTTCCAGCTTACGCTCGGCAATCGCCATGCCGACGGCGTTGGCGATGCCCTGGCCGAGCGGGCCGGTTGTGGTTTCGATGCCGGTCGCGTGGCCATATTCGGGGTGGCCGGCGGTCTTGGAACCGAACTGACGGAAACGCTTGATCTCGTCGATCGTCATGTCCTCGTAGCCCGTCAAATAAAGCAGCGAGTAAAGAAGCATCGAGCCATGACCTGCCGACAGCACGAAGCGGTCGCGATCCGCCCAGAGCGGCGCCTTGGGATCGAATTTCAGGTAACGGGTGAAGAGAACGGTGGCGACATCAGCGGCGCCCATCGGCAGACCGGGATGGCCGGAATTGGCCTTCTCCACTGCATCCATGGCAAGAAATCGGATCGCATTTGCCATCCGGTTGTGTTTGTCGCGAGAAATCATGGCTTTTCCGTCTGTTTCCGGGTGAAAGGAGATAGTTTTACGCAACTATCCAAAAAGCGGGTTGATCCATAGCAGGTGAGGCCGGCAAGTCAATAAATCCACGGGCGTTTGCGGTTCGCTGAGGGAGAAAAAATCGTTTAGAAAATCGGGCATCCTGACAAAATCCGTGCGATAGGCGTTGCCGCCTCTTCGTTCATCCACAGAGCAAAACGTCTCAATGCACTGGTTTGATTGACGGGATGGTAAATCGGGTAATAACCTCGTGATTGTTGAAAAGGCCTGAAACCGGACGATTCGGCCGGTGGCGTGCGAGTTGGAAAAAACGATGTCGGCTGACAAGACCGTACAATCTGCGCTGACGGAGCTGAATGCTGCCATCACAAATCTCGAAAATGCCATCGATATGCGTATCGAGCGGCAAAGGGAGACGGGCGAGATCGATAACGAGGTCAAGCGGGTCCATGTCGACCGCGCAAGGCTCGCGCATGAGCTGGATCAGGCCGAGTTTCGTGCCAATCGTCTTGAAGAAGTCAATCGCGAGGTTTCCCGCCGGCTGGTGACGGCGATGGAGACGATCCGCGCGGTGCTGGATCGATAGGAGCGGGCTCATGGCGCAAGTCACAGTTATGATCGACGGCAAGGCCTACCGCATGGCGTGCGAGGCGGGGCAGGAAGACCATCTGACCGATCTCGCAACGAGGTTCGACCGGTATGTCGGGCACCTCAAGAGCCAGTTCGGCGAAATCGGCGATCTTCGCCTGACCGTTATGGCGGGCATCATGGTGATGGACGAGCTTTCCGAACTCAATCGCAAGATCGAGAAGCTGGAAGGAGAGGTCGCCTCCCTTTCCCGCAACCGCGACGGCATGGCCGAGCACCGGGCGAAATCGGACGAGATGGTGGCGCTCGCCATCGGCGATCTGGCCGACCGCCTGAACGGGATCACCGAAAAACTGCTGGCGCGGCCGAAGCCCGCCGCGCATTGATGGCCTGAAGGGCTCTGAGGCGGCAAAATTTCGCGCGCTGCCCTCTGGCGGTTTTCTCCGATCCGTCCTATATCTTCTATGCGTTCTGCGCTTCCCGACAGGAACCACAATCCCTGGGGCCATACTCGATCCAAAGGGAGCTGTCCCTGGCCAGTCCCGTGGGGCTGGACACACGGTGCCCACCTACTTTTGTAGGCACCCAGGATCGTAAATCTCCATCGGTCGCCGTGGATCGCGCTTGAAGTTTCGGATCAACCTCCGGGGCTTCCCTGTATCCTTGATATATTCGACAGTCATTTTTCATAACTGCCGGACGCGGCTTTTTTATATTGCCGTCATTGCAATGGCGGAACAATTCCCTATTATCCGGATTGGTATGTCTGTCATGCCCTTTAAAAAAGGGCGCTGCGGTCAAAACCGCGACGTGCCGTTCAACAGCCCAAAGAGCTAAACTTGTTTACTGAAATTATGATCGTGGTCCTGCTCACCGTATTGAACGGTGTGCTTGCCATGTCCGAGCTTGCCGTTGTCTCCTCCAGACCGGCGAGGCTCAAAGTGCTTGCCACACAAGGCAGCAAGGGCGCCACAATGGCGCTCAGCCTTTCCGAAAATCCCGGACGCTTTCTTTCCACGGTGCAGATCGGCATCACGCTGGTCGGCGTCCTTTCCGGCGCTTTTTCCGGCGCCACGCTCGGCGCCCGCTTCACGGCGTGGCTTCTGGAGCAGGGCGTTCCCGACCGTGCCGCCGATGCGCTCGGCGTCGGCTCGGTGGTCGTCGCCATCACCTATCTGTCGCTGATCGTCGGCGAACTGGTGCCCAAGCAGATTGCGCTGCGCGACCCCGAAAAGGTCGCCGCCCGCGTCGCCCCCACCATGATGCTGCTGTCCAAGGTCGGCGCGCCGCTGGTGTGGCTGCTCGACCGGTCGGGCAAGGCCGTTCTGGCGCTTCTCGGCCATAGCGGTGAATCCAACGCTTCGGTCACCGACGATGAAATCCGCACGGTTCTGGCCGAAGCTCACAGCGCCGGTGTGATCGAGACCGAGGAATCGGCGATGATCACCAGCGTCATGCGCCTTGCCGACCGCA
The DNA here is from genome assembly GCF_027871645.1 of Agrobacterium sp. ST15.13.015. Classification (NCBI taxonomy): domain Bacteria; kingdom Pseudomonadati; phylum Pseudomonadota; class Alphaproteobacteria; order Hyphomicrobiales; family Rhizobiaceae; genus Agrobacterium; species Agrobacterium sp. ST15.13.015. The sequence goes on from NZ_JAQAHF010000003.1 coordinate 321,700, forward strand.
ATGCGCGCGGCCTGATGACGCCGCGACGCGACGTGGAAGTGGTCGATATCGAAGACAGCGCCGAAGAAATCCGCGAGCAGCTTCGCCAGACGCAGCGTTCGCGCCTGCCGGTGCGCAACGGCGCTTCGGATGAAATTCTCGGTGTGCTTTTCGCCAAGGACGCTTTCGATGCGCTCGCTTCCGGCAAGGAACTCAACATCCGCGAGCTTCTGCGGGAAGTGCCGGTCGTATCGGATCTGACGAGCGCGGTGGACGTCATCCAGTCGCTGCGCCGTTCCACCGTGCATATGGTGCTGGTCTACGACGAATATGGCCATTTCGAAGGCATCATCAGCTCCGGCGACGTGCTGGAAGCCATCACCGGCGCGTTCCAGGAAGATGATGACGAGGAGCCGGCCATGGTCGAGCGCGAGGACGGTTCGTTCCTCGTCGCCGGCTGGATGCCCGCCGATGAGTTCGCTTATCGCATGGGTTTCCAGATTGACGAGGATGCCGAGTTCGAGACCGTTGCCGGTCTGGTTCTGGACGAGTTCCGCCGCCTGCCGGAACTGGGCGAACATGTCACCCGCAATGGCTGGCGTTTCGAGGTCATCGATCTCGATGGCCACCGCATCGACAAGGTTCTCGTGAGCCGGGCCGCCTGATGCCCGGTGACGTTGCGGAAAAAGCAAGGCTGCGCGGCGAAAGGCTCGCCGCGCGCGATGCGCTGACGCTGGCGGAGCGCCAGGAGAAGAGCCAGTCCATAACGGCGCATGGCGCCTCCGGTATCCCCTTTGCACCGGGCACCGTAATTTCCGGCTTCATGCCGATCCGCTCCGAGGCCGATACCCGGCCGCTGATGGAAGCGTTGCGGACAAGGGGCGGGCGTCTTGTCCTGCCGGTTGTGCTGGATCGTGAAACCATCGTCTTCCGCGCCTTTGAGCCGGATACGCAGCTGGTGAAGACCGGCTTCGGCACGACCGGCCCGGGTGAGGATGCGGAGGTTCTCGATCCGGATATTCTGCTCGTACCTCTCTCCGTCTTTGATGGCAAAGGTCAGCGGGTCGGTTATGGCGCGGGCCATTATGACCGCGCCATTGCGCGACTGCACGCCAGGGGCCGTCAGCCTGTGCTCATCGGCGTCGCCTTCGATTGTCAGGAAGTGCCGTCCGTACCGGCGGAGCCGCATGATGTGTCGCTTCACGCCATTCTGACGGAAAGTGGCCTGCGCTGGTTTTCCGCCCCACTGTCGATCTCCGATAGTGGGCAAAAGGCGCTTTAGCACTTTTTAAAAGATGGATTGCCGGTTAGAGGGTCTCCACTTTTCCTTGAATGGCGAAGACCCTCTAACTCTTTGTTTCGTCGCATTTGCGGACGGGAAACCGGGTTCCACTTTTCCTGGAAATGCACTAGAGGGGACGAAATATAGAAACATGCGCAAGATCGGGGCGGGTGAATGAGGCTTCTTTTTCTCGGAGATATGGTTGGCAAGACCGGACGCACGGCTGTCTGGGAGCGGTTGCCGGGGCTGATTTCCGACCTGAAGCTGGATTTCGTCATCGTCAACGGTGAAAACGCTGCCGGCGGTTTTGGGATCACCGAGGATATCTATCTCGAGACCATCAATGCCGGCGCCGATGTGGTGACGACCGGCAACCACGTCTGGGACCAGAAGGAAGCGGTTTCCTTCTGCGAGCGTCATGACCAGTTCCTCCGGCCCGCCAATTATCCGGATGGTACGCCGGGCAAAGGCTCGGGCATTTTTTATGCCCGCAACGGCGCGCGCATACTGGTTGCCAACATCATGGGCCGGGTCTTCATGCATCCGGAACTGGACGATCCCTTCAAGTCGGCTGAAAACATTCTTGCCGCCTGCCCGCTGAAGGAACAGGCCGACGCCATTATTTTCGATTTCCACGCGGAAGCGACCAGCGAAAAACAGTGTTTCGGCCATTTCGTCGATGGGCGCGCTAGTTTCGTTGTCGGTACCCACACCCATGTTCCGACAGCCGACGCGCAGATATTGAACGGCGGAACCGCCTACATGTCGGATGCCGGCATGTGCGGCGATTATGACAGCTCGCTTGGCATGGAGAAGGAAGAGCCGATCAACCGCTTCATTTCCAAAATGCCGAAGGGCCGTTTCGAGGCAGCCAGCGGACCTGCGACGATCTGCGGTGTCGGCGTGGAGATTTCCGACCGAACCGGACTGGCGGAAAAGATTGCGCCGCTGCGCATCGGGCCGCGGCTTTCGGAAACCCTGCCGTCCTTCTGGGTTTAATCTTCCCCCGAAGCGTTCACAATGACGAGAGGGCGAGCCTTCCGTTGCTCTTGTAACTGGACGCTCGCCAAAACCTGCCCCATCCTCTCAGCTTCGCAAGTTCAGGGGAGTGGCATGATGCTGCGCGTGCTAATGCTTGCAATAACGGGGCTGATCGCCTGTTCGGGAGCGGCCTTCTCCCAGACGGCGAGCCGTCCTCCCGTCAGCCAGTGCCAGGCGATCGCCAGCAACATTCCGGGCGTCATGTTCGCGAGCTTCAATCCGCCGGGTGTTCAGCTGGCGCAGGCGACGGCAAAGGAAGAGGTGAAGATCAGCTTCATCGGCCATTCCACCTATCTGATCGAAAGCCCCGGCGGTGTGACGATCGCCACCGATTATAACGGCGTCTATCGTCCGCCCGTCACGCCGACGGTGGTGACGATGAACCGGGCGCATTCGACGCATTTTACCCTCAGTCCGGACCCGGCCATTCAATATGTGCTGCATGGCTGGAGCGATACGCCGGGAGAAAAGGCGGAGCACAAGGTTCTGGTGGGCGATGTCTATATCCGCAATGTCGCAACCGACATCCGCAACCGCTGGGGCGATTACGAGTCCTTCCAGGAGAACGGCAATTCCATCTTCATCTTCGAGGTTGCCGGGCTGTGCATCGGCCATCTCGGGCATCTGCATCATGAGTTGACGGATACGCATTATGCCGAGATCGGCCGTCTGGATGTGTTGATGGTGCCGGTGGATGGCGGGCTGACCATGGGGGCAGACAGCATGAGCCGGGTGGTCAAGCGCCTGCGCTCCGCGCTGATCCTGCCGATGCACCGCACCGGCCCGCCACTGGAGCAGTTTCTGACGATGTTCGGCGAGAGTTTCCGCATTGCCTATGCGACCGATCCGGTGATCCGGGTTTCGATGAGAAACCTTCCCCGCCAGCCGCAGATACTGGTGCCAAAAGGCATGTAGCATGGCGACGGGCGGGGAAGGCCGGGGGGAGTGGTTTATCAGGCAAAGGTGAGGTGCTGGCGGACGCCGACGTCAGGCGTCTTGTCATCCGACATGTTCGCCTTGGCGATTTCCCAGCCGAATTTCAGCGTGCTGTCCGTCGAAGCCCAGATATCGGCATCGTCGACATGCAACGCCAGCATGATCAGTTGCGGGTCGCTTTTGCCATGTTCGTACCATGCGGCAGTGACCGAGTTCCAATATTCGTCGATCTTGGTTTTGTCGTCGCGTGCTTCGAGGATGCCTGAAAGGCAGGCGTGGTAGTCATGGTCCTTGCCCACCACGCAGAAATGCGCCCGGGAGCCGGATTTCAGCGATTTCACCAGATCGGTGTCTTTTTTGGAGAAAAACCAGACGGTGTTGGTCTTGGGGTCAGCATGAGGCGCCATGGGCTGCATGTGGTTGTGCAGTCCTTCGAGACCGAGCATGCCGGCATGGACGGAATTGATCTCGTCCCAGAGCTGGCGGGCCGGTGCTTCTCTTGCTTCAGTCAGGCTGACCATATGTTTTCTCCTTCGGGTCTCATGTTGCGACGGAGGAAAAATATCCTTTTCCGCCGCGTTCATGATCAGAACGAAGAGCGGATAAATCGGTTCCTTCCGTTGTTGCGGCAAGAGAAAGCGCTTGCGGGGTTGAATGGCGCGGCTATCGCACTTATAAGGCCCGCAATCTCCAAATTACGACAATCAGGTTTTCCATGGCTGGTCATTCACAGTTCAAGAACATCATGCACCGCAAGGGCAAGCAGGACTCCGTGCGGTCCAAAATGTTTTCCAAGCTTGCGCGCGAAATCACCGTTGCGGCAAAGACGGGCATGCCCGACCCGAACATGAACCCGCGCCTGCGTCTGGCAATCCAGAACGCCAAGGCACAGTCCATGCCGAAGGACAATATCGAGCGTGCGATCAAGAAGGCGTCCGGCGCCGATGGCGAAAACTATGACGAAGTCCGTTACGAGGGTTACGGCCCGGGCGGCGTTGCTGTCATCGTCGAGGCTCTGACGGACAACCGCAACCGCACCGCCTCCAACGTTCGCTCCATTTTCACCAAGGCCGGCGGCGCTCTTGGCGAAACCGGCTCGGTCTCCTTCTCTTTCGACCGGGTTGGCGAAATCTCCTACAAGGCTGAAGTCGGCGATGCCGACAAGGTCATGGAAGCCGCCATCGAGGCCGGTGCCGACGACGTTGAATCTTCCGAGGACGGCCACACCATCATCTGCGGTTTCGAAGCGATGAACGAGGTTTCCAAGGCGCTGGAAGGCGTGCTGGGCGAAGCCGAAAGCGTCAAGGCCATCTGGAAGCCGCAGAACACGGTGCCGGTGGATGAAGAAAAGGCACAGTCGCTGATGAAGCTCATCGACAATCTCGAAGACGATGACGACGTGCAGAACGTCTATTCCAACTTCGAAGTGTCCGAAGAAATTCTCGCCAAGCTTTCCGCCTGACATCTCATATTTCAAAAAAAAGCCCCGGCAGCGATCCGCTCCGGGGCTTTTTTGTTTAGGCAGCCTTCTTTATGGAGGTTCGCACGTCAGCAAAAATCTCCACGGATCGCAGCCGCTTTTCGATGTCATGGATCGGCATGGAAACGATCAGCTCATCCGCCTGCGTTTCCGCCAGGAAATCGTCGAGATGGCGCTGGATCGTCTCAGGCGAGCCCACGGCTGCGAAACGCAGCGTGTGTTCGACAGAGAAACGCTCCATCTCGTTCCAGTAATCGTCCATGCTGTGCACCGGCTTCGGAAACTGCGTGCGCACGTTGCGGCGCAGGTTGACGAATTGCTGCTGCGACGAGGTGAAGAGATGCTGCGCCTCCTCGTCCGTATCGGCGCCGACCCCCATCACACCCACCATCACATAGGGCTTGTCCAGCACTTCTGAGGGCTGGAAGCGCTCGCGATAGATATGGATCGCTTCCATCAGCATATCGGGCGCGAAATGCGAGGCGAAGGAATAGGGCAGGCCGAGGGCTGCGGCGAGATGCGCGCTATAGGTGCTGGAGCCGAGCAGCCAGATCGGCACATTCGAATTCATGCCGGGCACGGCAAGAATCGCCTGATCCTGCTGCGGCGGACCAAGGTAACGCTGGAGTTCGACTATATCGTGCGGGAAGTTTTCCGCGCCGGCATCGAGATTGCGGCGCAGCGCCCTTGCCGTGCGCATGTCGGTTCCGGGAGCACGGCCAAGACCGAGATCGACACGGCCGGGAAGCAGCGCCGCAAGCGTGCCGAACTGCTCGGCGATGACGAGTGGGGAGTGGTTGGGCAACATGATGCCGCCGGAGCCGACGCGGATATGTTTCGTGGCCGCGCCCACATGGGCGATGACGAGCGATGTTGCAGCACTGGCAATTCCCGGCATGCCGTGGTGCTCCGCCAGCCAGATACGGTTATAGCCGTTTTCTTCGGCCTTGATCGCCATTCGGCGGGAATTTTCAAGCGCCTCGCTGACGCTCTCGCCTTCGCCGATGGGCGAAAGGTCGAGAATGGAAAAGGGGATCATCCGACGCTCCTGCGAAATTTAAATCTTTGCTGCGGATGTAAGACGCGTGTCCCGATTTACCAGTGAAGTCGCGCAGAATTGAAGGATGGTTCAAAAAAATTGGGGCCTCCGAAGAGGCCCCTTTGCTTTTTCAGCCTGCCCGCCGAATTTGTCGGGCGTCGCGATGACCTGCTGCATCCCGGTCGGAAGCCAGCGTGAATTGTCCAAGCCTGCCGTCCATTTCGCCCGCTTCGGAGGCGAGATTGTGAATGGCGGCCGTCGTTTCTTCCACCATTGCGGCATTCTGCTGGGTCATGGTGTCGAGGCTGGCGACGGTGCTGTTGATTTCCGAGAGCGTGTGCGCTTCCTCGCGGGTGGAGTCCATGATCTCCTCGATGCGCGTGCTGATGGTCTGCACATGCTTGCCGATGCCGGAAAGCGACGTGCCTGCTTTTTCCACCAGCGCCACGCCGGCGGAAACCTCGTCGGTAGAGCGCTTCAGCAGGCTGGTGATCTCCTTTGCGGCCGCTGCCGAACGCTGCGCCAGTTCGCGCACCTCCTGCGCCACGACCGCAAAGCCTTTGCCTGCTTCGCCTGCGCGGGCTGCCTCCACGCCGGCATTGAGGGCGAGAAGATTGGTCTGAAAGGCGATTTCATCGATGACGCCGATGATTTGGTTGATCTGGCGTGATGAGGTCTGGATCGCTTCCATGGCGGCGATGGTCTGCTCCATGATGCGGCTGGATGCCGTGGCCTCCGCGCTGGCGTCGCGGGCGATCCGCGTTGCCAGTTCGGCGCGTTCGATCTGGTCGCGAACGGCTTCGGTGATCGCCTTGATCGCGCTTGCCGTTTCGGTGATGGAAGCTGCCTGTCGCTCGGTACGTTCGGCGAGCTGGTCGGCGCCCACCCGCATCTCCTCGGAGCCGCCACGAACGGCGGCGGAGTTGCCGCCGATGGCCTGCATGGTTTCGCTGAGCCGGGAAAGTGCCGTGTTGAAGTTATGACGCAGGCTTTCGAGATCGTCGGGGAAGACGGTTTCGATACGATAGGCGAGATTGCCGTTCGCCAGCCGATCCAGCCCTTCATCCAGGGAATGCACGACCATCTGCAGGGTGCCGGCCTCGGCCTCCCGTTCCGCAAGATGCGCGCGGCGGGCCGTTTCGGCTTCCTCCCGCGTGCGCGATGCGGTTTCTTCCATCTCCCGCTGCAGGATGAGCTTTTCGCGGAAACTGCCAAGCGCCTGCGCCATGCGGCCGATCTCGTCCTTTCTGTCCTGATTGCCGATCTCCGCATCGAGACGGCCTGCGGCCACTTCGCCGGTCAGTCCCGCAAGTTTTTCCAGCGGTGCAAAGAGACGCCGCGCGAAGAAGGCCGTCGCCGCGCACATTGCGGCCAGAACGCAAAGGCCGATCACGGCAAGCGTGCCGGCAATCGAAACCGAGCCCGCATTCAATTCGCTGCGCAGCATGCTTTCCACCGCGAGATATTTTTCCCCGGCAAAGGAGAAGGGGCGGGCGTAGGCATTGGCTTCGCCATCCGCACGGTCGATCTTGGCAATCGTCATGCCCGTCGTATTCAGCGCCTGCCCATGGAAACCATAGATTGCCGGATCAAGGCCGACCAGCCTGTTGCCCTCCACGCCGATAACCTTGCCATCGGCGGAAACGATTGCCGACTGTTCGGAACTGCCGGCCGTGACACCCTTCGTGAGGATCTGGCTGAAGACCTCTTCCTTGACCCGGAAGAGGACGACGCCCTTGAAAGCGCCGAACTTGACGACTGGAACGCCGAAATAAATGCCGGCCTCTTTCGTGGCGGCATCGATGCGCAGGCCGGAGAAGCTGGTCTGCGCCACGTCGTTCACGGCCTTTTCGGCATTTGCGGCGCCGCGTGCGAAGGCCGCACCGAGGCCGCTTTCCGTCCAGGCGCTGCCGGTGACGGTTTCCCCGAAAGCCGATCCTTTCAGGTAAGAGTAATAGACCGTGCCCGCGGGATCGATGAAGAGAACGTCGCTGAACGGCGTTCCCTGCAGATAACCGCCAATATCCGTCTGGGTTTTTTCATGGGTGGAATAATAAAAGCCGCTCGGGCTTTCCGGCTTGATCAGCTTTTCCTTTTCGCCAAAGGGGTTTTCCTTGACGAAGACGCGCTGCAGTTCCGCCTTCGCGTCGCCTGAGTTTTTCTGCACGGTTGCCCAGCCGCTGCGCATGGAAACGACAGCCATCTGCAGGGATTCGATCTTGGCGATGGAATCCGCCTGCGTTTTCAGCTGCTCAAGACGCTCCTGGAGCATGTCGCCGCGAAAGACGAGAATGCTCTCCATGGATTTCGACGCCTGTTCTTCCAGAACGCCGCTGCTGCTTTGGTAGCCGAGAAGTGTCAGAGCCCCGGTCGAGATCGCCATCAGCGCCAGGAAAATCGCCAGCACTTTGGTGGATATGGAATGAAAACGGTTCAGCATGGCCGATGCAGCCCCCAATGCCGTATCAGTTCCCGCGCCATGCATGTGGCGCCACCGGATGGCTGATATGGCTCAGATATTATGCTGCGGATCTTCATGTCCGCAGCTCCCCTTTTTTGATTTTGTGGGGGAACAATGCGGTACGCGGTTTAAGCAGAGGTAAATGCTGCACTGCAAATTTGATGAATGTTGTCGTTTTGTTCACTTATCGCTGGCAGGGTCGCAGCCGGAAAGATAAGGTGCCTCATGCAAAAGACGATTCGAATCATCGGCATTGACCCCGGATTAAGGCGCACCGGCTGGGGGGTGATCGACACCCTCGGCAACAGCCTCCGGTTTGTCGCCTCCGGCACGGTGACGTCGGACGGTGATATGGATCTGGCCTCGCGGCTCTGCCAGCTGCATGACGGGCTGGCGGATATTGTGCACAGCCATCAGCCCGACGAGGCGGCGGTGGAACAGACTTTCGTGAACAAGGATGCGGTTGCGACGCTGAAACTCGGCCAGGCGCGCGGCATCGCCATGCTGGTTCCGGCGCGCGCAGGATTGCCGGTCTTTGAATATGCGCCGAACGCGGTGAAGAAGGCGGTCATCGGCGTCGGGCACGGCGAAAAGCAGCAAATTCACATGATGCTGAAAATCCTGATGCCGAAGGCCGAATTCAAGGGTAACGATGCGGCGGACGCGCTCGCCATCGCAATCTGCCACGCCCATAATCGCGGCGGTGACAGGATGCGGCGACTGCTGGCGGCCGGTTGAATATTTAAAGTCTCATCACAGCGGGCGGCACCATGATCGGAAAACTGAAAGGCAGCATCGAGGAAATCGGCGCGGACTATGTGCTGGTGGATGTGCACGGCGTCTGTTACGTCGCCTATTGTTCGGCGCGCACGCTGTCGAAAATCGGCTCCGTCGGGGAGGCGGTGGTGCTGTTCATCGAAACCTATGTGCGTGAGGACCAGCTGAAGCTCTTCGGTTTTCTCTCGGCGCTGGAGCGGGAATGGTTCAACCTGCTGCAAAGCGTGCAGGGTGTTGGCTCGAAAGTGGCCTTGGCCGTTCTTTCCACGCTGTCGCCCTCCGAACTGGCAAATGCCATTGCGCTACAGGACAAAACGATGATCTCACGCACGCCGGGCGTCGGGCCGAAGGTGGCGGTGCGTCTTGTGACCGAGCTTCGCAACAAGGCTCCGACCTTTGCGGGAGAGGCTTCCGCCTCAATGGGCCTCAAGCAGGAGCTTGGCGAAGGCGTCGCGTCCGCGCCGGTAGCGGATGCCGTCTCCGCGCTCACCAATCTCGGCTATTCGCGCGACCAGGCCGCCAATGCGGTTGCCGCGGCGCTGAAGAACGGCGGGGAGGGCGGCGACAGCGCCAAGCTGATCCGGCTCGGGCTGAAAGAGCTTTCGCGGTAGGCTGGGCGCGGTACACATGCTGGTCGGGCGCGATGTTGAATTTCGTGAAGCGCCTTGGCGTGACAGTCATGATATAGCGGCGAAGACCACCTCATGAATTCGTTTAGAACAATGGAATGCCCTGAATGAGCGATGCGGACAGACTGATTTCGGCGGACAAGCGCGGTGAGGACATCGACACCACCCTGCGCCCGCAGTCGCTGGACGATTTTACCGGCCAGGCGGAGGCCCGCGCCAATCTCAAGGTATTTATCGAGGCGGCCAAGAACCGTGGCGAAGCGCTGGATCACGTGTTGTTCGTCGGCCCGCCCGGTCTCGGCAAGACCACGCTGGCGCAGATCATGGCCAAGGAACTTGGCGTCAACTTCAAATCCACCTCCGGCCCCGTCATCGCCAAGGCAGGCGATCTCGCCGCGCTTTTGACCAATCTCGAGGAGCGCGACGTTCTCTTCATCGACGAAATTCACCGTCTCAACCCGGCGGTGGAAGAAATTCTCTATCCGGCAATGGAGGATTTCCAGCTCGACCTCATCATCGGTGAAGGACCGGCGGCCCGTTCGGTGAAGATCGATCTTTCCAAATTCACCCTTGTCGCCGCGACGACCCGTCTTGGGCTTTTGACGACGCCGCTGCGTGACCGCTTCGGCATCCCCGTCCGGTTGGCTTTCTACACTGTGGATGAGCTGGAACTGATCGTCCGGCGCGGCGCACGGCTGATGGGGTTGAACATGACCGATGAGGGCGCGCGCGAGGTGGCAAGGCGTGCCCGCGGCACGCCGCGTATCGCCGGACGGCTACTGCGCCGCGTGCGCGATTTCGCCGAGGTGGCGCGGGCGGAAGCCGTTACCCGCGAGATCGCCGATGAGGCCTTGACCCGGCTTCTGGTCGACAAAATGGGTCTCGACCAGCTCGACATGCGGTATCTCACCATGATCGCGGTCAATTTCGGCGGAGGCCCGGTTGGCATCGAAACCATCGCCGCCGGCCTTTCGGAGCCGCGCGACGCGATCGAGGATATTATCGAACCCTATATGATCCAGCAGGGCTTCATCCAGCGCACGCCGCGCGGTCGCATTCTGACCGGCACGGCCTGGAAACATCTGGGCATGCAGCCACCCAAGGATCTTGAGGCGGCGCAGTTCCGGCTGACCCTGGAGGAGGATTGAGGGAACAAGCCCGGCGTGCCGGCATTTGATCGTCTTTGGCACGGAGATGATCATGTCGGTGTATCGCAAGGGCACGAAGGTCCGGTGGAACTGGGGCAGTGGCACCGGTGAAGGTAAAATTGTCGAGACTTTCACGGATGATGTCGAACGCACCATCGCCGGCTCCAGAATAAAGCGGAAGGCGAGCAGGCAGGAGCCTGCCTATCTGATCGAACAGGAAGACGGCGCCAGGGTTCTGAAAAGCAGATCGGAGCTTGAGCGCGTCGATTGAACGACGCCGCCCTTCGGCGGCAATTGAGGAGCCTTCATGTCTTACGATCCGCTGCGGGTCTTCCGCAAACTCGCGCGCAACAACCGGCTGGCCAATTTTCGGCTGCATCAGGCCTGTCTTCAGCTTTCGCAGGAAGCGTTCGTCGCCTCCCGCGTGAGTTTCTTTCCAACGCTGCGCGCGACGCTGAACCACATCTACACCGTCGACCGTTTTTATATCGATGCCCTGCAAGGCGGCACGCTCGGCCTTGCGGCCTTTGCTGAAGAAGAGCCTTTCGCCACCATGGCGGATCTGCATGTTGCCCAGACAGAATTGGACGAGGTGCTGATCGCATTTGTCGACAGCCTCGATGAAGACGGCCTTGTGGCTAACGTCAATATCCATCGCGGTGCGCGTATACAGCATGATCGCTGCGACGATATCCTGTCGCATCTCTTCCAGCACCAGACGCATCATCGCGGGCAGGCGCATGCGATGTTGTCCGGCACCGCGCTCAAGCCGCCGCAACTGGATGAATTCATTGTGGGAGATGACGCAAAGGCGAGAAAAGATGAGATGGATGCGCTAGGGTGGACGGAAACCGATTTGATGTTTCCAGCCCGCAGGTCAGCGCCATGACACACGATACCAAGCAGGACACCCGCATCCGCATCAAGTTCAAGCCGAAGCGCATTTTTCAGATGCGGGTCGCGGGACTGGCGTTTCGCGATGGCCACGTGCTCGTGCACCGGGCGTCGCATGAAAAATTCTGGACCTTTCCGGGCGGCCGCGCCGAAATGGGCGAACGCTCCGAAGAAACGCTGGCGCGCGAAATGGTGGAAGAGCTTGGCGTCGAGGCCAAGATCGGGCGGCTTCTCTGGGCGGTCGAAAATTTCTTCCACTACGAAGGCAAGGACTGGCACGAACTCGGGTTTTATTACCTGATGGACCTGCCGGAGACGCTGGCCTTTCATCCGACCGATATCATTCACCGCGTTCAGGACGGCGATAACGAGCTGGAGTTCCGCTGGGTCGCCGCAACCCGTCAGGCATTGACCGAGCTTGATATTCCGCCCTATTTCATCGCCGACGAAATAGAGCACCTGCCGAAGGCCACGAGACACCTCGTCTGGCATGACGGCGATCTGGACGATAAATGACCTCTGCCCCTGAACGTCACATGATCCGGCTGGACCGGAAACCGCAGCTTTTCAGCATGCGCGTGGCGGCGCTGATCTTTCAGAACGGCCATGTTCTCGTCCAGCGCGGTGCGAAGGACAGTTACAGGGCCTTGCCCGGCGGCCGTGCCGAAATCGGCGAAAGCTCGCAGGAAACCATCATCCGCGAGATCGGCGAGGAGCTTGACCGGGATTGTTCGGTCGAACGTCTTCTCTGGTCGGCCGAGAATTTTTTCGCCTATGACGATTTTGCGGCGCATGAACTCGGATTTTATTATCTCGTTTCGCTTCGCCAGCCCCTGCCGTTCCATGAAAGCGATATCGTGCATCGGGTGCTGGATGGTGTCGAGGTGGAGTTCCGCTGGCTGCCCGCGCAGCCTTCAGCACTTCTGAAGAGCGATCTGAGGCCCCGTTTCATCGCGGAGCGTATCGAAGCGCTGCCGCAACGGCATGAGCATCTTATTGTCCGTGAAGGACGTCCCGATGCAGTTGAAATTCCCAAGGAGATAATATGAGCGAGCTTGTGGTTTCGCTGTCGGGTGAGCTTATCGAACATGGCCACCGCCTGACGCAGCGTGTCTATTACGAGGACACGGATTTCTCCGGCCTCGTTTACCACGCGCGTTACCTGCATTTTCTCGAACGTGGCCGCACCGATTACCTGCGCTGCCTCGGCTGCGAACAAAGCGCGCTTCTGACTGCCGATGAGGAGGGGCTGGTTTTCGTCGTGCATCGCATGGAGATCGATTTCAAAAGCCCGGCGCGGATGGATGACGTGTTGACGATCACGACTATCACCGAGAAGGCCGGCGGCGCGAAAATGGTGCTCAATCAGGAAATCCGGCGCGGCGAAACACTGCTGGTCGCCGCCAAGGTCATCATCGCCGTCATCAACGCCAACGGTCGCCCGAGGCGTCTTCCGGAGACGGTGGCGGAAAAATTCCTGAAGTAATTGGCTGTCCCATCCAGTAAATCCATCCGGCGTGGCCCGGTTGTAACACTCCTTTAACCATAATGGTGTCTTACTTTAGCAACTGGCATTTGTGCGGCGCACGCCTTCCTTTCACCAAATTTATTGGCAAGTAAGGCTTACTGGCAAGTATCGGGGTATGGCTAAGGGGTTGGCGGCTGTTGCCGCAGGACTTCGAGCGTTAACACGCGTTTGAATCGCCCGGTCCCGTACCGGGCGTTTGGATTCGGGGATTGGATATTTATGGAACAGGCAGGTTTGGCAGCGGCGACGCACGATGTAAGTCTCTGGGCACTGTTTATGCAGGCGGGCCTCATCGTGAAGCTCGTGATGATCGGACTTATCGCCGCCTCGGTCTGGACGTGGGCGATCGTCTTTGACAAATATGTGAGCTTCGGTAAGGCAAGACGCCAGTTCGACCAGTTCGAACAGGTCTTCTGGTCGGGCCAGTCGCTCGAAGAGCTTTATCGCACGCTGGCGGAACGCCAGAATGGCGGTCTTGCGGCGATTTTCGTTTCCGCCATGCGCGAATGGAAGAAATCATTCGAGCGCGGCGCACGCTCGCCCATCGGTCTGCAGATGCGCATCGACCGGGCGATGGACGTGACCATGGCGCGTGAAAGCGAACAATACGAGGCGCGCCTCGGTTCGCTCGCCACCATCGGTTCGGCCGGTCCCTTCATCGGTCTCTTCGGTACGGTTGTGGGTATCATGACCTCGTTCCAGGCGATTGCCGGTTCGAAGTCCACCAACCTTGCGGTCGTGGCGCCGGGTATCGCCGAAGCGCTTCTGGCAACGGCCATCGGCCTTGTCGCGGCTATTCCGGCGGTTATCGCCTACAACAAGTTCACGGCCGACGCGCACAAGCTTTCCGCCCGCATGGAAGGTTTCGCCGATGAGTTCTCCGCGATCCTGTCGCGCCAGATCGATGAAAAACTTCAGACGCGGCAGGCCGCCCAGTAAGCGGCCGCATGCTGTGCAGTAATTTGCCGCAAGGCAAAATGGAGTAGATGATATGGGTATGTCAGCAGGTGGCAGCGGCGGCGGTTCCGGTGGACGCCGGGGGCGCGGCGGACGACGCAGGGGCGGCGCGATCAGCGAGATCAACGTGACGCCGCTGGTCGACGTCATGCTCGTGCTGCTCATCATCTTCATGGTGGCGGCACCGATGATGACGGTCGGCGTGCCGATCGATCTGCCGCAGACATCCGCCAATGCGCTGAACTCGGATACGCAGCCGATCACCATTTCCGTCAACGCCAATGGCCAGATCCATCTGCAGGAAACGGAAATCCAGGCGGCCGAAGTGGCCGACAAGCTGCAGGCAATCGCCACGACAGGTTATAACGAACGCATCTTCGTGCGCGCGGATTCCGTTGCCGCATACGGCGTCGTCGCCGATGTGATGGCGCGCATCCAGGCGGCGGGCTTCAAGAATATCGGCCTTGTGACCCAGCAGAAACAGGACAATTGACGTAAAACGATGAAGGGCAGCCTTACCACATCCGCGATCGTGCATGCGTCGCTTCTGGCTTTCGCCCTCGTTTCCCTGGGCTCGCCGGAGCCGCTTGACGTGTCGCAGGCCGAGGCCCTGCCGGTGGAACTGGTGCCCATCGAGGAGCTGAGCCAGATCCAGCAGGGCGACAAGAACGCGCCGAAAGCGGAAAAGTCGGCCCCCGTTCCGACCACGCGGCCGGATATCGTCGAAAACGCCCAGAATGTCGGCAACAACACGGTCGATCTTGACGCGCCGCCGACCCCGACCACCAAGCCGAACGACAATATCAGCGCCGCCGCTCCGCCAAAGCAGGAAAAGCCGCAACCCGTCGTCGACACCAAGGCGAACGAGGTGAAGGAAATCGTCAAGGAAGAAACCTCGGCTCCGAAGCCGCAGGAAATGGCCGCCTTGCCGCAGACCAAGCCCGAGATCGCGCCGCAGCCGAAGACGGAGCCGCCGCCGCAGGAAACGAAGGCCGAAGAGCCGCCGCCCGCGCAGCAGGAACCGGCCGAAATTCCCGTGCCGCAGAACGTGCCGCGCCCGAATTCCCGTCCCGAGCCGCCGAAGCCGGAAGAGCCGAAGCAGGCCGAGACCAAGCCTGCCGAGCAGAAGCCCGCGGAAAAACCGGCCGAGACCAAGCCCGATCAGGCGAAGTCCACCGACAAGCCTTCCGACAAGAAGCCCGGCGAGAAGAAGCAGGAGACTGCGAAATCGGCTTCCTCGAAGGAAAGCGATTTTAACGCCGACGATATCGCCGCGCTTTTGAACAAGCAGGCGCCTTCGGGTGGCGGCGCCAAGCGCTCCACCCAGCAGGCCTCGCTTGGCGGCAAGAAGACGACGGGCGGTTCGACGCTCAGCCAGACGGAAATGGATGCGCTGCGTGGCGCGATCCAGAAGAACTGGCAGATCATTCCCGGCATGGCGGATGCCTCGGACGTTCGCGTCCGGGTCACCATGAAGCTCGACCGTGATGGAACCATCATCGGTCGGCCCGAGATCGAGGCGACCGGCGGTTCCGAAGGAACGCGTCGTGCTCTTTCCGGCGGAGCCTATCGCGCCATCATGCGTTCTGCTCCGTTCACCAACCTTCCTGCCGACAAATATGACGCATGGAACGAAGTTGTCGTGAACTTCGATCCCAGTGAATTGCTATGAATGCTGAAAGGCCTGGCAACATGAAGATATTTTCGCCGATCCGGCTGGTGCTCGCTGTCGCGGCCCTCATGTCGGTTTTCTCCGCACCGGCTTTTGCGCGGGTGGAAATCAACATCAACAAGGGCAATGTCGAGCCGCTGCCCATCGCCATTACCGACTTCATGTCAAGCGACGGCATCGGCGCGCAGGTTTCCGCGGTCATTGCCGCCGACCTGCAGCGTTCCGGCCTTTTTGCGCCGGTCAACAAGAACGCCTTCATCGAAAAGATCAGCAATCCGG
Organism: Agrobacterium sp. ST15.13.015; assembly: GCF_027871645.1. NCBI lineage: Bacteria > Pseudomonadati > Pseudomonadota > Alphaproteobacteria > Hyphomicrobiales > Rhizobiaceae > Agrobacterium > Agrobacterium sp. ST15.13.015. Next base: position 337,802 of record NZ_JAQAHF010000003.1, read on the forward strand.
ATCAGCAGCCGCGTTTCGAGGACTGGAAGGTCATCAACGCCCAGGCGCTCGTGACCGGCCGTGTCACGCGTGAAAGCGATGGCCGCCTGCGCGCCGAATTCCGTCTGTGGGATACGTTCGCCAACCAGCAGATGACTGGCCAGCAGTTCTTTACCCAGCCGGAAAACTGGCGCCGCGTCGCCCACATCATCGCCGACGCCATCTATGAGCGGATCACCGGTGAAAAGGGCTACTTCGACACCCGCGTCGTTTTCGTCTCTGAAAGCGGCCCGAAGACGGCCCGCAAGCGCCAGCTGTCGATCATGGACCAGGATGGCTTCAACGTCCGTAACCTCACCAACTCGAACGACATCGTCCTGACGCCGCGTTTCTCGCCGAACCGTCAGGAAGTGACCTACATGTCCTTCGAAGGCCAGCAGCCGCGCGTCTACCTGCTGCAGCTGGAAACCGGACAGCGCGAAGTTGTCGGCAATTTCCCCGGCATGACCTTCTCGCCGCGCTTCTCTCCGGATGGCCAGAAGGTCATCATGAGCCTGCAGCAGGATGGCAACGCCAATATCTACACCATGGACCTGCGCTCTCGCACCACGACGCGGCTGACGAACACGTCGGCGATCGATACGGCGCCGTCCTATTCACCCGACGGTCAGCGCGTCGCCTTCGAAAGCGACCGCGGCGGCCGCCAGCAGATTTACGTCATGAATGCCGATGGTTCCGGCCAGCAGCGCGTTTCCTTCGGCGATGGTTCCTATTCCACGCCGGTCTGGTCGCCGCGCGGCGATCTGATCGCCTTCACCAAGCAGTCGGGCGGCAAGTTCTCGATCGGCGTGATGAAGACCGACGGTTCGGGCGAGCGCATCCTGACCAGCGGTTTCCACAATGAAGGCCCGACCTGGGCGCCGAACGGCCGCGTGCTGATGTTCTTCCGTCAGAACGCCGGTGCGGGCGGTCCGCAGCTCTATTCGATCGACCTGACGGGCTACAATGAACAGCTCATCAAGACGCCGACTTTCGCTTCGGATCCGGCATGGTCGCCGCTTCTGGACTGATATGCCTGCCATGACGGCGCCAGCATGAACCGGCGCCGTCATGTTTTACTTGATACCATGGGGAAGTGCGCCTCTTTCTTGCCGCAAAGTGTTGTGAGGGAGCAAAAAAATGGGACATTTCCTTTCTGTTAACCATAAGCGTTTGCCGGCTATTAACCGCGATCAGTTAGTGTCCGGCAACGTTATTGAAATCCTAAGGAGAGACCGGCGATGAGCCGTACACACATTTCGGCACTCAGCCCCATGCAGAAACTGGCCCGTAACCCGGCTGTCATCGCCATGACGCTCGCGCTCGCTCTCGCAGGCTGCGCGAACAAGAAGAACATGCCGAACAGCGCCGGTGAACTTGGCCTTGGTGGCGCGGGCTCCGCAACGCCGGGCTCCCAGCAGGACTTCACGGTCAATGTCGGCGACCGCATCTTCTTCGACACCGACTCGACCTCTATCCGCGCTGACGCCCAGCAGACCCTGCAGCGCCAGGCTCAGTGGCTCGCCCGTTACCCGAACTACGCCATCACCGTTGAAGGCCATGCCGACGAACGCGGCACGCGCGAATACAACCTGGCGCTCGGCGCCCGTCGTGCGGCTGCAACCCGCGACTTCCTGGCTTCCCAGGGCGTTCCGGCTAACCGCATGAAGACGATCTCCTACGGCAAGGAAAAGCCGGTCGCCGTTTGCGACGACATCTCCTGCTGGTCGCAGAACCGCCGCGCCGTGACGGTTCTCGGTGGCGCGGGCATGTGATTGCCTGACGTTATTGTGATCTTGAATGAAAGGCGGTCTTTGGGCCGCCTTTTGTTTTTTTCATAGTTTGGCCGAAGTTAAGTTGCTTTTTCGGTTGATATGGAAAAAATCCGGCTTGCGCCATTCCGGTGCAAATCAGTTAAGGCAGGACGAATGAGATGAAGAAACTTGTCGTGGCGGGAATGCTGGGGCTTGCAGCCTGCACCGGCTTGAGCGGCATCGCCGTTTCGGGTCCGCTGTTCGGTGCGGGGGGTAGCTTCGGCACGATCAACTCTCAGCAGCCCCCGGTCGTCCGGGTTCAGGCCAATGAAGCCTATCGGGTTCAGCAGCTTGAAGAACAGATCCGGCAGCTCAACGGCCGTATCGAGGAAATGAGCTTCCAGCTTCTGCAGATGCAGGAAACGATCCGCAAGGCGCAGGAAGACAATGAGTTCCGCTTCCAGGAACTGGAGAGCGGCAATGCCGGCGGCAAGGGTGCAAGCCCGACCGCTGCGCCGAAAAAGAAGGCGGAAGCCAGTCCGGTCAATCCGGCCTCACCGCCGACCGACGACGTTGCAACGATCATCGAAACGCCACCCGAGGGTGGCGCTTCCGTTTCTTCGTCTGCTCCCTCCACCGCTCCGACAGGCGCACCGGGAGAGACGACGCTCGGCTCCATCGAGCTTGATTCCAAGGGAATGCCGGTTGGCGGCACGTTGAATCAGGGCGCTAATAATTCCTCTGCCAGCCTTCCGGGCGTCAGCACGGGCAATAGCCAGCGCAAGACGGATCCGGTGAATACGGCGGCGCTTACCAGCGAAGGCGATATTTATCAGGCCGCTTACGGCCATGTTCTTTCCGGTGACTACAAGCTGGCGGAACAGGGGTTCCAGCAATATCTGCAGGGTTATCCCAAGGGCACGAAGGCCGCGGATGCGAGCTTCTGGCTGGGCGAGGCGCAATATTCCCAGGGCAAGTTCAACGAGGCCGCAAAGACCTTCCTGAACGGCCATCAGGCCTATGGCAAATCGCCGAAGGCGCCGGAAATGCTGATGAAGCTCGGCATGTCGCTTGCCGCTCTCGACAATACCGAAACCGCCTGCGCCACGCTGCGCGAGGTGCCGAAGCGTTATCCCAATGCTTCCAAGACTGTGCTGAGCAAGGTTGCCAGCGAACAGAAACGGCTGAGCTGCTGATCCCTCTTTCCCGTTGAAGTGCGGTCTTTCTATGCCTGCCAAGACCAGCATTGCAGACGAAACCGGACTTGCCCCACTTGAGGCTGCGGGATTGTTCGTCGCGAAACTGCGCAAACCTGCGCATATTCTCGTCGCAATTTCCGGCGGCAGCGATTCCACCGGTTTGTTGCTCGCATTGCACGAAGCTTCTATCGGTTCAGGGGAACAGGTGCGGCTGTCGGCCGTCACGATCGATCATGCGCTACGGCCCGAATCCGCTGACGAGGCAAAAAAAGTCGCCACGTTATGCGCCGGGCTTGGCATCTTTCATGCCGTGCGCCGTTGGGATGACCAAAAACCCGCCTCCGGTTTGGCCGAGGCCTCGCGCTTGGCGCGTTACCGTCTGATTGCTGGTGTCGCGGACACGATGAGCGCCGATGTCATCGTGACGGGGCATACACAGGGCGACCAGCGGGAAACGGTTGAGATGCGCGCCGCCCGCGGTAAACGGGCTGATAATCTCGGCTTGTCGGGTATGGCAGACGCCGTGCTGTATGGTGGGCGTCACTGGGTCATGCGGCCATTTCTGCATTGCGAGCGCCAAGCCATTCGCGATTATCTTCTCGAAAGGGCGCAAGGCTGGATCGATGATCCCAGCAATGAAAACCGCAAATATGAGCGGGTGAGAGTGCGGCAGGCGCTGGACGATACGCCTCGTCTTTTTCCGTACGGAACGTCAGACACACGGTTGGAATTATCCGCACGCGCAGCCCGGTTTGTACATCATAACTCTTGGTTTTTTTCCCTTGGTTTAATCAGGATAAACGCTGAGAGCCTCGGTGAAGACCCCGCTGTTATCCGGTACGCATTGTCGGCGCTATCAGGTGTTATCGGCGGTCGACGATATCCGATGGCCTCTGACACGATGGACAGGGTGATGGCGCTTGTCGCGAATCGAGAACCGGGAAGGATAACGGCGAACCGCGTCGTGTTCGATTACCGCAAGGATGCCCTCTACCTGATGCGGGAAAACAGAAACATTCCATCACTGCGAATGCCGCCGGGCGCGAGGATGGTTTGGGACGAGCGCTTTGACGTGGTCAACCGTTCCGATGCAGAGATAGTCGTCCGCGCTTTTGGCGCCGGAGACACAATGGGTATTCTGATCAAACCTTCCGGTGTCATTCCTCCGGGGATATTGAAACGCTCCAGCCAGACAATGCCGGTCTTCGTGCGCGAAAATCACGATCTGGAATTTCCGGGGTCCGGCGTGGCGGCGATCCGCCCGCTGCTTGCGCCTTATGATCTTTTTCTTCCGCGTTTCGACCTTGAGTTGGCCAATGTGATTGCCATGCGCCTCCTGCGCGCCGCCTATCCACAGCCCCCGGTTTAAATCCGGCCTCTTTTTCGTGAATTGCCTTGGAATAGTTTTTACACCAAAACGCATCAGATAACGCCGTTCGCCTTGGCAACGGGAGATGTCGTCCTTATGTTAGGGGCACATTATAGCGGGCAGCAAATTTGTCCGTGTGAGTTCGGGGAGTTCGATGAACCCAAATTTCAGAAATTTCGCCTTGTGGGCCGTGATTGCCCTCTTGCTGATCGCATTGTTCAGCATGTTCCAGACATCGCCGACGCAAACGGGTTCTCGGGAAATTCCGTATTCCCAGTTTCTTCGCGATGTGGATTCCGGGCGAGTTCGCGACGTGACCGTCACCGGTAACCGGGTTCTCGGAACCTATACCGAAAACGGCACGGCCTTTCAGACCTATTCCCCCGTCATCGATGACAGCCTGATGGAGCGCTTGCAGAGCAAGAATGTGACCATCGTGGCGCGTCCCGAAAGCGACGGTTCCTCCGGTTTCCTGAGCTATCTCGGCACGCTTCTGCCGATGTTCCTCATTCTCGGCGTCTGGCTGTTTTTCATGCGGCAGATGCAGGGCGGCTCGCGTGGTGCGATGGGCTTTGGCAAATCCAAGGCCAAGCTTCTGACGGAAGCCCATGGCCGCGTGACGTTCGATGACGTTGCAGGCGTGGACGAAGCCAAGCAGGACCTCGAGGAAATCGTCGAATTCCTGCGCGATCCGCAGAAGTTCCAGCGCCTCGGCGGTAAAATCCCGCGCGGCGTGTTGCTCGTCGGCCCTCCGGGTACCGGTAAGACGCTTCTCGCGCGTTCCGTCGCCGGCGAAGCCAACGTGCCGTTCTTCACCATTTCCGGTTCGGATTTCGTGGAAATGTTCGTCGGCGTCGGCGCAAGCCGTGTGCGTGACATGTTCGAGCAGGCCAAGAAGAATGCGCCCTGCATCATCTTCATCGATGAAATCGACGCCGTCGGCCGCCATCGTGGCGCCGGTCTCGGCGGCGGTAACGACGAACGCGAGCAGACGCTGAACCAGCTGCTGGTCGAGATGGACGGTTTCGAGGCGAATGAAGGCATCATCCTCATCGCCGCCACCAACCGCCCCGACGTTCTTGACCCCGCACTTCTGCGTCCCGGTCGTTTCGATCGTCAGGTCGTCGTGCCGAACCCGGATATTGTCGGCCGCGAGCGCATCCTCAAGGTGCATATCCGCAACGTGCCTCTGGCGCCGAATGTCGACCTTAAGGTTCTGGCCCGTGGTACCCCCGGTTTTTCGGGTGCGGACCTGATGAACCTCGTCAACGAAGCTGCCCTCATGGCTGCCCGCCGCAACAAGCGCGTGGTCACCATGCAGGAATTCGAAGACGCCAAGGACAAGATCATGATGGGCGCGGAACGCCGCTCCTCCGCCATGACCGAGGCCGAAAAGAAGCTGACCGCCTATCACGAAGCCGGACATGCCATCACCGCACTGAAGGTTGCCGTGGCCGATCCGTTGCATAAGGCGACGATCATCCCGCGCGGCCGCGCGCTCGGCATGGTCATGCAGTTGCCGGAAGGCGACCGCTACTCCATGAGCTACAAGTGGATGGTATCGCGCCTCGTCATCATGATGGGTGGCCGCGTTGCCGAGGAACTGACCTTCGGCAAGGAAAACATCACCTCCGGCGCGTCTTCGGATATCGAGCAGGCCACCAAGCTTGCCCGCGCCATGGTAACCCAATGGGGCTTCTCCGATGCTCTTGGCCAGGTGTCCTATGGTGAAAACCAGCAGGAAGTCTTCCTCGGCCATTCCGTTTCGCAGTCGAAGAACGTCTCCGAGGCAACGGCCCAGACCATCGATACGGAAGTTCGCCGCCTGATCGACGAGGCCTATGGTGAGGCGCGTCGCATCCTGACGGAAAACCACGATGGTTTCGTTGCGATTGCCGAGGGTCTGCTTGAATACGAAACCCTGACGGGCGACGAGATCAAGGCCCTGCTGAAGGGCGAGAAGCCCGCTCGCGATCTGGGCGACGATTCTCCGGGCAGCCGTGGTTCGGCAGTGCCGAAGGCAGGCACCAAGAAGGACGGTCCCAGTGAAGTGAAGGGTGACGGCGAAGCAAAGGGCGACGGCGAGGCCGAAGGCGGCATGGAGCCGCAGCCGCATTGATCGTTCGCGCAAGCTAAAAATTGTAAAAGGCCATCCGGGCTTCCGGGTGGCCTTTTCATTTTGGTAACAAGATATAAGCCATTTTTGCGCTAATTTACGTGCTGTTTATCGTGGTTTGTGGCATCTAGCCAAAAACGCTTCCGGCTGTTTTCAGCTTTGCCGGAATGCTCGAAAGATTTGGAGTTCAAATGGCACGCCGTTATTTCGGAACCGATGGTATCCGCGGACAATCGAACGTCTTTCCCATGACGCCTGATCTGGCGATGCGGGTGGGCATTGCGGTCGGGACGATTTTCCGCCGTGGCCATCATCGCCATCGCGTCGTCATCGGCAAGGATACGCGTCTTTCCGGTTATATGCTGGAAAACGCGCTGGTCGCCGGTTTCACCGCCGCCGGTCTCGATGTCTTCCTGCTCGGCCCCATTCCGACGCCTGCCGTCGCCATGCTGACTCGGTCGCTGCGCGCCGATATCGGTGTGATGATCTCGGCCTCGCACAATCCCTTCTCCGATAACGGCATCAAGCTTTTCGGACCGGATGGTTACAAGCTTTCCGATGAGCTGGAACTGGAGATTGAAGACCTTCTCGACAAGGATATCTATGCGCAGCTGGCCAAGCCGAGCGAGATCGGTCGCGCCAAGCGTGTGGATGGCGACATCTATCGTTATATCGAATTCGTCAAGCGCACGCTGCCGCGTGATGTGACGCTGAGCGGACTGCGGATCGCCATCGACTGCGCCAATGGCGCGGCATACAAGGTGGCGCCCGCTGCGCTCTGGGAACTCGGCGCGGAAGTCGTCACCATCGGCAATGAGCCGAACGGCATCAATATCAATCTGGAATGCGGCTCCACCCACCCGGAAGCGCTGCAGAAGAAGGTGCATGAAGTACGGGCCGATATCGGCATCGCGCTCGATGGCGATGCGGATCGCGTCATCATCGTTGACGAGCGCGGCGAGATCGTCGATGGCGACCAGCTGATGGCCGTCATCGCCGATAGCTGGGCTGCCGACAACACGCTGCGCGGCGGCGGTATCGTGGCGACCGTCATGTCGAATCTCGGGCTGGAACGCTTCCTGGGCGACAAGGGCCTCACCCTTGCCCGTACCAAGGTGGGCGACCGTTATGTCGTCGAACACATGCGTAACCACAATTTCAACGTCGGCGGCGAGCAGTCCGGCCATATCGTGCTGTCGGACTACGGTACGACGGGCGATGGTCTTGTCGCGGCCTTGCAGGTTCTCGCCAAGGTCAAGCGCTCCGGCCTCACGGTCAGCGAAGTCTGCCGCAAGTTCGAGCCGGTGCCGCAGCTTTTGAAGAATGTCCGTATCTCCGGCGGCAAGCCGCTGGAGAACCCTGTTGTGCAGCAGGCGATTGCGGATGCGGAAAGCGCATTGGCCAATAATGGCCGCCTCGTCATTCGCCCCTCCGGTACGGAGCCGCTGATCCGCGTCATGGCGGAAGGCGATGACAGTGCTAAGGTGGAGCAGATCGTCAACGATCTCGTCGGCGTCATCGCCAATGCCCGCTCGGCGGCGTGAGCCTTCGAGACAGTAACGCCCAAAAAGCCGGCTCTGCAGCCGGCTTTTTCTTTGAGTATTTCCTAATAAATATAGTGAATGATCGTGGTTAATCGGGACTTAACCATTTTACGTCAATCTCCATGACTGAACAGTTCACTGGCATCTGCTGCCGAAACCGCACGTGCCTCTTCTGGAGTGGAAGTCATGAAAAACGCCCTGGCCGGATTTCTGGCCGTCCTGCTGACCGGTACCAGCGCTATCGCTGCCGATCTTTATCAAGCCGAGCCCGCACCGGCCTATGTCGATGCACCCGAGGTTACTGTTACCCAGGCGAGCGGCTGGTATCTGCGCGGCGATGTCGGTTATTCCTTCAACAAGCTACGCGGTGCTCACTATTATCAGGGCGGCCCCGGCGGCTATCTCGCGGATTTCGAAACTGCGAAGATCAAGGACAGCTACATCATCGGCGCCGGCGTCGGTTATCAGTTCAACAACTATTTCCGTAGTGACCTAACCTTTGACTACATGGGCAAGTCGGATTTCCGTGGCTCTACTCGTGGCTATTGCGGCAACGGTGCTGATTGCGTCTCGACAGACCTGAGTGCGCTGAGGGCTTACACGCTGATGGCAAATGCCTATGTCGATCTTGGCACTTATGGCCGTGTCACGCCTTACGTGGGTGGCGGTATCGGCGCATCCTATGTGAAATGGGACAAGCTGCGTAACACGTCCTGTGCAACGGACGGATCCGGCTACTGCGACCCGACCACGGAGCATGGCGGCAAGGGCAAATGGCGCTTCGCCTATGCTCTGATGGCCGGCGCATCCATCGACGTCACGTGTAATCTGAAGGCCGATATCGGCTATCGTTTCCGCCACATCAACAAGGGCGATATGTTCGCTTATGAGAATGGCGGCGGTCCGGGCCGTGACAAGGGCCTTTATTCGCATGAAGTGCGCGTCGGCGGCCGTTATGTCTTCAACGGCTGCGATACCGCACAATACATGCCGCCCGCCGATATTCCTCTGCAGCCTGCCGTTTATAAATAAACGTCACGCCCAGCTGGTAGTTTCAGACCGTCCGCATCCTCCGGGTGCGGGCGGTTTTGTTTTACCGGCATCTGACGCGGGGCATGACGCATATGGACCAAAATTCTTCTGCGTAGCGACATATTCCGCTTGACTGGGATCGGCGAGAGGAATAGCAACGGCGTCAGGACACCTCTCCCTAACGAGAGGCGCCTATCTGAAAGGGTAGTTAAATGACAGATATCGTGAAGCCGGACGTCCGTCCGGGCAATACGCATTTTTCCTCTGGTCCCTGCTCGAAGCGTCCCGGTTGGTCGCTAGATGCTCTCTCCGATGCGCCGCTCGGTCGCTCGCATCGCGCCAAGGTTGGCAAAGCCAAGCTGAAGCAGGCCATCGATCTCACCCGTGAAGTTTTGAACGTTCCTGCTGATTATCGTATCGGTATCGTTCCCGCATCCGACACCGGTGCCGTTGAAATGGCGCTCTGGTCGCTGCTCGGCGAACGCGGCGTCGATATGCTCGCCTGGGAAAGCTTCGGCGCAGGCTGGGTCACCGACGTCGTCAAGCAGCTGAAGCTGAAGGACGTCCGCAAATTCGAGGCCGATTATGGCCTGCTGCCGAACCTTGCCGAAGTCGATTTCGACCGCGATGTGGTTTTCACCTGGAACGGCACCACCTCCGGCGTTCGCGTTCCCAATGCCGATTTCATCCCGGCTGACCGCAAGGGTCTGACCATCTGCGACGCCACTTCGGCGGCCTTCGCACAGGACATGGATTTTACGAAACTCGACGTCGTCACCTTCTCCTGGCAGAAGGTTCTGGGCGGTGAGGGCGGCCATGGCGTCATCATTCTTTCGCCCCGGGCTGTCGAGCGTCTCTTGAGCTACGCGCCGGCATGGCCTCTGCCGAAAATCTTCCGCATGGTTTCCGGCGGCAAGCTGATCGAAGGCATCTTCACCGGCGAAACCATCAACACGCCGTCCATGCTCTGCGTTGAAGATTACATCGACGCGCTGCTGTGGGCGAAGAATCTCGGCGGCCTCAAGGCGCTGATCGGCCGTGCCGATGCCAATGCCAAGGTCATTTACGACTTCATCGAGAAGAACGACTGGATCGCCAACCTGGCCGTCGAGCCGGAAACCCGCTCCAACACCTCCGTCTGCATGAAGATCGTCGATCCCGAGGTACAGGCGCTGGATGCCGCCGCACAGGCCGATTTCGCCAAGGGCGTCGTCGCCCTGCTCGAAAAGGAAAATGTCGCCCTCGATATCGGCGCTTACCGTGACGCCCCGTCCGGCCTGCGCATCTGGGCCGGCGCCACCATCGAGACGGCGGATATGGAAGCCGTCATGCCCTGGCTCGCCTGGGCCTACCAGACGCAGAAGGCAGCACTTTCCAAGGCTGCCGCCTGATTTTTATACCGGCCCTGCGCTGGTGCAGGGCCGCACATTCCCCGCTTTCAAAACTGCACCGCTTTTCAAGGAGCCCGTGAACCATGGCACCTCGCGTACTCGTATCCGACGAACTGTCGGAAACCGCCGTCCAGATCTTCCGCGATCGTGGCGTCGAAGTCGATTTCCAGCCGAAGCTCGGCAAGGACAAGGACAAGCTTGCCGAAATCATCGGCAACTACGATGGTCTCGCCATCCGCTCCGCCACCAAGGCAACCGAAAAGCTGATCGAGGCTGCGACCAACCTCAAGGTTATCGGCCGCGCCGGCATCGGCGTTGACAATGTTGACATCCCGGCCGCCTCGCGCCGCGGTATCATCGTCATGAACACGCCTTTCGGCAACTCCATCACAACGGCAGAACACGCGATTGCGCTGATGTTCGCAGTTGCGCGCCAGCTTCCGGCCGCTGACAGCTCCACGCAGGCCGGCAAGTGGGAAAAGTCGAAATTCATGGGTGTCGAAATTACCGGCAAGACGCTCGGCGTCATCGGCGCCGGCAATATCGGCTCCATCGTCTGCTCGCGTGCACTCGGCCTCAAGATGCATGTTCTCGCTTATGACCCCTTCCTGTCGCCGGAACGCGCGCAGGAAATGGGCGTCACCAAGGTTGAGCTGGACGAGCTTCTGGCCCAGGCCGATTTCATCACCCTGCATGTGCCGATGACCGACAAGACGCGCGGCATCCTCAATGCAGAGAACCTTGCCAAGACCAAGAAGGGCGTGCGTATCGTCAACTGCGCCCGTGGCGGTCTGGTGGATGAAGCGGCCCTTGCCGATGCCATCAAGTCCGGCCATGTCGCCGGCGCCGGTTTTGACGTGTTCGAAGTCGAGCCCGCCACCGAGAGCCCGCTTTTCGGCCTGCCGAATGTCGTCTGCACGCCGCATCTTGGTGCTTCGACCACGGAAGCACAGGAAAACGTTGCCCTTCAGGTTGCCGAGCAGATGTCGGATTACCTCGTCAAGGGTGCGGTTTCCAACGCCATCAACATGCCGTCGATCACGGCTGAGGAAGCACCCCGCCTGAAGCCGTTCATCCGTCTGGCGGATGTTCTCGGCTCTTTCGTCGGTCAGGTGCAGGAAAGCGCCACCAAGGAAATCGAAATCCTTTATGACGGTGCAACCGCCAGCATGAACACCAAGGCATTGACCAGCGCCCTGCTGGCCGGCCTGATCCGCAGCCAGGTTGCGGATGTGAACATGGTTTCGGCCCCGGTCATGATCAAGGAAAAGGGCATCATCCTCTCCGAGGTCAAGCGCGACAAGACCGGCGTTTACGACGGCTACATCAAGCTGACGGTCAAGACGGAAAATCAGATCCGCTCGGTTGCCGGCACGGTGTTCTCGGATGGCAAGCCGCGCTTCATCCAGATCAAGAACATCAACATGGATGCCGATGTTGGGTCGCATATGATCTACATCACCAACACCGACGTTCCCGGCATGATCGGCTTCATGGGCACCACGCTCGGCGAGGCTGGCGTCAACATCGCCAACTTCCAGCTCGGCCGTGAAAAGGAAGGCGGCGACGCCATCGCGCTGCTTTATGTCGACGGCCCGGTTTCCGAAGCCGTGCTGGACAAGCTGCGCGCCAACCCGGCGATCCGCCAGGTCAAGCCGCTGACGTTTAACGTCGACTGATCTTATCGTTCCTCCCAAGGGGACAATAAGGCCCGGCGCAGGGGAAACCCTGTGCCGGGTTTTTCGTTTTTCCATTGTCTGTTTCGTCGCAAAACACGGACGACTATCGCATTGGTTGCATATCACAAAAAATTTAAGCCGAGTGGTCTAAAAATGATGATCATGAGTTGCTATATCGCCTGCTGACATGCCGCTCATGGGAGGGCGGCCAACAGGAGATAACGATGTTTGCTGCCTTTAGGCGCTTCAAGGGTTTGTTCGCAGTCGCCGCGCTTGGTATCGCGGTGTCTTTCGTGGCGGTTGATATGGCAGAAGCGCGTCGCGCCAGCGGCGGTTTCGGCAGCCGCGGCACGCGGACCTATTCCGCTCCGCCTTCGACCAGCACGGCCCACGGCCAGACCGCGCCGATCAACCGCAGCATGACGCCCAACACCAATCAGGCAGCGCCGAGTGCTGCTCAGCCGGCCCGTCCGGGCGCGCAGGCGCCGCAGCAGAATCGCGGCCTGTTCGGCGGCATGATGGGTGGTTTGATGGGCGGCCTGCTGATGGGCGGTCTGTTCGGCATGCTGCTGGGTGGCGGTTTTGGCGGCATGGCCGGTTTCTTCGGCATGTTGCTGCAGGTGGCGCTGATCGGTCTTCTGGTTATGCTCGCCATGCGTTTCTTCGCCTCGCGCCGTCAGGGCCAGCCCGCTTATGGCTCGGCCGGTGGGTCGCAGCGCACGGATCATTCCGGTTCCTCCTATAATGGCGGTTCGCAGGCGGGTTCTGCCGCTTCCTCTTTCAAGATTCCGAAGATCGGCGCGCTGGCCGGCGCTGCGGGCGGTGTGGCCGCCACTGCCGCAACGGCAAAGCCTGTGCCTCATGCTAATGCCATGTCGGAAGGCGATGAAATCGGCATTACCCAGGGCGATCTCGAAACTTTCCAGAAAATGCTGGAAGACGTACAGGCCGCCTATGCCGCCGAGGATTACGGCACCTTGCGCAAGCTGACGACGCCGGAAGCCATGTCTTACCTCGCAGAAGAACTGAGCGACAACGCCACGAGCGGCGTGAAAAACGACGTACGCGATGTGACGCTGCTACAGGGCGATGTTGCCGAAGCATGGCACGAAGAGGGCCAGGACTATGCAACGGTGGCGATGCGCTACTCCGCCATCGACGTGATGCGCGACCGCACCTCCGGCAAGGTAATCGAAGGTGACGAGCACCAGCCTTCTGAAGCGGTGGAAATGTGGACCTTCGTTCGTCGCCCCGGAAACGACAACTGGCAGGTGGCCGCTATTCAGGCCGCTGCCTGACGAATCGGAATGTGTTTAACAGATAGAGGCCCGGCGGTTTGGCGACCGCCGGGCCTTTGTTCGTCTCGCTTCCAGAGGGCATGGTCACGCCGAGGCTCGCTCCGCAAAAGGGGCGGAAAGATGCGGTCAAAAAAACGACTGATAAATCTAACGGGTGATATCTCCACCGCTCATCGGCGGTGAATTCCGTTTCGCCCTGCTATGCAACGCTTTGAGCGCTGCCTGTCGCGGCATGTTGCCCGCGCATGGCTCATTCGCTCCACGGAATTGCCTTTTTTTATTCATCCGGCATTCAGTCCCTGCATCCTAACCAGAATGCATACACGTCAATGTGACTTTTCGTGCCGGTTCTAAACCGCTTTGGAAAGGGAACCTCAGGCGCAAAACAGCGTTGACAATCCAATCCCCGGCCCCTCCCAAGCCGGGCTGGGTGGCTGGGCAATGCAGGCCCTGCGAGAACGGAGAGCTATCGAGATGAAACGCTTTGACCTGATCGACGGGATGCGTGGTTACTTCCTCGTCTTCATGCTGATCAACCATCTGGTGTTTGCCGGCGGTTTCTGGCTGGTGGAAATCAATCACCGGCAGTTTGCCTTTGTCGAGGACGCGCAGGGCTTCGTGTTCCTGTCCGGCCTGCTGATCGGCATGGTCTATGCGCGCAAGATGATGAAATACGGCTATGACGCCGGCAAGCAGATGATCTGGAACCGGGCGCTGGAGCTTTATCGTTACGCGATGGGTCTCGTCATCGCCGTGCTGTTCTTCCGCATGGTCATCCCGCATGCACCCTATATCTGGTACAACTGGCTCGGCATGACGTCGTTCGATGATCCGTTGCGACTGGCGGCGATTGCAACATTCCTGTTCCAGCCGACCTTCATGGATATTCTGCCGCAATATATCGTCTATATGATCTTTGCACCGGTGCTGGTGAAGCTCTGCCTTGATGGCAAGTGGGCCTATGTCATGGCCGGCTCCCTGCTGGTCTGGATGGCCGGTCAGCTCGGCCTGCAGCAGATCGTGACGACCCCGCTCAACGAACTCGTGAAGGGTGCGGACGAGCAGGGCATTCGCGTCAGCTTTAACCTGCTCGGCTGGCAGCTCGTATTCTATTCGGCGCTGGTGATGGGCGCGATGACGGCGCAGAACCGCATTCCGTGGAAGGCGATCTTCTCGCCTGAGCACACGTGGCTGCCGAAAGCGGCGCTCCTCATCTGCCTGTTCTTCATGCCGCTACGCATCGCCACAGCCTGGGGCCTGATGCCGGAATTCATGATGGGCAAATTCTCCACCATGGAAATCCGCGCCGATTTCGGTCCGGTCTATCTCATCAACTTCCTCGCCGTCGGCGTCGGCCTGACCTGGCTGGTGATCGCAGGTCCGAAGCATCATCGTCCGCTCGTGCGCTCCATCGCCGAGGGCGTCATCTGGGTGCTGTCGCTGAAGTTCCTGCAATTGCTCGGCCGCCATTCGCTTCAGGTCTATGTCTGGCACGTGGCCATCGTCTATGGTGTCTATTATCTCGATGGCCGCACAGCGGAATTGTCGCAGCTCAACAAGACCCTGATCGCCTTCACGGCTATCGGATTGCTGGCCCTGCCAGCCCTGTGGCGGGAGCGCGACAAGTGGTTCGGCAGCAGCGGCCAGAAGACGGCCGGCGCCTGAGGGCCGGTCCCAGCCCGAATCTGACGGCTTTGCGGGGCGGTTTTCCGCCCCGTACTTGCGTGCGCGGCCATTCCTTTCTATATGCAGCCCTTAAATCCGCAGGATGACGAGACAGGACAGCCCGATTGACGGCCAGGTTTCTCGCGGCGGATGACCGACAGGCGGCGGGGCCTTTACCCCCGTTATGACTGACGATGGGAAAAAACGTGAATACGCTCGATTTTGACAAGAGGCCGGAAGATACCCGGATCGTTGTCGCCATGTCCGGTGGCGTCGATTCTTCGGTGGTGGCCGGTATCCTCAAGCGCGAGGGCTATGATGTCCTCGGCATTACCCTCCAGCTTTATGACCACGGAGCTGCCGTGCACCGCGCCGGCTCCTGTTGCGCGGGGCAGGATATAGACGATGCGCGCCGGGTCTGCGAAACGCTCGGCATTCCCCATTATGTGCTGGATTACGAAGCGCGGTTCCGCGAAACCGTCATCAACCCCTTTGCCGAAGCCTATGCGATGGGTGAAACGCCGATCCCCTGCGTGGCCTGCAACCAGACGGTAAAATTCGCCGATCTGCTCGCCACGGCGCAGGAACTGGGCGCCGATGCGCTGGCGACCGGCCATTATATTCGTTCGCGTCCCAATCCCGTTTCCGGTCAGCCGGGGCGGCGTGCGCTTTATCGGCCGATCGACAGCGACCGTGACCAGAGCTGGTTCCTGTTTGCAACCACGCAGGAACAGATCGATTATCTGCGCTTTCCACTCGGCGGCCTCTCCAAGGCCGAGACGCGCGCTCTGGCGGAAGATATGGGGCTGGTCGTTGCCAAGAAGGCCGATAGCCAGGACATCTGTTTCGTGCCGCAGGGCAAATATACCGATATTATCAACAAGCTGAAGCCGAATGCGGCATTGGCGGGCGATATCGTCCATCTCGACGGGCGCGTGCTCGGCCGCCACGATGGTATCGTGCATTATACGATCGGCCAGCGCCGCGGCATTGGTGTCGCGACGGGGGAGCCGCTTTATGTCGTGCATCTCGATGCACGCGGCCGCCGGGTCATCGTTGGCCCGCGCGAAGCGCTGGAAACCCGCCGGGTCTATCTGCGTGACATGAACTGGCTGGGTGACGGCGAGCTGGCGAACGATGCAGGGCAGGGCTTTGCCTGTTTCGCCAAGGTGCGCTCCACCCGCCCGCCGACGGAAGCGATGCTGCATGCGGACGAAAACGGTATCTATGTGGACCTGATGACCGGGGAGGCCGGTGTCGCTCCCGGTCAGGCCTGCGTGCTTTATTCCGCACCGGGGGCCGATGCCCGCGTTTACGGCGGCGGTTTCATCGAACGGTCGGAACGCTCGGCGGAAGCCGAGGCGTCGCTGAAGGCGCTTCTGGAAAAGCCGGTTGCCGCCTGAAACCATTCGCTTTTTGCAGCGATGCGGAAAGCGAATTTTTTGCGCATCTTGCGCTTGACACTTTGGGGAGCGGCACCTTATAAGCCGCTCATCCTGATGGAACGGCCGGTCACATGACTGTCACGTTTCCCCTGTGGCGGGGTAGCTCAGGTGGTTAGAGCAGCGGAATCATAATCCGCGTGTCGGGGGTTCAAGTCCCTCTCCCGCTACCACTTTCCTTCATGCGAAAAATCCAAACCGAACGATTATGCGCCCATGTTTCATTGATTTTCCGAGCCGGAGAAACAATGGATCCGATGGTGCCTGCCGGTAAGTTATGCCCAAAAAAAGGGAAACCCGCTTACTGCCAAAACGCAGCCAGCGGGCCTCAACCTTTACCCCCTCCCACAAGGGCGGCTGCACAAAAGCACATTGAATGAATTATGGCAAGATCAAGGCGACCATATTGTTGCGGTTGATGGCCCTGTTCGCCAGTTTAGTGGCGGATGGCAGAGCGTGACCTGTTCCGTGTGCCGTTCGTAAGGGGAGCGATAGGACACGATATTTTCGGTGCAGCGCATTTCCGCGGAATTGGAATAGGTATTTTCGATCCGCTGCGGTCGATAATGTGCTTTGTGCGGTGAAACCCGTTCCTCACGATAAACCGTCATATCGGCGGCAGGCGATATGCCGGGTATCGACAAGGTGGCGACTGCGGCAATCAAGAGAATTCTTCCAGGATGTGCGGACATGGCTCTTCCCCGCGTTGAACAACGCAGGAGAACGTGCTGCGCACATAAGCTGTTCCAGGGACATCGGCAAAAAAATGCCCGCTCATCGCGGGCAATCAGAGGGGAACTGAGGTTAGGAGCCTCGGGTCTGAAACGGACATCTTCGGCATAAGTTCCGCTTGCGGAATAATTTCCGTCGCGCCTTGCCGACAAAGGGGCTGCGCAGGCCGAGTTTCAAGCCGCACGACACGGAACGATGCGACACGCGCAAACGGCGATAATTTTATGATGATTCTATCTTTAGGGAAATTTGGAGCGGGCGAAGGGATTTGAACCCTCGACCCCAACCTTGGCAAGGTTGTGCTCTACCCCTGAGCTACACCCGCTCAAATCCACCGGTCCGGGGTAGTTCGCTGAACCGTGGGCCGCCAAGCGGCGACGGGCGCTATATCGCTCAATCGATTTTGGAATGCAACAGGGAAATGACAAAAACGCGAAAATTTCTTTGATAAATGCGACAAGCGGCGGAAATGATTGAGAATTTTTCATCCCGCTGTTTTTTCCTGCGTTGCCAAGCGTCGGTTGCCCGCTTAATCAGGAAACAAGGATAGTGGAATCGGCAGAGGCAGGTGGCAGGATATGGCGGAAAATTCTCGAAAGACGGCATCGGAGCTGTTCGAGTTTCTCGACGGACTCGGCATTTCCCACACCACGAAGCAACATGAACCGGTGTTTACCGTCGCCGAATCCCAGTCGCTGCGCGATCTCATTCCCGGCGGCCATACAAAGAACCTCTTTGTAAAGGACAAGAAGGATCAGTATTTCGTTCTGACCGTTGAGGAAAATGCGGTCGTCGATCTGAAAAGCGTTCACAAGACCATCGGTGCGGCAAGCCGCGTGTCCTTTGGCAGACCGGAAAAGATGCTTGAATATCTGGGCGTCGTGCCGGGCTCGGTGACGGTGTTCGGAGCCATCAACGACACCGACAGGCAGGTCACCTTCGTGCTCGACAGCGGGCTTCTGGAAAACGAGCTGGTCAATGGCCATCCGCTTTCCAACGACCAGACGACAACGATCGCGTCCACGGATCTCATTCGCTTTCTCGAGGCAACCGGACATGCGCCGCTTGTCTTGAAAGTCACCGAGTGAGATACGATCTTTGCTTCAAATAAGACATATGACAGAGGTTACGGGAGACCGGCATGAGCGGCGAAAATAATCCTTACGGCGGTTCCTATAGCGGGCAGATGACCGCAAGCGCCCATCATAATGGCGAGCTGAACGGTGCGGCCTCCGGCCACATCAAGGACACCACGACGGCGGGTTTCTCCAGGGACGTTCTTGAGGAATCGCGTCGCCAGCCGGTTCTGGTGGATTTCTGGGCGCCCTGGTGTGGTCCGTGTAAGCAGCTGACGCCAGTGCTCGAGAAGGTCATCAACGAGGCGAATGGCCGCGTGAAGCTCGTGAAGCTGAATATTGACGACCACCCGTCGATCCCCGGCCAGCTCGGCATCCAGTCCATTCCGGCAATCGTCGCCTTTGCCGACGGCCGGCCGGTGGATGGCTTCATGGGCGCCGTGCCGGAAAGCCAGATCAAGCAGTTCATCGAGAAGATCGCCGGGCCTGACGCGGGCGATCCCAAGGCCGAGATCGAGGCTGTTCTGACGGAAGCGAAGCAGCTTCTGGCGGATGGCGATTTCAACGGCGCGGCGCAGCTTTTCGGCGCCGTCATGCAGGCCGACCCGGAAAATCCGGCAGCGATTGCCGGTATCGCGGAATGCATGATCGCCGCCGGTCAATATGAGCGGGCAAGCGAACTGCTCTCTTCGCTGCCCGCGGAACTCAATGAGGATGCGGGTATTCAGCTCGTTTCGAAAAAGATCGCGCAATATGAGGAAGCCCGTAAAATCGGCGACCCCGTGGCGCTGGAGCGCGAGCTGGCGCTCGATCCCGATCGTCACGAGGCGCGGGTGAAGCTTGCCAAGGTGCTGAATGCTCAAGGCCGGCGCGATGAGGCCGCGGACCATCTGCTTTACATCATGCGCAAGGACCGGACCTTCGACGATGACGGCGCGCGCCGCCAGCTTCTGGAGTTTTTCGAGGCCTGGGGCTTCAAGGATCCGGCAACCGTTGCCGGCCGCAGGAAGCTTTCGGCGATACTGTTTTCGTAATGCGGGCATATCCCGGCCGTGGCGGTTGATCCGCCGGCCGAGCAGCATTGAACAGGGGGCTTGATTCCCATGCATGTCGGAAATGCGAGATATGTGAAGAACGACGATCTGCCGGAAACCGTGCCGGTCTTTCCATTGCCGGGCGCGCTGCTTCTACCGGAAGGCCATCTTCCACTCAATATTTTCGAGCCTCGATATCTCGCCATGATCGACTGGGCGTTGGCCGGCCATCGTATCATCGGCATGGTGCAGCCCGCCCTGCATGTCATCGAGGCGGGGCTTGAGGGCGGTCCGCTGAGCGCGGTCGGCTGCCTCGGCCGCATCACGTCCTTTTCCGAAACCGGCGATGGCCGTTATATCATTTCGCTCACCGGCGTGTGCCGCTTCCGTCTGCTGGAAGAGGTGGAGGCGGGCAAACCCTATCGCAGCTTCCGGCATGCGCCCTTCATCGCCGATCTTTCCGGCGAATATGACGAGGATGCGGTGGACCGCGAAAATCTGCTCCGGGTGTTCCGCTCGTTTCTGGATGCCAACCAGCTGGAAGCGGATTGGGAAAGCGTGGAAAGGGCGGGCAATCGCGTTCTCGTCAATTCGCTTTCCATGATGTCTCCCTTTGGACCGGCTGAAAAACAGGCGCTGCTGGAAGCGCCGGACCTGAAGACGCGGGCCGAAACATTGATCGCCATTACCGAGATCGTTCTTGCCCAGGGATCGGGCGAGGGCGGCAACGTGCTGCAATAGGACCGCCGCCATGGACGACAGGATGAGCAATGTCGATCCCAAGCTGCTGGAGCTTCTGGTCTGCCCTTTGACGAAAGGGCGTCTTGCCTATGACCGCGCCCGCAATGAACTCATCTCCGAGAGCGCGAGGCTTGCTTATCCGATCCGCGACGGCGTGCCGATCATGCTGATTTCGGAAGCGAGAAAAATAGAAGACTAACCTTCCCGCTTGTCCGCCTTCACACATTGCGTGTCGCGAATTGACGAAGATGCGTTGACAACCATGCGTGGATTTGACCAGAGTCCCGCCCGACATGTCTGTTGCGGGGAGAAAACTGATGTCGTTGCGCGCGCTCGTCCGGATTTCGCTGGTTGCGGTCTCAACCGCCCTGTTTTTTCCGCCAGCCATGGCGGCGGAACCCTCCCGCAAGGTCGTTACGACCCAAAATGGCGATTATTTCGGCTTCGATCTCAGAACGGAGCAAAATGTCTCGCTGGAGCAATGCGGCGAGATTTGCGTCGGCGATACCACCTGCAAGGCCTTTACCTACAATCCCAAGGTGAAATGGTGCTTCCTTAAGTCGGATTTCAATCAGCTGAACGCCTTCCCTGGCGCAGTTGCCGGCAAGATTGTGGAAGTGGCCGCGGAAGCCGATATCGGCGCACCGCAGCGCCTGTCCTTCGTGATCGACAGCCTGCAGCAGGAAGCGCGCCGGCTGAAATCCGGCCTTGCGGCAAATGGGGGTGAGGGCGAACAGGGCCTGGAAGCCCTCGTGGAAACGGCGCGCCAGCAGGCAGCCGCTGGCAATATTCCCGATGCAGTCACGACCTATAAACAGGCGCTTGCGATCACACCTGACGATGGCGCGCTCTGGGCGGAATTGTCGGAAAAGGCCGCGCAGGTCACCGATAATTATTCGATAGCGGGACAAGCCGCTTCCGCTGCCATCAATGCCTACCAGCTCAGCCGCACGGTTAGCGCCCGCACCGAGGCCCTGAACCGGCTGGCGAAGGCTTTTGAGCGAACCCAGAATTATCGCGCGGCACTCAATGCCTATAAGGAAAGCCTTGCGCTTACCGACAATGCACAGACAAAGGCGGCCTATGCGGATCTGCGCACGCGGCAGGGTTTCCGCGTCATCAACAATACCGTGGATACCGATAGCATCAGCCCGCGCGCCTGCGTGCAGTTTTCCGAGCCGCTGGTGAAGAACGGCGTCGATTATTCCTCCTTCATCACGCTCGATGGGGCAGCCCCCAAGGCCATCGAGGCGAAGGGCAGCGAGATTTGCGTGGAAGGCCTGACCCATGGCCAGCGTTACAAGATCGCGTTTCGCGCCGGCCTGCCGTCTTCGGTGGAAGAGCCTCTCGAAAAGCAGGTCGATCTCGATATCTATGTGCGTGACCGCGCCGCCAGTGTGCGCTTCACCGGCGAGAATTTCGTGCTGCCGGGCACGGCGCGCCGCGGTATTCCAATCGTCTCTGTCAATGCCGACAAGGCCGACCTGAAGCTTTATCGCGTCGGCGACCGCAACATCACCTCGCTTCTTTCAAACTCGCAGTTTCTGACGCAGATGGACGGCTACAATGCCGACCGTATCGAAAACGAAATTGGCGAGCTTGTCTGGCAGGGCTCGATCGATATCCAGCCCGATCTCAACAAGGATGTGGTGACGAGCTTCCCGGTGGACGAGGCCCTGCCGGAGCGCAAGCCCGGCATTTATGTGCTGACCGCCGTACCGCCGGGCACCGCGCCGGAAACCTGGGATTCGCGCGCCACGCAATGGTTCCTGGTTTCCGATACCGGCATCACCACCTATGCCGGAACCGATGGTCTGAATGTCTTTGTCCGTGCACTTGGCAGCGCCAAGCCGTTGGTAGATGTGGATTTGCAGCTGCTCGCCAAGAATAACGAGGTGCTGGGCACCGCGAAGACGGATGCGGACGGCCGCGCGGTGTTCTCGGCTGGCCTGATGCGCGGCACGGCGGCGCAGGCGCCTGCGATCCTGACGGCGCGCAACGGCGACAAGGACTACGTCTTCCTCGACATGACCCGCGCCGGCTTCGATCTTTCGGATCGCGGCGTGACGGGCCGTGCAGCCCCCGGCGCCATCGACGTGTTCAGCTGGACGGAACGCGGCATCTACCGCGCCGGCGAGACCGTGCATGCCGCAGCCCTTGCCCGCGATGTCGACGGCAAGGCAATCGAGGATCTGCCGCTCACTTTCATCTTCTCGCGCCCGGATGGTGTCGAGGACCGGCGTTTCGTCAGCGACGGCAAGGCGCTGGGCGGCCATGCGGTCGATCTGCCGTTGCAGGCAAATGCGATGCGCGGCACCTGGACATTGCGCATCCATACCGATCCGAAAACGCCTGCGATCAGCGAAAAGAGCTTCCTCGTCGATGATTTCGTGCCTGATCGCACCGAGTTCGATCTTTCCAGCAAGGCAAAGCAGATCGACCCTGGCGCGGAAACGGCAATCGATGTCGATGGCCGTTATCTCTATGGCGCGCCCGCTGCCGGCTTGACGCTGGAGGGCGAGGTCGCCATCAAACCGACGCGCACCAGCGCCGATTTCGAAGGTTATTTCTTCGGTCTGGCCGATGAGGAGAGCGAAGAGGAAAACCGCACCACGCTTGCCGATCTGCCGGCGCTGGACGAAGAGGGCAAGGCGAGCTTCAATATCGATCTGACCGATCTGCCATCCACAACGCAGCTTCTTTCCGCCAACATCACCGTGCGCATGCGCGAGGCCGGCGGCCGCGCCGTGGAGCGCTCCCTGACGCTGCCCATCAAGGCTGAAGCGCCGGTCATCGGTATCAAACCGCAATTTTCCGGCGATCTCGCCCAGAATTCCGTTGGTCGTTTCCACATCATCGGTGTCAGCGCCGATGGCGCCAGACAGGCGATGAACGGCCTCAACTGGAAGCTCATCAAGGTTGAGAGGAACTATCAATGGTATCGTCAGGGCAACTCCTGGCGTTACGAACCGGTGGAATATACCAAGCAGCAGGAAGCAGGTACGCTTTCGGTCGATGCCAATGGCGGCGAGATTTCCGTGCCCGTTACCTGGGGCCGCTATCGGCTGGAAGTGGAGGGCGCCGGCAACGGCGCGCCTGTTTCCAGCGTTGAGTTCGATGCCGGTTTTTATGTCGAGGCAAGCTCGACGGAAACGCCGGATGCGCTGGAAATCGCTCTCGACAAGCAGAGCTACAAGATCGGCGATACGGCCAAACTCAAGGTTTCCTCGCGTTTTGCCGGCGAGTTGATGGTGACTTCGGGTTCGGAAAAGCTGATTGCCGTGCAGAATGCCGAGATCGGCGAGGATGGCGGCGAGATCGACATTCCCGTCACCGAGGAATGGGGTGCGGGCGCTTATGTGACGGCCACGCTGTTCCGTCCCGGCGATGCGCAGGAAAGCCGTATGCCGATGCGCGCCATCGGCATCAAATGGCTCGCCGTCGATCCGGCCGAGCGCAAACTTGCCGTCACGCTCGGTGCGCCGCAGAAAACGCTGCCGCGCCAGCCGCTTGAAATTCCGATCACCGTTGCCGGTGCCGACGTGGGCGAAAAGGCCTATGCCATCGTTGCGGCCGTCGATGTCGGCATATTGAACCTTACCCGCTATGAGCCGCCGAAGCCGGATGAATGGTATTTCGGCCAGCGCCGGCTGGGGCTGGAAATCCGCGACCTCTATGGCCGCCTGATCGACGGTTCGCTCGGCGCCACCGGCCGGTTGCGCACTGGCGGTGACGGCGGGCAGGCAGCCCTTCAGGGCAGCCCACCCACGGAAAAGCTCGTGGCCTTCTTTGCCGGTCCGGTCGAACTCGACGCAGACGGCAAGGCGACGGTGAGCTTCGATATTCCGCAGTTCAACGGCACGGCCCGCATCATGGCGGTGGCCTGGACGAAGACAGGCGTGGGACATGCCGTCTCCGACGCCATCATTCGCGATCCTGTCGTGGTCACGGCCAGCGCGCCGAAATTCCTCGCTCCCGGCGATGTCTCGCAATTGCGGCTCGATATCGCCAATACCGATGGCGAGCCCGGCGATTACCGGCTGGATGTGACCAGCAATACCGCATTGACGGTCGATCAGGGCGAGATGTCGCAAACTCTCGCGCTTCAGAAAGGCGGCAAGTCTTCGCTGACGGTCCCGCTTACGGGCGAACAGCCCGGCAATGGCGCGATCACCATCAAGGTTTCCAATGCCGCCGGTCTTTCACTGGAGCAGGTTCTGAACGTTCCGGTACGTCCGGCCGTTCTGCCGGTGACGACGCGGCGCGAAATCAAGATCGCGCCCAATAGCAGCCTGACGATCAATGGCGATCTTCTGGCGGACAGCATGCTTCTCGGCTCTTCCGTCGCGGTCAATGTCACGCGCTCGCCCGCCTTTGATATTCCGGCGCTGGTGATGATGCTGGACAAATATCCTTACGGCTGCGCCGAGCAAACGACGAGCCGCGCTTTGCCGCTGCTTTACGTTTCGGAACTGATGAAGGATAGCGGCCTTGCAGAAGACCCCGATACCCGCAAGCGCGTGCAGGAGGCGATCTACCGCGTGCTGTCCTACCAGTCGAGTTCCGGCAGCTTCGGCCTCTGGTCGCCGGGTTACGGCGATCTGTGGCTCGATGCCTATATCAGCGACTTCCTGACAAGGGCGCGTGAGCAGAATTACGATGTGCCCGAAGCAGCCATGGTGCAGGCGCTGAACAACCTGCAAAACGGTCTTTCCTATGACAGCAATGTCAAGGATCGCGGCAACGAGATCGCCTATTCGCTTTATGTGCTGGCGCGCAACCGCAAGGCGGCGATCAACGATCTGCGTTATTACGCGGATACGGCGCTGGCCGATTTCGCCACACCGCTCGCCAAGGCGCAGGTTGCCGCCGCCCTCTCGCTTTATGGCGATCAGGCCCGTTCGAAGGCCGTATTCGGCGCTTCGCTCGACATGGCAAGCCGCACCACCAATGTCAGTTTCTCGCGCGCGGATTATGGCTCCGCCCTGCGTGACGGCGCGGCGACGCTGGCGCTTGCCGCGGAAAGCCGGCCGGTTCCGGCCGTCGTGCCGCAGCTTGCCGGAGCGGTGGCGAAGGAATGGGAAAAGAAGCCCTATACCAGCACCCAGGAACAGGCATGGATGCTGCTGGCCGCCCGCGCCGTCAAAGGCGAAGACAAGGATATCCGTCTCGATGTGAACGGCGATCTGCAGACTGGCGGCTTCGGCAAGCGGATGAGCGGCGATGAACTGCTGGCCGCACCCTTGAAGATCGCCAATGCCTCGGCCGATCCGGTCACGGCCGTCGTCACCACGGTGGCGCCGCCGGCGCAGCCGCTTGCCGCCGGCGGCGAAGGCTTCACCATCACCCGCACCTATTATTCCATGGATGGCGAGGAGGTGAATCCGAGCGAGGTGGTCCAGAACGAGCGTTATGTCGTGGTGCTGAATGTGGTGCCGCAGAATAACTGGCAGTCGCGCATTCTGGTGACCGACCTGCTGCCCTCCGGTTTCGAAATCGACAATCCGAGCCTCGTCAATTCGGCTGAGCTTTCGAATTTCGACTGGCTGCCGGAAACGGAAGCGGCGCATACGGAATTCCGCTACGACCGTTTCGTGGCGGCCTTCGACCGCTCGGCCGGCGACAGTTCGGAAATTGCCCTTGCCTATGTGGTCCGCGCCGTTACCCCCGGCACCTACGATCATCCGGCAGCTTCGGTTGAGGATATGTACCGGCCGCAATTTGCCGCCCGCACGGCAACCGGCCGCATGGAGGTGCGCTCGGCAAACCCATGAGGCGGAAGAAGGCGATCATTGTCGGCATCGTGACGGCCGCGTTGCTTATGGGCGGCGCGGCCTTCGGTCTTAATGCGCTGGACACGGCCTATCCGCCGCCGCTGGACGCTGCGCAGCAACGATCCTTCGAGGTTCTGGATCGTGACGGCAAGCTGCTGCGCGCTTTTGCGACACCCGATGGCCGCTGGCGGCTGAAAACCTCGGCCGCCGAAGTCGACCCACAGTTCCTGCGCATGCTGGTGGCCTATGAAGACCAGCGTTTCTACGATCATCACGGGGTCGATCCCTGGGCGCTTTTGCGCTCCGCCTGGCAATTGGCCAGCAACGGCCGGATCGTTTCCGGCGCATCGACGCTTTCCATGCAGGTGGCGCGGCTGATCGAGCCGCGCGCCGACCGGTCGTTCTCGGCGAAATTCCTGCAGGCCGCGCGCGCGCTCCAGATCGAAAGAAGGCTCAGCAAGGCGGAAATCCTCGATCTCTATCTGAATATCGCGCCTTATGGCGGCAATCTCGAAGGCATTCGCGCCGCAAGCCTCGCCTGGTTCGGCAAGGAACCGGGCCGCCTCGATACGGCGGAGGCGGCCCTGCTTGTCGCGTTGCCGCAATTGCCGGAAAAGCGCCGTCCGGATCGTTTTCCGGAGGCGGCGAAGCAGGCGCGGGAGCGTGTGCTGCAACGGCTTGCCGTGGAACGCGTGGTGGGTGAGGGGGAGGCGGAACGGTCGGCGCTTGCGAATGTGCCCGCCAACCGGCGGGACCTGCCGGCCTATGCGCCGCATATGGCCGTCGCCGCACGGGTGAAATTCCCGAATACTGCCGAGGTGCGCTCCACGCTGAAGCTGCTGATCCAGCGGGAGCTGGAGGGTGTCGCCCGCCATGCGGCGGAAAAGCTCGGCGACAGGGTCTCCGTCGCCATCGTCATGGCGGATGCGCAGAGCGGCGATATTCTGGCGGAAGTGGGCTCGGCGGATTATCTCGATACGGCAAGACGCGGTTTCGTGGAGATGAGCCGGGCCGTTCGCTCGCCGGGCTCCACCCTCAAGCCATTCATCTACGGCCTTGCCTTCGAAGACGGTCTTGTCGGGCAGGAAACCATCATCGAGGATCGCCCGGCCGACTTTTCCGGTTACAGGCCGCGCAATTTCGACATGCATTATCAGGGCGATGTCAGCATCCGGCAGGCGCTGCAACTGTCGCTCAATGTGCCTGCCGTCAAGCTGCTGGATGCCGTCAGCCCCTCGGCGCTGATGGTGCGGTTCCGGCGGGTGGGCGTCAAACTCGTTCTTCCCGCCAATGAAGCGCCCGGGCTTGCCATCGCCCTTGGCGGCGCGGGTGTTTCGCTGGTCGATCTGGTGCAGCTCTATGCGGGGCTTGCCGGCGGCGGCGATCCCGTGCGGCTTGGAGACGGCGTCCGATCCGCCCCGGAACGGCTGGAGGGGGACCGGTTATTCTCCGATGCCGCGATCTGGAACATCTCCGATATCCTCTCCGGCGTGCTGCCGCCGCTCGGCATGAAACAGCGCGGCATCGCCTACAAGACCGGCACCAGCTATGGCTATCGCGATGCCTGGTCGGTGGGGTATGACGGGCGGCATGTGGTCGGCGTCTGGGTCGGCCGGGCCGACAATGGCGCGGTGCCGGGCATTGCCGGTTATGCGACAGCCGCCCCGATCCTGTTCGAGGCTTTCGAAAAATCCGGCGTGGCGATCACGCCGATGCCGGCCGCACCTTCCGGTGTCGCGCGGGTCGGGGTCAATGACCTCCCCGCCAACCAGCGGCGTTTTACCACGACGGCCAGCGGCCTGCTTTCTGCTTCAAGACGTGAAAGCGCCCCGCGCATCGTTTACCCGCCGGAAGGCGCGCGGGTGGAGCTTTCTGGCCAGTCGGGCATCTCGCCGCTGGTACTGAAGCTGCAGGGCGGGCGGGCGCCCTTCCGCTGGCTCGCCAATGGTTTGCCTTTGCCGAACGCTTCCCATCGCCGCAACAGCGAATGGCGGCCGGAAGGCCAGGGATTTTCCACACTGACGGTTATCGACGCCGACGGCCGCGCCTCGAGCGTGCGGGTTTTCGTCGAATAGCAGGGATGTCCAACTCCACAAGGGGTTGCCCCGGGCTTGTGTCAGACAGCGCCTCGAGCGTCTCGTCAGTTCTTTTTCGCCGTCTTGACAAAGATATGTAGCAAGCAATTGTACAAGAGTGACGACGAAGATGATGTGCCTAAGTTCTATTACGCCACATCGAGTGAATGGCGGTGGATCCGCTGCTGAAGCGAAGCCACAACGGCTTGTAGAAATTCCCGGCGCCTGGGATTGGTCGTTGCCGTCAGTGTCACCTGTAGCCGGCTTGTGATGTTGTTCAGAAAGCCAACGTGATTAAAACTATCGGCGGCGATATTGACCTCCACCTCGTCCATGTAATGCGCCAGATGCGGTTCCAGTAAGAGATTTGTATCCGTCTGGTAGCAGGCAGCCATCTGTTCTCCAAGCGTGGACATCTGCACATATGGACCATATTCGTCGATCATCAAATCTCCTTCCTCTAGCGCAACTAATTTTGACAGGCGCTTCATCATCACAGATAGGAAATAGGAAGCAATTGCCCGCTTTCAACGTTCCCTTTTGAAGCTTTTAATTTCTCGTGTTCGTGAAGGATGTCACTAAGACTCCGGTCGAAGTAGAGACCTGCCAAACGGCTATCAGCCGCGCTGGGCCGCGCTCAAACTATAACATTGTTTTTGCTGCGTTTTGCAGGAAATTGGCGTCCACGAGAGGAATTGAATACAGGTAAAGTATGGTAGTCATCTGTCATATTCTGTCTGATAAAAGCGCGATTGTCGGCATTCTGCTGTAAAATCATGTCTGTTTATGTAGTATGTGGTATCGTCAAGTCGCGCCTAATAAGGTGGATTAGAAGGTGGATCGATGACGCGCACCCTAAATAGACTTTCAGCCCTTGGAGTTAAGAATGCCGGCGCAGGCAAATACGCCGATGGGGGCGGCCTTTGGCTGTTCAAGCGTGAAGACGGCGGCGGTCAATGGGTTCTACGTGTGACGGTTCATGGCCGGCGTAGAGAGATGGGGCTGGGCTCGATTTCAGATGTCTCATTAAAGGAAGCTCGTGACGAGGCTGAGCGTTGGCGCGCTGTGGTCCGGTCCGGCCTAGATCCGATTATCCAGCGCGGGAAAGACAAGCGAGAGGCGATCAAACGATTGCATCTCCTAAAGGACGTCGCCAATGATGCTTTCGAAAGTCGGAAGGCTGAACTAAAACGCGATGGCAAGGCCGGACGCTGGTTCACTCCTCTTGAGCGGCACATCCTTCCCAAACTAGGGAAAACACCAGTCGCTGAGATAGATCAGATTGCTATTAGAGACGTTCTTTTACCTATCTGGCACGCGAAAGCCCCCACGGCGCTGAAGGCGCTCAACCGTCTCAGTCTTTGTCTGAAACACGCGGCGGCGCTTGGCTTGGACGTAGACATCCAGGCGACGACGAAAGCACGCGCATTGCTAGGCCAACAACGACACGATGCTGTGAATATTCCGGCGATGCCATGGAAAGATGTGCCCGACTTCTACGAGCGCTTGTCCGATGGCTCTATAACGCACCTCGCCTTGCGCCTTCTCATCCTCACGGGCGTCCGTTCGCGGCCGCTGCGCTTTCTAAATGTTGACCAGATTGAGGGCGATGTGTGGATCATACCTGCGGAAGTGATGAAGGGTCGGAAGGGGAAGACGCTGGATTTTCGTGTTCCGCTGACCCCGGAAGCACTGGAAATTGTAGAGGCGGCTAAGCCGCTCTCGCGCAATGGGTTCCTTTTCCCTAGCATCAAAAAGGGAGTTATATCAGACGCCACAATGGCGAGACTGATGGAACGGGACAAGATGCCGTATCGCCCGCATGGCTTCCGATCTTCGTTGCGAGACTGGATTGCGGAAGCCACTGAGACTCCGCACGATATTGCAGAGACGACGCTAGGACATACCGTAGGCGGTAAGGTGGAACGCGCATATCGGCGCACTGATTTCTTGGAACAGCGCCGGAAGCTTCTTGAGCGCTGGGCAAAACATGTGACAGGTAAGGGTGGCAAAGTCTTGCGACTGGTCGCGGAAGGATAGGATAAGAGTGGAAGCGAAATTTGGCAGAAGCGACCTAAACGAAATCATTTACTCGTCAGCTAGTCATTTCGAAATTGATGGGTTTCTGCAAAAACTCCGAAATCCGAGCAACAATCACATGCCGCGCCTGCACCCACGCTGGGACTCTGAACCGAGCATGCAATTAGTATTCCGCCGCGCGCTAGAAAACGCAGCCACTCAAGCGGAGATGGCGTTGCATCTGCAAAATGAGCAATACTCTGGTGATGATTGGAAAAGAACGGAAGAACATGCCAAACGGGCGGCAGTTGCTGTTAGGGAGCTCCTCAAATTTATCGCTCCGCAACGATATGAAACGCCAATCATTCCGCTCCTCACCCAATATCACGTAGGGAACAAATCATCTCTTCCCCTTGCAGAAGCCCGCGATGACTCTCGAACGCTGTTCCATGCTGATGAGCTTTTGCATGGACTAGAAATATTTGCGGCCGCACGCTTATCCGCCATGTCGAACAACAACAATCCAGGCCGGCGCGACAAGGCGGCCTTTACACTATCGCTCGCGGAAACGTGGATCGGCTTGACTGGTCGCGTGCCCGGGAAACAAGCGGGCTCTAACGGTCAGCCGAATCTGTTTGAAGACTTCGTCAGCGCTGCATGGCGAGACGCTGGTGCGCTAGGAGAAGATGAGAATTTCACGCGCGCTATCCGCACAGCTGTTGACGCATTAAAGGCCCGCATACCCGCCAGTGCGGTGTCTACCCACGTTCCTAAATGGCTCCTAGGGTAACAAAACCCCCTTCTCGATTATAGAGGTTCCGTTACTCCTAATCATTCGCAGCCAGCTTCATTGTCGGTTCTCGTAAAGGCGCACTTCGCCTTTGGACAAACTCGTAAACGAGGGCACGACATGAACATTTCCGCAGACAACAAGTCAGAACGCCTCCTCACAGATAGGGAGGCAGGTGAGTATTTCGGGGTTTCCCGGCAAACGGTGTGGACTTATGTACGCAAGGGCATAATTCCTAAACCCCTGACATTTGGTGGAATCACCCGCTTTCCTCTTTCAGACATTCTCGGCGTCATTGAGGCCGCGAAGCACCAGCGCGCCGCCTGAGGTTTCCCATGAAAACGGAAAACCCGGCCGCGCTGGCAGGCGCAAAACCGGGTTTCAATATCAATGCTCTGGCTGGGCTTGATACTTGGAACCCTACAGAATCCATCCCTGAAAATCAATCTGAATTGCTGGCGGTCAAGTCCGTCATGCGTCGGTGCCGCGTGTCCTTCTGGCATGCGAAGACCATTTGCCAGCTTCACGGCCTTGGAGGTCTGGCAGCATGACGAAACGCATCATCACCACCGCCCGTGTTCTACCTGACGGGCAGCCTTTCAAAGTTGTCGGTCGCTTCGGCTGGATGCTTAAAGCTCTCGTTGACGCTGGAGAGCGCGGCGTCACGCCGATTGACCATCCGGCGCCCCGGCACTCCGCATACGTTCACCGCTTGCGCAAAGACTACGGCATCCTCATTGAAACAATCGATGAAAAACATGGTGGGCCCTATCCTGGCAGCCATGCTCGCTACGTCCTTAGAACCGAAGTCGAGATTATCCCGGCTGAGGCGCCGGCTGCGAGTGGGAGGGTCGCAGCATGAGGGAGCCAAGCAATAACCCTGAAGTCATACGTGCAGCCCAGTGGCTTGCCGAACAGAAGGAGCCGCCGCCCCAGGCGGTTCCAACGTTGAAAGCTGAGTTCGGTCTGTCTGCCCTTCAAGCATGCGAGGCGTGCAAGCTGGCGCAGAACTTCCGACTTAATCGCAAGGTGTACGGCTGATGCGAGATTTCAGCAAAGTTTCCCCGAAGATTTGGCGCAACCGAGATTTTCGCGCCCTGCCGTCTATCGGCTCCCAATTGCTTTTCCTCTATCTGATGACGAGCGAGCATCAAAATTCTGCCGGCTGTTTCCACCTGCCGGAAGGATATGCGCAGCATGATTTAGGATGGACGCCTGACGATTACGCCGAGCGGCTACAGGAAATTGAGGCTTCCGGCCTCGTATTGATCGATCGCGAGACAAGCGAAATGTTCATTCGCGGTTGGTTCGACATGAACGCGGCCATGAATGACAGGCATGCTATGCGCATCACAAAAGCGATTGCCGAGATCGAAAGCGCCACACTTCGTGAGACTGTTCAATCCGCGTTCTACACCACCGACGCCAACAGGAAGCCCGACAAGGTGAAAGCGGCCCGTGCGAAAATGATTGAGGCAATCGAGCGGACGGCCAACACCTCGAATTTAGCTCAAACTGGCTACATGCAACGGAGGGCGCAGCTTTGACCAGAAAACGCCCCGATACCCTATTGATACCCTATGCATACGGTATCAATACCCCAAATTCGCCCCTGAAATACGGTATCGATACGGTATCGATACACAAGAGACTAGAGACTAGAGACAAAGAGACTAGCGACGGTATCAAATCGACCGACAAAATGCCGCAAGGTGTTTTTGCTTTTGAGGATGGGCAGGGCGCAAAGCCAAAATTCAAATGCCCACGTTCTCGCAAGCCAACAGCTTCCAAAGTTGATTTCTCGTCTGGGCTTCACGTCTTCACTGATGGTGCATGCGATCCAAACCCTGGCCCCGGTGGCTGGGCATTCGTAGCGATCGAGAACGGCGCCATCAATCACAGCGAAAGTGGGACTGATGCAGCGACCACGAACAACCGCATGGAAATGCAAGCCGTCATGGCTGCGCTGCGCTGGATGCAGTCGAGCGGATATGCCGCCGCCCAGGTTCACAGCGATAGCCAGTATTGTGTGAAGGGCGCAAACGAATGGCGGCACGGCTGGGCGCGCAAGAACTGGATGCGTGGGGAAAACCTCATGCCGAACGCCGATCTATGGCAGCAGATGAACGCAATTCTCGATGCTGTTTCGGTTTCCATCGATTGGGTGCGCGGTCACTCTGGCATTCCCGGCAATGAAGCGGCCGACCGGTTGGCTTGCAATGCGCTGAAGTGTGGGCTTCGGGAAAGGCGGGTAGCGTGACGATAGATCACTTTCCGAGCGGAGTTTCATCCGAAGCTATCGCCATTATTGGGCGTGAATATGTGGCGCTTCTAACAGCCTTGACGCATCGAGAGAATCTGGACGCGCCAGCAGTATGCGAACGCCTGAAATACGCATCCGCGGAGATGCGAAGGCTTCTTGCTGCTACGGACCTATCTCAAGACGAGATTGAGCAAGTGACGAGTTTTTTTGAGGCATGTGTAGACCGGGAAATACAGGTCGCCGTGTATCTGCTGACTCATTCGGAGGGGAGCGCGTGAAACCAGTTCCAATGCTGCCGGACGAGATTATCAACGTGAAGCGGGCTGCGTATCATGCGCGCGTAAGCACGAAAACAATTCGCAGGTGGTGCCGTCGTCATGGCATAGGCCGCCAATCGGCGGCCGGCGCTCCGCTGCAAATTTCTATTATCGCTCTCGAAATGGTTGCCGAAGGAGACCATCAAGCTTTGGAGATGTTACGCGCTGGCAATCGAGAAAATCCGATTGTGGCTTCCTTCCTTGATAGGTTTAAGCCCTCCGCTGCTCCGCTTTTTGTTGGTCTGTAGATGTCCACACCTGTCCAATCCCCGAGTTTGCAGCAAATGCGTAAAAAATCACTGTAAACATAAGGGACCGCAGTCAATGTTCAAAACCCAAAACCCCGGCGTTGATATTGCATTTCGGGCTTTTCTGGATTCCTTTGGTTTCGAGATTGGAAAGCCGCCATTGGCTCGGATAGATGCCGCAATTGAAACGGCGCGTTGTCTTCGCCACGCTTTCGAACAAACCCGCGATGTGTGGGCAACGGGTGAGTCTCTACCTGTAGAGGAAATGTGCCGAGCTTATTGGCAGGCGTTTTCGGATGGCCTTGCGGAATTGGAAACGCGACACGGCTACCCCAACTGGGACGATGATGACAGCGCCACGAAAGATGCATTGCGCAAGGCGATGCGGGCGGCGATTAAATCGCTTGGTCACCTCAGGGAACGAGGGTTTACCGAAGCCTTCCCCGAAATGCCGCTTAGCCGAAATGCTGACTTGATAGTGTCCATTGAAGTCGACGGGGATGACCATGCCGTATAACCCATCGACCGGCGTGTTTTCGCTACCCGCTATCTATTTGGCAATCCCCGGAACTGTCATCATAGCCGCGCAACACAACGAGCCTTTGCAGGATTTGGCGACAGCCAATAACTACGCTCGCCCGGTTATCGCGGGAGGCACGGGCGCGAATAATGCCGCATCGGCCGCAACAAACCTGAACGTTCTTTCGAAAGCTGGCGACACCATGGCCGGTGGCATCGATATGGACGGAAATAGTCTCACAGACGCGCTCCTCGATGGCATCCCCGGGGGCAAATTCATCGCTGGCTATCTCTATGGCCTCACGCTTTCAAATAATGGTGTGGATGCGGCCAATGATATTGATATCGCTATTGGTGCTGCATCGAGTGACGGTACAGTTCCTTACCTCATGTCTCGTGATGCCTCACTAACAAAACGGCTTGATGCATTGTGGGCAGTCGGCTCCAACAATGGCGGACTTGACGCAGGAACGGTAACGAACGCCACCTATCACGTCTGGCTAATCCAGCGGTCTGATACAGGCGTTGTCGATGCTCTATTTTCGCTGTCAGCCACCGCGCCCACGATGCCCACCAACTACGACCGCAAGCGCCGCATTGGATCGATCATCAGGTCAGGCGGCACCATTCTGGCGTTCACACAGAACGGGAATACCTTCATACTCAACGTCGCTGTGATGAATAGAACCTCGAACGCCGCCCAAGCATCTACACTGCTTGCACTGACGGTTCCCGGCGGAATTGTTGTTCAGCCGATCATGGTTTCCACGCAGCAGCAAAACGCTACGGGCAACGTTCAGACGCGCTTCGCAAATGCGGGCGGGAACTTGGCAACGCTCGTCACGACGGTTGCAAATCAGGAAATAGGACAAGCTTACATCCCGAGCGGAATCTTCACTGACACCTCTGGCCGTATTCAATATTCAGTCGAGTTTCTTGGGGGCACGCTTTTATCAAACGAACTTCTTACGAAGGGCTGGATCGATACACGGGGGCAAGAGGGATGAGCAGCGGCAATAACGGCGGTCTTTATTGAGGGGCAGTACAATGGCTATCAAAAGCGGATACACGGCCGAAGATTTGGCCAAGATGGGGCCGGATTACATCACAAAGAAGCGCTTGCTTGCCGAGGCGCTAATGCGCGACACGACGAAACAGCGCAAAATCGAACACCCATTTCAAGGTCTTGCCCAACTGGCGGAAACGTACTTTGCGGCCAAAGACCTTGGCGACCTCGACACGGCTTTGAAGACCGGTCAGACGAGCGGGGATTCGGCCTTCAAATCCTATCTTGGCGGTTTCTCTAACGGCTCTCCCGCTCGATCGTCATCCTCCGCTCAAATCCCGATGAGTGAGGCAGCAGGCGAAGTGGCGGCAACATCACCGACGACCGGCGATACATTCTCCCCGTTCATGGGCACGATTAAGGCAGGCGGCGTACAAAACCCGTATGCTCTGGCAGCAATCGCAGCTACTGGCCGTGCCGAAAGTGGTTGGTCTGCGAAGAATGCTAACCGGACATGGAGCGACCCGAGCGAAAGCGGTCAGCCCGGAACTGCTGGCGGAATCATGTCGTGGCGCGGCCCGCGGTATCAGGCGCTAGCCGCGACGGGCGATCTGTCGCCGCAGGGGCAGGCGAAATTTTTTCTGAACGAAGACCCTTCGCTTATCCAGAAACTGAACGGCGCAAAAAGCGTCGAGGAAGCCCAGCAGCTTATGAACAACGCGTGGGCATTCGCTGGTTACGATCGACCCGGCGGGGAGTCCGCGCGGCGTCTCGGTTACGCGAAAGGCTACCTCCCAACGTTTCAGGGAAATGCCGAAGTCGCAAGCCTTGACCCATCGTCGGGTATGCCTGCCCCTTCTTCAAGAAGGGCCGGCGGCTATGTTGATCCCATGGTGTCAGCGCCAAATTCCCAGCGGGAGCAGCTGGCGCAAGCGGTCATGTCGAATGATGGTGCCCAGCCATCAACGCCCCCTCATTTGCGGACTGCCAATCAGCTTGGCTCTGTCCTCCTTGCGCAATCTGGTCCTAGCCTTCAGTCGTCGGCGGATATTCTTTCAAATCCTTGGGTTTCGGAAGACCGGAAGAAACTGGCGTTGACCTTGCTCGGGCAGCAGAACGAGCGGCAGAACCTCATCATGCAGCAAGAGCTTAAACAACAAGATCCAGCTTATCGTCTTGGGCTGGAAAAGAGCCAGCTTGAGCTAGACGCGCTGCGCAACCCGCGCATGTCGCCAGCCGATCAGGCTCGAATTGACCTTGATCGCCAGAAATTCGACTTTGAGCGCAACAAGCCCCGCGACCCTCTGAAGATGGGGCAAGGCGAAACGCTGGTATCGCCTGAAGGTCAGGTACTTTACGCCGGCCAGCCAAAACCCGAGACAACAGATGACATCCGCGAATACAATTTTGCGGTCAACCAGGGTTACACGGGTAGCTTCTCCGACTTCCAGCAGCAGATGAAAAAGGCTGGCGCAACAAGCATCACAGTCGGCGGCGGCGATAACAAGCAGGTTTTTGACGCCGTGGCCGATTCCGCGGCCACGGCCCGCTCTGCCGTGACTGGTCTTAACGCGCTGCGCGAAGCTCGGAACGCTGTTGACGGCGGCATCATTTCCGGTGCCGGTGCCGATGCGCGTCTAGGTTTGCAGCGTGTTGGCGCATTGCTTGGCGTCGCCAATCCCCAAACGATCGAGAACACCGAAACATTCCGTTCGGCTATTGCCCCGCAGGTTGCCGCGATGATGAAAGCGACCGTAGGCAGCACGCAGATTTCGAACGCGGATCGTGAATTTGCCGAGAAAGCCGCAGGCGGGAGCATCGGCTTGAATGAGGGCACTATTCGCCGCCTTCTGGATATCATGGAACGAGCAGGAACCGCTGCCGTCACAGGTCATCGAGACAGGCTGAACAAGGTTTATCCTGAAGGTCACGGCTTTGACCGGGAAAGAGCGCTCTTTGACGTGGGTATTCCCGATCTGGGCGCGGGCGCGAAGCCCTTTCCCCGCAACAGCCGAAAGGGCCGCCGCAGTCAACGCTCTTGTCCGCGAAGGCATAGAGACTTCAGCCGGCCAGAAGACTGGATCCGATGCGCTGCGATATGCGGAAAGTGAAATCGGCGGCAATGCTGCCCGTGACCTTTTCGAACGGCAGGGGGAGCAGTTCACAAAGGCCGCGCTTTCCCGCGCCGGTATCAATGCTTCTCGGGCCACCCCGGAAGTCATAGACGATGCTTTTCGCACAATTGGAAACGAGTTTGACACTCTGGCTTCCCGTAACGCGATTGCCCCTGACGCGAAGCTGGCGCAAGACATGGGCGACGTGTGGAGGGAATATGCCTCGCTTACACCGGACAACGCCCGCGCCCCAATCGTTCAAAACATGATACAGGATATTGGGAAGGCGATACAGGGAGCCGGCACGTTAGATGGGGCGGCATATCAATCTGCGCGTTCCCGCCTAGACAAGGCGGCCCGTGCGTCCGTTCGCGACCCCCAGCTTCAGCAAGCACTCTACGGACTGCGTAGCTCGCTCGATGACGCCATGGAGCGCAGTATTGCGGTGAGTAATCCAGCAGACGCCGGGTTATGGCAAGAGGCCCGAAACAAATACCGGAACATGCTTGTTCTGGAAAAGGCGGCAACAAGAGCCGGCGAAGATGCTGCACAAGGGATTATCTCACCGTCAGCACTCAGAGGCGCAACGGTAACCGGACAGGGCCGACGCAACTACGCCCGAGGCCGCGGCGATTTTGCCGAGCTTGCTCGTGCTGGAGAATCCGTCATGAGGCCTATGCCAAACAGCGGGACAGCTGCACGCCTGGGGGCTAGGCTTGGCCCCGGTATTCTGGGGTTCGGATATGGCGCTTACAGCGGCGACCCCACAGCAGCAATCACGGCAGGTCTAGCCGGTGCCGCCGCTCCGAAGGTTCTCGGCGCCGCCATGATGTCAAGACTAGGGCAAACGCTCCTCTCAAATCAGGCGGCTCAGAAAATGGCGCTTGATCCTCGCGCACGGGCATTGCTTGGCGAGATACTGTTAGGCGGTCAGGCTGGAGAAGCTTCAGGCGTCGGGAGGGCTATCGTCGGTCCCTGATTTGAATGGCCCGGGGAATGTGTCGCCAGCCCAGGCCATGAACATGAGGCCAGTGGCGCCCCCTAATCCGAGGGAAACCCAGCTTACGGTTTGCGTCATGAAATATACAACCCACATTCCGGCAATCAGAACGAACGCGGCTGGATTGACCCACCACATGCCATCCTCGTGTTTCATGCTGCTGCCTTTCCTCTATGTGGAAAATGACAGGATAGCGAACAACGCAGCCCCGGAAAAGTACACAGGTTTCAAGCGAGTAAAAGAATGTGTGACGATATGAGAAAAATCAGTAGGTTAGGTGAATTAAATTGCCTGTTTTTGCTGACTTCGTTCGGCTTCGTTCTCGGAGTTGTTATTTTCGCATGACGAGAGCGCTGACGGTTTTGACCTCCCGACGCCTCAAAACGGGTCGCAGAACCGGCCAGGAGCGACGTTATTAGATTTTAGGCGTCGATACGCTAACGAGCATTGAAGCGCGCTGGCGGCGCTCTGTGTGGATTTATGAAGGCTGGCGGTATGATGGAATATCAGGATGAGCATATCAAGCGCCTCTTTGCGCGCCTGTCCGAGCTTGAACGGATAGTTGACGAACGCTCTAAGCCCGTCGTTCCGCCACCCCCGCGGACGGGGTTATGTGGCGCGAAAACGCGGAAGGGAACGCCATGCCAATGCAAGGCGATAGAGGGGAAGAACCGATGCAAACTTCATGGGGGCAAAAGCACAGGCGCAAAGACCGCTGAAGGCATCGAGAGAATTAGGCAGGGGCAGGCGCGGCG
Organism: Agrobacterium sp. ST15.13.015; assembly: GCF_027871645.1. Lineage (NCBI taxonomy): Bacteria > Pseudomonadati > Pseudomonadota > Alphaproteobacteria > Hyphomicrobiales > Rhizobiaceae > Agrobacterium > Agrobacterium sp. ST15.13.015. The sequence goes on from NZ_JAQAHF010000003.1 coordinate 376,772, forward strand.
ATGGGCTAAAGCATCGTTCCAACGGGAAGCACATGAGAATAACTCATAACTCTCGGGTTATCGATTCGAAACAAATGGCCGCGAACAATAGCGAAAACATACGATTAATCATTGAGAACAATAGTTCTGCCGCTCTTTTGGAGTGAGTCATAGGCGCTAGAATTATGCAGATTGGTAATAGATGGCATGTCGAAAGCATAATCGCACCAATACGCATGGGCGTGTGCGCGACATGGGGTGTTATAAGCTCGGGACAAACCAAGCACCGCAGCGATGGACGGGTTAAAATCCGATAGTATAGTGAAATCAGATGGATACGCGCAATCACAGGGTACAAGCTGAAAATGACGGAAGTAACCCCAGGGCCTAACGAATTGGCCGTGCTGCTGGAGAAGGCGCTTGTTGGCGACTTTAATGCGACGAGGGTCTCAAGCGTGGCGCACGAGATTTATCAGCGATATGGTTTGGCCCTCACGCCAGAGATGGACCGGATAATCCTCACATTGATGGCGATGCAAGAGGGCCCGGGGTTTGAGCTAGACGAGAGCGAGGTTCGAGTCCTCATAGCGCAGCTTGCGTCCATGTAGTGGGGCCCGAAGACTTTATGATTCCCCTCGGATAGTCGAACTGTTCGATTCCAGAGCAAAAAGAAACCCGCCAGAGCGGGTCTCAGTTACTCGGATTTTTGTAGGGGGCGGGTGCCTCTCCACCACTTCCCATCATTCGGTCATTCAGACTGCGAATAAGTGTGTCCATCTTCACATTGAGTGCGTCTATCTGCGGCTGCAGGCTTTGCGAGGAGGTTTGGGCGGAGCGGTCAGCGACCTGCTGAGCATCCATGCCTAGTCCGAACCACTGCGAACCGTAAGCCATTACTGCCACGGTCAAACCAAGCGCTGCGACTGCAGTTACGATGACTGTTGTCTTCATGCCGGCAGTTGATGTTTCAACGTGTCCGACCCTGGTTCCCAAAACGTCGAGACGGCCATTTATTTCGGCGCGCATCGCAGATAATTCCCCCAACAATTGAGCGAATTTTGTATCTGTACGCGCCTCAGATGCGGCGATTTTTGCATCTACAACTTCCATGCCGTCAAATGTGCCACCGCCACCCCCGCCTTGCAAGGGGGTAGTGGTTTGACCTGCATCACCATGAATTCGATGAAGCTCAGCCGACATTGTTGCCACCTCCAAGACCAAACAACCCGCCCATCTGAGGTTGCTGCATCCTCGATTTTCTTTCTCGCCACTGCTCGATGGCGAACATTGAGTAAAGATCGACATGCCCACAATGAGTGCACAATACCCGAACGCACGGTATGTGGCGGCTCTGGCTCATGTTCACTAGGCCCTCTGGCGTGGACGTGTATGAACTAGACCGTGGAATGTACCCTTCGTCACCGACATCAATGTAGGGCATCTTCGGTAGCGTGCTGCATTTCATACAAACGTACGTCAGCCCGGTGTCTGTTGCGAACTCATGAAAAACCTGTGGGGTGAGCCAAGGGTAAGGATGGTTGTTCACTGCTTCTTCACCTCGTCCCGTTTCACCTATGGCAATGATAGCCGCCACGCTTCCGATCATTATGGCAGCCGTTCTTGTCTAGGCCGCCCCCGTGCGCGAACGCGGAAATGACAGGCGAAATCAGCAACGCTCCTGCTAGAGCGAGTTTGAACATTTTCATTCTTGATATCCCCCATACAGTGGGGAGAAAGAAAACACGGTATTGGTTTGGAGTCGAGCCTACTCAACTAGAATTTTTATTAGGTAAGCCGATTACGCAGTGGCGACTAGACCGAGAACGCCGCCAGCCCAATGAGAAAAAATATAACAAGCGGAACCATAACCCGGCGTACTTTCCGCTCCGTTTCATTCTTCGGTTTGTTGGCGCCGCCGAACAGGCTACCCAAAATGGATTCAATGAAGCATCCAAGCATTGTAAACCTTTTCAACGCGCATTTTTATTCTGCTTTTTTCCCGCGTTCTGTTTCATCGATCCCCTAATGCTCACATATGCGTGGCACAGGAGCGAAACGAAAAACCCTAGAAGGGCCAGCGACGAATAGCCTAGTATCCGATTGGAAACGTTGTGCCAGCCTGCAAGCAAGGCGCCGGCGTGGAGCAGCATCAGAACCAAGAAGGCGATTTGGAAGCACATGGCCGCTTTCCAGAATCCCGATGCTTCCGCAATGTAACGTCCCAGCCAAGATGAGCCGCTTCTCGACCCGCCAGTTTTCCCTGTCGGCTGTGACATTGCCTGCTGCTCCCATTTCACACCTCCGGTTCGGTCCAGAATAGTCAGTCTCCTACCACCTTCAAGACCGGTGGCGCACCTTCTGCTCTGAATGTTTTAAGATCCACCTGTGTCAACGGCCCGCGCGAGGTCATCATCGCCAGGGTAGAGACTTCTACATCAAGGCCGGTCTTGTGAACTTCCTTGATGGCATCATTCAATTGGCGAAGCGCCATCGCCAGTCGTTGTTCTGCATTCTTCTGGCGGGCGATGCGGGATATCATCGTGACGGCTCCTTGTTCCAACAGTGCGCCCAGAAATGCCACGTTCATTTCTCATGGCCAATCTCTTTTTGCCCTTGCGAGGACAAAGCTGTTTTTCTCGCGGTTTTGGCAGCCGAGACATCGTAACAGCGGTTCCATGGAAATGATCGATCTGAACTTTCCATGCTTGCGCTGGATTGCCCACCTATCCAGCATGCCGACCCGCTTGCACCGCCAACACTGAGCACCGAGGACGTACCATTGCGGCAGATTTGCCAAGGTGGCGGAGTGGTCGCGCTGGGGAACAAAGATGCCCGTGGGCTTTGGCGGCAAATTGTCGTTGTTGCCGCCGGTAAGATCGATCCCGCGACGATGGCGCATATCATTTCCGCTCGGCCTCGGGTTTCCACCCTCTCGTGAATCCCTTGCCCATTGCAGCGGTCGCCAGGGCAAGCTGCAGCCGCAAATGCTGTATATCTTCCATCAGCGTCTCTATCGCAGCGCGGCTACCGCCATCGTGCCAGGCAATGATGTGGTCCACCGGATCGGCTTCCGGTTCTCCTCTTTCTGGGCGCACGTTCTCATTCTCCGGTTCAAGAGTTCAAATCGTCCCTGATTTTTGGATAGGCACACGCCGTCGTGCCAAGCATGTTCTTATTATGTTCTCGTTCGCTAAGGAGTCAAGCCGGCCGGTGAATGCTTTTGGAAGGGCGGCGTTCGCCATTGAAACCAAAACTGAAGAGCGGGGATATGGTGGAAAACTTTTTTTTGTCACGCTCTCTTACTCATCCAACGTCACGGTTTTGGCCTGGAGGTTGCCATGGATCTTTCTTTTCACAACAGAACCCTGACGATTAGCATGCAAGTCAAGGAGCGCATCCGGCGGACTGGGTACACGCCAAGTGGCTTCAAAGTCTGGACTGCTGAAGAGGACGAAATCGTAAAATCTCTTTACCCTTTGTACGCCGAAATGCAGTTGAGATTCCCCGAGCGTAGTCTGAAGGCGCTCCACGGTCGGTGCGAGAGGCTTGGAATCGCAAAGAAGCTTCACTGGTGGACCGGCGCTGAGATTTCAAAGTTGAGGCGTCTCTATCCAACTGCTTCACGCGTTAAAATCAGAGAGGAATTTCCGCGCGGGACTTGGCGAGCAATAGAAGCTGCCGCCAAGAGACATGGCATGAGCCGTGCCCGCCGCAAGTACAAAAGAACGGGTCACCATCTCATCGACGCGATACTAGCGAGGATCGAGGAAATAGGCTGGACCCTACCGGATTTGGATGAAGAAGCTCGTACAAAGAAATACTTCTCAAACCAAGGCTGGCGCCGTTCGCGACCAAACATTGCGAAAATTGCACTAGCGGTGAAAGCGTTGGACGGTCGGCTTGCGATTGCTTGGAATTAGCAGAAGGCTTTGTATCTGAGGCTGCGCGACACACCCTCTCGAGTTTGCCTGGCGACCGCCTCATAATCAAAGGCTTATACCAATTTAATTCAGCAAACTGGCCAAATCTGTGCAGTTTGGAACTGCGCGAATTTCCACGGTATCTCCAAAGGTATCATGCCGGCTAGGCTGGTACGTGCTGCACCGCGGAGCGCGCAAAAGGTAACAGGAAAACGAGAATGTCAGTCTAACGGGTAGATTTGATGATCAGCATCCCACCATACGACGTTGAAAACATGTCCGGTTCTGAATCCCCAAATCCTCTGTTTCCCGCCGGTTCGAAATCGAAACAACTCTTCTTCAACGCGTTCGATGCCTACCCAACGCTCTTGAGCTTCAGGGCAAAGGGTGTCCCAATTCTGCGAATGGTGTTTCTTATGCCGGTCCTTGCCTCCGGTCATCTGGCTCATGATTTCATGCCAGTACAGGCCTCCCATTTCAATCATGGTCGCTCGCACGACGCATGCATTGTCTGGGCCGTTGCTGGGATGGCACCAGTTTCGCTGCGCACCCCAAGACCATGCGCCCTCCCTATCGGCGTGTTCATGGATTCGATACTCCATCCGCATCTGCATGATGCTGCTAGGGTCTTTATCAGACCGAGGGAGTTTTTCAGTCGTTGGGCTAGCTTCGGTGCGCGGAACCCGGGAGGCTTCCGCATGAACCACTAATCGAGCAGATTTCTCCTGCTCTCTCATCTTCTTGGCAAGCTTGCGTTCGATGCGAGCCTCTTTTTTGCTCATTGCTGCGTCGTGTTGGCCGCTTGAATGCCGGAGTAGTATTCGTGCATGTCAGAAAGAAGAATCTCTTCCTCCGAAGGCTCACCCTCTTTTACGCCTGCCCTCTTGCGAGCAAGAATCCATGGTGCCTCCATATGCGTCAGGTCGCTCAACCACTGAGCAGACTTGTCTCCATAGAAATTCAAAACAGCGTTGATCGTCCCAATAGCTTTTTCATCAAGCTTAGGCTGTGCATCGGGCGGGATGATATTGCCAGCGGCGACGGAGAATTGCTTGTGGTGAGCTGAGTAAAGCGAGCGGCAAACGGGACCATTTGCCCAAGCCTGAATGGGTTCTGCGAACATGGGACGTTCATCCCAGACAAGCGACCAAGCCTGTGAGTAGTAAACCAATTTCTGCAGTTTCATGGCGGTCATTTCGCCGCGCGACCGCAGAATGAATTCTGCAACGTCTCTTACGGACATGACGGTTCTCCATAGGCGCTGAGGTCGATTATAACACAGTGCCGCGCAATTCGTTTCGTATATATAGCGATGCTATACGTGATTTGCGAACGACATGTAAATACGCCGGTAGTCGTACAAATACCGCGATGTTCGAAGTCTTAGAGTCCAGCTTGGACACCTGCACAGGGCGGCGATAAAGAAAACCCGCCGGCAGCCTCGTACTACCAGCGGGCTCTTTGCTAACATCTGCCATCGGCTCCAATAGGCGATGAATAGTACCTGGAGAGACTTACACAAATTGCAGGAGTGCTACGTAGCGAAATTGGGGCCCATATTACCGAAATGGAGATTAACTGGATTTTTGTCGGCACTCCAATCTAGTTTGGGATCGCCGTTATAACCCAAAAGCTTCACGCAGAATCGAGTAACGTGATTGGTCTCTGGGAAGAAAATATCCCTGTAGTTTACCTCTCCCCAAATGCAGTAGCTGTGGTTGTGCCGCGGCACTTCGATTTCAGCAGGCTTAATGAAGACTGGGGACATCTCTATCTGCCCGCCCGGCCGCAGAGTGGTTTTATGGCCCTCCATTCGCGTTGCGTCAAAATCCGGAAATTGATCGTGCTGCAGCCAATCTGCTCCGTACCAACATTCCATTTGTAGTGCAGGCGTCCCCCCCGAATTAATCCATCGCGGAAAAAGCCCCCAGTTGTCTGTGTTTACTCCGTCAGCGGAGAAAGAAAGCCATTTCAATCCGTCATAGTGGACGTATGCTCTATCGCGGTTTAGTTGCTGTCTGCTCACTCGAAGCTGTGCGGCAACAAAAATTATGCCGGCAGCTGTGGCGAGCGAGCCTAGTCCTGCCAAGAAAGCTGAAAAGGCGGCCCAGTATATTTGCGCTTGCAACAACGCAATATTTGCTATCGCCGCCTTCTTTGCGAACTCTTCATCTTTAAGAGATGAATTCAAGGTCGCATCGTACCTTGATACATCTAATTGCGAAATTATCGCTAAGGCACAAATCGCGATAAGAATAAGGGCAAGAACGGCAATGGCTATGGCGTCGCTGCGGCGCATCATTAACTCCAAAGGCGAGGCGACCACCCGAATTTTTCGGCGATTTCTTCAGGGGTAAAGGCTCTGAATTCCATCGAGCATATCCTTGTGAGATTTTTCCGGCCAGGGGGGCAGAGATGCGGATAGTCCATTATAAACCGTTTATATTCAATCCAAGCTGCACGGCCCTTATCAGTTGTCTCAGTTCTCTTGTCCAAACGGCACGGCAGCACGGTCGTCATCGATTGCAGGCGGCTCGGCGGGCGGGTCGATCTGCACGCAAGCACCTATCGCCTTTGCATCTCTGAAGATTCGCTCCAGGTCGCGTTGGCGGAGGATTGATCTGGTCATGTTTTTCGAGCCGCTTCCACGTGTTTTCTATAGGCCACCAGAGCTTTCCATACCGTTGCCCCCTCTTTTGTCAGCGAAACCTCGTCGTCCTTGAACCTGCCAGTATCGCTCGGAACCATCGCAATGAGGCCGCGCTGGACCAGCTGGTTTCGTGTCGCCTCTCCAAAGCCTTTAAATGCGCTGCACCGAAACCTAATGCCAACACCTTTCCGAACAAGTTTTTTGATCACAGGTTCTTCTCTGTGATTGAGGTCAATCTCGGCAGGCGGCCTGCCGATGAGCAACTGAATACGTTCTAGAACACGCTCTTGCTCGGCGGCATCGATTTCTGCGTCAACTTCGTTGTCCTCTTGCCAGGCGCGGAGAACTGCGTCTGATTGCGCGGACGTCTCGACCGGTCGAACGATAACAGCCCATCCTTCGCTGTCGACGTAGTAGCGCCGGCTGACGGAAAACAGCTTTTGTTCTGCGAATTTGAGGGCCAACGTATCACCCACGTTCGGGCATATACCGAAGCTTTCCAGCGGACAGTCCAGAAGAAAGTGAAGGTGGCTTCCGTCCACCGTTTCGTAGATGCGAAGCCTGACGTCCCGTTTTGCACTCATGCGGGCGTCATACAGTAGGACCGTTGCACCAATCAACGCGACGCTTCGGGTGCCACAGCTTCGCCAGTCCTTCAGACATGAGAACCTGCCCAGCTTCTCGGCCATCGGGGAGATAGATATTCACAAGCGGCCTGCGGCTTTGCGTTCGATCCCGTGCCCCGCTGTCCTCGATGCGAGGCACGCCATCCAGCAGCAGTTCTTTCAGCCTCGCTTTCGCCCTCAAGGCTAGATCCTGCTCATAATCGCATTTGGCGCGGCTCCCCATCTCGGGGGCGTCCACGCCCGACTTGAACGGCACCCCACTGCCCAGCAGGCGCATGTTCTGGCCGTCGCACTTGATCGTGTCGCCATCAATGACAACAAGAGAAGCGCACGATACGCCCTGCCCAGCAGTTAAAATAATAGGAAATAGCGTAAACCCGGCAACCGCCGCGATTGAGAATAGAACTCTAGTCATGTCCGGTCACGTTGCATCTGCCGCAAGCGGAAACTGACTTCAGCCACGGCTCCGAGAATTGTTGCGACGACGATGGCGTATACGCCTCGATCTATCACGGCGCCTGCGCTTTTCGAACCCGGTGCATAACGCGCCAACGCCTGCTCGTAGGGGAGAAACAGGCCCTCGCCTATAGATATTCCCAAAAGCAGTTGGGAGACGCCAATCAACAAAGATAGCGCAGCGATAATTCTAGCCAGGTAGGAGAAAAACATTATTTCCAGCGTCTTGATGAGAGAAGGTGTTCAGTACTGTGGTTTTATCAAAACGCGCCCGCGGACCGAGGGCGGATAAATGCAAACCACGGCCTTCTGTCGGAGCGCCTCCGCCGAGCTGCTGTGTCCATGCAGCCATCTCATTGTGGGACTGATCAAATCATCCTCAGGGCGGCACTCAACCGCTCTGCCGATAATGTCCATTCTCCGACCGGAAAATCCTTGGTCATGAGGGTTTTTCCCAAACTTCGATTTCCCAAAATCCTTAGTCCACACGGCTCTAACGGGGAAAGGCTTCTCTAGGCCGCCGCGATAGAACGCCCAAACGTCGATATCCTTCAGGCCATTCTTCTGATCCAAGAAGTGCAGTGCGCCACCTTGAGCCAAAGTGAGCATAAGCAGCCTATCGCGATATAGTCCCGCGACTGGTGCTCGTTCGTAAATTTCTGCCAACCTTTCTAGCGCCGCGTTCGCAAAGAGATTCAGGTCATCCTCATCGATCTTTTCCATCGACCGTTCAACTAACGTATTCATGGCGCAACCTCCGCTGATCGTGGGCTAGCAGGGCGATGCTCGTTTAGACCGCACTCGATCAAAACCAAACAAAAAATTCGTTTCATTCGTCACACCACCAAGCCATGTACACGGAATGGAGTGGGTCCAACGGTTGCTGACTCGTCGGACCTTCGCTTGGATAGTAGCGACCATCCCTGCGTTCCGGGTTGTATTTCCGATAAATATTGAGCCGCTTATCTGACTTGATTAATTGCTGAATTGACTCTTCCAGTTGATGGGCTTCGTCTTTTGTCAGGCCGTTCGCCAATACGACCGAGTATTGATATCCATGTTTTCGTTGATACTCGCCTTGGCGGAACCTCAAAGGGCGCCTCGTGTAACCAATCATGAATTCCTGCACGTGCTTCGACGCAGCGATACACCAAACGGTGTCCCAGTATTTGAAAATTGTGGATTGTCTCAGCATTTGCCCCTCACTCAATTGAGTGACAAATATCCCTAGAAAGCTAATTGATTATGAAACCCCAGATTGCTGCCGCCTAGCAAGCTGTCAGTTTTGGGTTGCCTCACTCACGACTGCTGCATCATCTCAGCGTCAACCGCTCTCCAGAATGCTGCTCGCTCAGCTTCAATCGCTTCGCCCAGCAGGCCGATTTTTGATAGCTGCCCCGTCATGGCTTCATCGACCTGCCGGCGGTAATGCTCCGCGCTCTTTTCCGTGGGCTTGTCGAGCATCTTAGCGGCGGTATCGCGAATGCGGCCTATCCGGTTGACCATGGGAAACGGTATGAGCCTGCATTCGGGCTGCTTCCATGCGAACAGCGGTAACTTGTCGGCGTCGTTGCTCATGCGCTGCATTCCCTCACCAGAGTATATATAGCGCTACGGAAACCCGTAGTCGGCTGGGATATTGAAAACAAAGGACAATTTTCCACCTGTTACTCCCCGTTCTGGCGACGAACTACGGGAACCCGTAGCGGGGGGACTACGGAATCCCGTAGCGAGCTTTTTTTCTTCCTGCCTGGTTTCGAGCGCGCGTCGGCCAGTTGCTTTCTTACCACCTCAGACCACAGGCGGGCTTCGGCCATTGTAAAGCGCCGCCATTCGTTTGTTGCTGCCGCGCCATCGTGGGTGCCGTCAAAGGTAAGGGTGTAAATCGTAGGGTGGGCTGTCCCGTTACCCGCCCTGCCTTTCGACATTTTTACAAGGCCTTTGTACGCGAGTTCGTCCAGAGCATCGGCTATGCTGCTAAAGGTCACTCCGTAAGCGTAGAACTGGTCGTGTGTCACTATGAGCTTACCGTTCTCGGAGCGGCCATGGGAGATGTGCTCGATGATGAGCCGATCCAGCGCTTTTCGACCATTCACAGAAAGCGAGCGATAGGCTGCGCACTCTAGAAGCTCACGTGTCAATGCCATCCACCCGCCTTGATCCGCGGGCGGCTGGGTATTCTTCTTGACCATGTTGTAGGTCTTGCCGGCAGAAGTCCGGCTTTTGTCTCGCGGGTTGAAGACTGGAGGCATCAAGCTTCCTTCTTCGCGAGGCGAACGCCGGGGCCGCCGTCGTTGGTCTCTCCATTGGAGAGGAAAATGACGCCTGCTGCTTCCAGCGCCTTTGTGATGGCGTCGAGGTTATTAGCAACAGGAACAGAGCGCCCCGCCTCAAAGTTGCGAACTGTCGAATTTCCTACCCTCGCTGCGCTGGCAAGTTGATCTTGCGACATTTCAACGAGTGCGCGGGCCGCGCGGCACTGTGCAGGTGTTAGCATGCAAATTCTCCGGCAATTAATTTCGTTATGGATAACGGAAATCGTTTGACAAGTAAACGTGTAACGATTTATGTTGCAGTTAACGTTAATCGTTATCAATTGAGGTTAAGCAAATGCCGAACACCACCGTTCCGGCCACCGCCGAAGGCATGCCCAAATTCGACCTGGCTGCAATCATGTCGGATGCATGGGAGCGCTACCGCCATATCCGTCGCCAGTATGCCGCATGGCAGATCGAACGTGGTTTGGTTGATGCGTCTTTCTCGGCTTGCCTCAAGACCGCATGGCGCGTTGCCAAGCAGAACCGCACCAAGGCTGCCGTCGCCGCCAAGGTTGCCACGCTGGCGGGAACGCCTTCCGGTGAACGCCTCCGCGTCCTTCGCGCCGCTCTGGCCAATACCGACACGCTTTCATTCCGCTACAGCGCCGCCGCCCGCCGCGCTTCCATCAAATCCGAGATAGCCGCCATCACGGCGCACTGACTGCACCAACCCAACAATCAGGAGACACCATCATGCCGAACACGATTCCGGCCGCTGGCGAAGCTATGCCGAAAAATTCCACGCGGGATGAACTTCCTGTCGATCAGGTAGAACGCTTGGCCCACGAGCTTTCCGAAGTCCTCCCAAAGTGGGCTGATGGCAAGTTTATGGCGATGGTTTTCCCGGCAGGCGATGCACGGGGGATTTTCTTCCGCAGCATTTCCCGCGACGAGCGCGGAAACGAAGCTGATCCGATTATCAGCGTCATCAACAGGTATCACGCGGGTATCTCGGAGTTTCGGGCCGTTCCCGAGGAGAAGTGGCCAGAACTTGGCGGCGAAAACGCGGTGTGTCAGTCCACATATGGCGCAGCGATGCAAGCGCTCGATGATTGGAAGCAGCCCTGCGTTTCGCGCGAAGGGGCTATAGCAGCGCTCAAGTTCGCTCAGAAAGAGAGTGAGGACTATTACGCGGAGCCAAGCGTGAGAAGCATGATTGCCGCTGTTCTAGGGTATCTGGAAGGAGCGGCAGCATGAACTCGCAACATCCTAGCGTCGCTTCCGCCCCCGCTGACGCACAATCCGACCTGCTCCGCGTTTACGACCACCTCTGCATGGTGGCTAGCCTTTCCCTCGCGCTTGAAATGGCAATAGGCAGAGTGATGGACGACGAGCAGCGCGCCGCCCTCGAAGCTTTGGCGGGTCAGGTCGTTGACCGCCTTGAAGACGTGAAAACGGCAATGGAAAGGGCACGCGTATGAACCGCCGCACCTTCATCAAGGCCGCAGTCATTGCCGCCTCTACGCCGACCGTCACAGCGTTTGCCGATACGGCCGACCACGTGACTCTCTCGCGGCTTATCGAGCTTCACACGCTGGCCTATGAGGCAGATAGTGCGGAATGGGGTAAGCTGTTTGACCTCGACCCCTCCGGCCTTCGGGTAGACCCATCGCCCGAATATCTCACGCAAGAGGCACGGTGCCAGGACGCAAAGACCGTCGTGGAGCGCATGGAGGCGGCAATCTTTGCCTACCAGCTTTCGACGCTCGATGATGTGCTGACCCTCACACGATGGGTTCACGCCCGCTTGAACGATTGCCGCGCGTACTTCTATTGCGACGAAAGCGCCGTGCACTCGATTTTCACGCAGATTGCTCGAACGGCCAGAGGGTGTGCACCATGAGCCGCGCCCTCCTCAAATATCGCCGCGCCCAGGTCGAAGCCAAGATTGAGGAGCTTATCGCGCTCCTTGATCATCTCGACGGCGACGAGAACCTGGAGCCGTATCTCGCAGATACATTTCCCGAACTTCAAGACAGAGAAGATGACGACGAAAGAGAGCCCGGTACCGATGACGAGCCTTCGCTTGGTTGGTGTAATCCAAGCGGCCTACGTGTCGAAGCTCCTGAAGACTTGAAGCAGCTTTTGATAAACGTGCCGTGCTAGGCATCATCAGTTCTGCAAATTGAGGCGCTCAAGTAGTCTCTGGTAGGCCTTCAACGCTTCCAAAGCTGAATCCAGCACCTGCCCAGTAGACATGCTTCCGCGATAAAATTCATTGATCTGGGCTGTAGGATTGAGGCCTTCTAAATTCATTAGCCGGCCCAATTGCTCTGCTCTGATCGGGCTCGTTCTGAGAAGCGTAAGAACGTCTTCGTTCACAGACTTTGCTGAGAATGCAAGGCGGGAGTAAACGTCTTGGAACTGGATAAAATCGCGCATTTCGAGAAGCATCGGACCGCTTCCGTAACGGAACTCATGAGCAAGTACTGGAATGTCGATGCTGGCGGGCAATTGCTGTCTCGCCAGCAGCCGGATCAGATCTTCGGTGTCCCTAATCGCGTCAGAAAGACTGCGGCGCAAGCCGCCCTCCACTACATTACTGACGGCGTCCCCAGATGAGATGGATCTCCGAGTAGCTGTGATTGCGGCGTACCCTTGCGCTAGCGTACCGAGTGCCCCAACGGCACTGATTACCAGGGTCGCGATTAGAAATGGGTCAGGGTCAATGAGGTCGGTTTCAAAACTATCCTGATTCACGACTAGTCGCGCCTTATCTTAGAGGATATTGAAAACATGACTTGAATGCCGATAGCTCAGTCGTCTTCCATTTCGAAAGTCCGGTACTCACCGCTTTCGTTGTCATACACTTCGACTTCGACAGACGACCCAGAGCGTCTAATTGATTGAACTTCGACATCCCGATACGAGCTCGAGCCGTAATCATAAACCTCGATGTCGCGACCGGGGCGAACAAGATTACCGCTCCCAATTTCAACGTCATTTCCGCTTTCCGTATCGACTCCGTCCCAGGCGAGCGAATTGGTGACTAGAGGGAAAAATACTGCGAGAGCAGCAAACAGGTGCCTTTTACGCATTGGAGTCCTTTCTTCAATAATAGCCACCGGGGCGAGCCCAAGCGCTGCGATTGCCGCAGCGGTTACCGGCCGCATCGTATTGCCAGTTGTATTGGCAGTTGCCGTGGTACGACCGAGGCGGAGGATAGCCGCCGCCCCCACAATTGTTGTTCGCGCACACGGCAACAGCGGTGCCAACGAGCGCTACGGCAACAAGCGCAGTGGCCGCCGCATCCTGATTCTGAACCATCTGAGGGCAATCAAAAGCTTGTACGCCCCGTCGATTCAGTTCTTTCAGAATATTTTGCTGGAATGCTGGATCTTGGCTCTGCAAGTATGTCCGACAGAGCGTGGGTTTATCGATCGACTTCGGATTAGCGTTGAATGCTTCCCGTGAAGTGGTGCATGCGCTCAAGGCACACGAAATGAACAGGGCGCCAAGCACCCGCAAATAAAAAATTGTCAAAATAGCCCCCCGATAACGTCCCCGTGATTACAAAAACACGCAAGACGTTTAGAGTCGAGTCCACTCAACTGAGATTTTTATTAGCGACAGAAAATAGGAATCATTGGTCTTTCAGAGCGAAGCCAGGGAGACCTATTGTGCGTGCTGATTTGGTGCGTGTCTAAAACTTGTCCTGTGGAAACTAACCCGAAAATCCCCATACCTGAGACTATTGATTGCTGCTTCACGAGCGCTGATCCATCCTTCGCAGCGAGTTCACGGAACCAAGGCTAGGAAATCTTATGGGACAGGCAACGGTGCGTACTTCACGAAAGGAAAATCAGGTCCGTCAGGATCAACAGCGGCTGACGGCCGAGTTTGAATCTCGAACCCAGGCGGGCGCTGATGCGTCCGACAAGGTGCTGCAACTTGCTGAGGCCATCGCTGCCGGCGTGCAAAAGCAAATGGACTACGAAAAGGCCTCGTTCGAGCTCCCAAAAGACAGATTCGCACACAAGGGCAGGCTCGAAGACGCAAGGATGCACGAGTATGACCGTGAACTTGCAACAAGGCAGTTGCTCTCTTTCGAGCCTGCAAAATCGATCACAGGCGCGGCTATCCAAATAGCAGAGAGCTTGTCAGCGTTGGATTTGATGTGGGATCAAGTTCCGCGCGAGGCTATTGGCTTTGAGACGAGACAGGATTACAGGCGCCTCACTAGGCTGCTTTTCTCTGTTCGCGACTTCTTGCTTGCTCAGACGGATTTGGTCCCCGAACATTTCAAGCGAATGCCGGGTAACCCATGGGTGCCAGTGGACGTGGCCGCACAAGATTATCAAGAGACTGAGAGAACGATCGAAGCAGACTGTCTCAACGTTGCAAAAAACAAGGTCAATGCAAACTGACGCCAGCCAGCAAGCGTGAAGGTGACTTGATCAGTTCGCCGCTTTTTTTGAGTCAGTACCGCCCCGTATTTTTGGGGAATAACGGGAAGGGGAAACAAGCCAGAAGCCTAGGCTCCCGCTTTTTTTCACTCACCCATATGGGCCTCTAAAATAGAGCGGAATACTGGTGAGGGCGAATTTTCGGAAGCCGAAAAAAGGCGGCTCCGCCCCGGGGTTGCGCTTCGCTTAGTGAATCATAGCCGCCAACCTGTGCCGTCGGCACCTTGCGTCATTGATTGGACTCGATCCGGAGGATTGCCCAATTCTCGCGGTACTGATCCATCCAGCCTGCGCCGAATCCGAATATAATGCCCATGCGGTCATAGTCAGGAAGCATCCGGCGGAAGTCAGTATCCTTCCTGGGTTGCCCCTTTTTTCCGGGTTCGGAAAGCCAAACCTGATGAGAAGTCTTTATGACGTCGGCGACAATCCGGCTCGGAATGATGTACGACTTTGGCTGCGTCGTCAGATCAATTCCAAAATCAAGGAAAACATAGAAGAGCCGGTCGGAAACTATGTACTCGTGTTTGCGCCCCATGTGCCAGCCGCCGTCCGCCCCTTTGTCGGTCCGCGTTTTAACCTGAATAGCGCAGAGCCTGTCGCCAATATCATCCGTGACCACGATATCGGCATTTGGGACGCCAGCAGGAGCGAGTGCCGCAATCAGGCCATGTCGGAGCAGTTGGCACATCACGAAATGCTCACCGGCAGCCCCAAGCAGCGACGTCGCTGAAACCATAGAACCGATCCCCTCATGCTTTAAACGAGTGAAAGCTGCCAGAACGAGGACAGACAAGCAACGTTATACCGCCGCGCGGAAGGTGGGCAGAAAGGTGGATTTAATCTCCAATATTTTCATTAACTAGTTGTTTTATAAGTAAAATTTACAGGAAAATGGTGTCCACGAGAGGATTCGAACCTCCGACCCCAGGATTCATACCGCTTCGGCTTTCGCCGCCGTCCCGCCATTTGCCGGCAAGACGTTCGTGGTCTGGACTGTCCCTTCACCATGGGCCTTGCGGCCTTTAGGTGCTGCCCATCCAGTCTCTACACCTTCACCGGATTTCTCCGGAGCTTGGCTCGGGATTGGCATGCTGGAAGACCAGCGAAGCTTTCCCCGACTTTGAGCAGATCGATTGCGTCGTTTCCGGGCGCAACCCCCAATTTGTCTTAGGAATCCTGTGCTCTATCCTGCTGAGCTACGTGGACACTGAATTGCTCTTTAACCTGACCATGCCTGCGGATCAACCGCGTTCTTCATCGCGGTCGATCTCTTCCTCGGCTTTCTTCGCGTCAGTCGGCAATCAGCTCGTCAGGCGCTGTTCGGCCAGTTTCACCCAGTAGGAAATGCCGTAAGCGATGGCCTCGTCGTTGAAATCATAACCGGGATTGTGAAGTCCGGCCGAATCGCCGTTGCCGATGAAGATGAAGCATCCCGGTCGTTCCTTCAGCATGAAGGAGAAATCCTCTCCCGCCATGGAAGGATCGACATCGGGGTCGACATTCGGTTCGCCTGCCACATCTCGCGCCACATGGATGGCGTGGTCGGTCTCGGCGGCGTGGTTGAAGGTCACCGGGCAATAACGCTCATAGACGACTTCCGCTTCCGCGCCGTTGGCAAGGGCAATACCTTCCGCCATCTGCTTGATGCGATCCTGCGCCAGATCGCGCACAGTTTCATCGAGGCTGCGCACCGTGCCGGCGATCAATGCCTCGTTGGGGATGATGTTGTGGCTGGAACCGGCCTGAAAGCGGGTGACGGAGACGACCACCGAGCGGATGGGGTCGGCATTGCGTGAGGCGATCATCTGCAGGTTGCCGACGATCTGCGCGCCGATGGTGATCGGATCGACGGTGCGGTGCGGCTGTGCCGCGTGGCCGCCACGGCCCTTGACGGTGATGGAGAACTTGTCCGGTGCAGCCATAATGCCGCCCTTGCGGATGGCGAAGGCGCCAAGCGGAATGCCCGGCATGTTGTGCATGCCATAGACCTCGTTAATGCCGAAACGCTCCATCAGGCCGTCCTCGACCATGGCAAGCGCGCCGGCACCCCCTTCTTCCGCCGGCTGGAAGATGACGGCGATGGAGCCGGCGAAGTTACGGGTCTCGGTAAGATATTTGGCCGCGCCAAGCAGCATGGCCGTGTGGCCGTCATGGCCGCAGGCATGCATGGCGCCCGCGGTTTTGGAGGCCCAGGGCTTGCCGGTTTCCTCAAAAATTGGGAGAGCGTCCATATCCGCGCGAAAGCCGATGGTGCGATTGCCCGGAAGATTGCCCCTGATGATCCCGACCACACCCGTGCGGCCGAGACCGGTCACGATTTCGTCAACGCCGAAAGATTTCAGCTTCTCCGCAACGAAGGCCGCGGTGTTGTCGACATCATATAAAATCTCGGGATTTTCATGCAGGTGACGCCGCCATTCGCTGACTTCCTGCTGGAGTTCGGCGGCTCTGTTCAAAATCGGCATTCGTTCATTCCTGGGTTCATAGGTGCGGCGTGTCGTAAAATCCTATCCTCCGTGGTGGATAGTGCGCCGCATAATTGACGTAATCAATGTACTTTGCCATTGCTAGGACATATATGGTGAATATTGCCATTCCCCGACCGAAGACGGGAATTCGAGGACAAGCCTTGCCACAGACTTTTAAATCGCCAAACGCCGCCAGACGGCTTTCCGCAGCCGTTGCCATCATGACCGCAGGCCTCGTTGCCGCAGCACCCGTGGCAAATGCCAATCCGAAAATGGTGGTCGATGTCAAAACCGGCAAGGTGATTTCCCATCAGGAAGCCTTCCGCAAGTGGTATCCCGCTTCGCTCACCAAGCTGATGACCGCCTATATCGCCTTTTCGCAGATGAAGGCCGGCAAGATCAGCCCGCAGACGGAAGTGGTGATGAGCAAGAAGGCCGCCGATCAGCCGGCCTCGAAAATGTATTTCAAGCCCGGCCAGAAGCTGACGATGGACAGCGCCTTGAAGCTGCTGCTCATCAAATCCGCCAATGACATCGCCGTGGCGATTGCCGAGACCATCGGCGGCACCAGCGATAATTTCGTGGCGCAGATGAATGCGCAGGCGCAGCGGCTGGGCATGAGTTCCACCCGTTACATCAACGCCAATGGCCTGCCCGGCAAGGGACAATATACGACCGCCCGGGATCTGGCGCTGCTGGCGCTGATCATCAAGCGCGAGTTTCCGGAATATGCCCATTATTTCTCGCTGGAAGGCGTCAGCACCGGCAAGAAGAACTACGCCAATTTCAACATGCTGGTCGGCCGTTTCGATGGCGCGGATGGCATGAAGACCGGCTTCATCTGTGCCTCCGGCTTCAACCAGGTGTCGTCGGCCGTGCGTAATGGCCGCTCGGTCATCACGGTTGTGCTGGGCGCGGACAGCCTTGCCGGACGCACCGATCAATCGGCCGATCTGTTGCAGATGGGGCTGACGGCGCCTTCGGGCCAAGGCGTTTCGCTCGCCGCGCTGGCGCCCTATGGCGATACCGGCGATGTGAACGATATCAGCGCCGAAATCTGCAACCCGAAGGCCGCCAAGGTGCGCAGCGAAAGCCGCGACGAGGCTGGCCGCATGGTCATCCATTCGCCTTATGTGCAGGAAATGACCCGCCCGCCGGAATATTCCTTCGCCGGTCTCATTCCGGGCAGCGAGACGGTGGCGGTGAATGCCACCAAGGGAGCTGGCAAGGGCGAACTCGCCAACGTGCCGATCCCGATCCCGCGCCCGACATTCTGATGATCGGTAACTGCCTCGAGGGTGAGCCTCGCGGTTGCAATGCGGTTTGTGTATTCGCAGGTCGATGATGTTATGATATTACGGTGTCGCTCGCAGCTTCCAGGCGCGGGCGATTTCTTTTAGCTGCAAGCGGCTCCGGGTTTCGTGTCGTCCAGTGATCGGCCGGAGCGGCCATCAACATACAGGCAAGTCATGTCTCGCGATCGCATCCCGGTTTCCATCATCACCGGATTTCTCGGCGCCGGAAAATCGACATTGCTCAACCGGCTTCTCAAGGATCCGGCGATGAGCGATGCGGCGATCATCATCAATGAATTCGGCGATGTCAGCATCGATCACATGCTGGTCGAAAGTGCTGGTGAGGGCATCATCGAGCTGGCGGAGGGCTGCCTGTGCTGCACGGTGCGCGGCGAGCTGGTGGATACGCTGGCGGAACTGATGGACGGCATCCAGACAGGCAAGCTGAAGCCGGTAAAACGGGTGGTGATCGAGACCACGGGCCTTGCCGATCCCGCCCCCGTCATGCAGTCGGTCATGGGCAACCCGGTCATCGCGCAGAATTTCGTGCTGAACGGCATGATTACGGTGGTGGATGCCGTCAACGGCCTTTCCACGCTCGACAATCATCAGGAGGCGGTGAAACAGGCCGCCGTGGCTGACCGTCTGGTGATGACCAAGCGCACGCTTGCGGATGCTGCCACGATTTCCGCGCTGACAGCCCGTCTACAAGCGCTCAATCCGCGCGCGACCATCGAGGATGGCGACAAAACCGAGTGGAGCGCTGCGGGGCTTCTCGACAACGGCCTTTACGATGCCGGCAGCAAGAATGCCGATGTCGGCCGCTGGCTGGGCGAAGAGACGGTACACGATCACCACGATCATGATCACGGTCATGACCACCATCATGGCGATCACGACGACCACCACCATCATCACGATGTGAACCGGCACGATGCGTCTATCCGTTCCTTCTCGATCATTCACGATCAGCCAGTCAGCCCGATGGCGATCGACATGTTCGTTGATCTGCTGCGCTCGGCACATGGTGAAAAGCTCCTGCGCATGAAGGCCATCGTCAAGTTGTCGGATAATCCGGCCCGGCCGCTGGTGTTACATGGGGTGCAGACTATTTTCCACACGCCGGAGCGCCTCGCGGCGTGGCCGGACCCGGCTGATCAGCGAACCCGCATGGTGCTGATTACGAAGGATTTGCCTGAGGCTTTCGTGCAGGACCTGTTCGCGGCCTTCACAAGCGCACCGGGCATCGACCGGCCGGACAGGCAGGCGATGACGGATAATCCGCTGGCGGTTTCGGGGTTGCGGTTTTAGGGCGTGTCGTGATGGTCCAGGTCGGTGGGTGTGGTTCACCCCCCTCTGTCCTGCCGGACATCTCCCCCTCAAGGGGGGAGATCAGTTGCGGCGACCGCTCGTTTTCTCACAAGCTCTGCACTTCGGGCTGCTGCATCGATAAAGATGTGCGGAGCAAGCCGCTTGTCGATCTCCCCCCTTGAGGGGGAGATGTCCGGCAGGACAGAGGGGGGTAACCACGGCTGAGGACGTTGAAACGTCGTATACTACGACCCCTTCACAATGCGAAACCGATGCCCCTTATCCAGCGCAGTGGTTTCCACCAGCCTATGCCCATCCTCATTGCACATATGCGTAATATCGATCACCGCCAGCGGATCGGTCGTCTCGACGGTCAGAACATCTCCCGCCTTCAGGGTTGCGAGTTTCTTGCGGCTTCTCAAAACCGGAAGGGGGCATTTAAGCCCCCTCAAATCATAAACGATCTCGGCCGTGTCGCTCATTCCTTGGCCCAGAACTTCCAGAACGGCTTCTTTTCCGGCGCTTCGGGTGCGGGTGCTGCGGAATAGGCAAGCGGGTTCATGGCCGGAACCGGGATGCTCTGTGCAGCAGCTCCGGTCTGGCCAGCCGCTGCGGGGGTAGCCGAGGCAACCATCGTCGGTGCCGCTGGGGCCGGGTTCGATTGCGGTGCCGTGGCGGGCTGGACAGCCGAAGGCCGTGGGCCGCGCAGGGAAGAAGCGGTTGCGGTCGTGGCCGGAGAGGAGGTGGTCACCTGCTGCGCCTTTTTCTCCATCAGCGCGGCATATTCCGTTTCCTTCATCAGCTTGCCGGCCTTCAGCGCCGAGCCGGTCGGGGCATAGGCGGGCTCGCGGCCCTTGCGCTTTTCGGCGACCAGCGCCTTGCGCTCGGCTTCGCTCGGGTCGTACCAGGCCATGCCGTCATATTTCTTCATCGCCTTTTCATAGGCGAGATCGTAGGTCTTCTCGTAGCTCGAGAGCGCGCTGACGAGCGCCGGCGGTGTGCTCATGGCCGGGCATTGGGCAGACGCGTTGAAGCTGCCGCCTTCCGTCTGCTGGTTGAAGACATATTTCTTCTCGCAGACATTCACTTCCGGCGGGCGCTTTGTCACTTCGAAATTGTCGTAACCGACCTTCAGCATCTTCCAGAATTCGAGATGTTCGCTCTGGCGGTGGCGGGCCATGTTTTCCGCTGTCATGCGGAACGGGAAGGCCTGCAGCTGCACGGTCTTCTGGCCGCCCTTGAAGGCGTCACGGGCAAAACCGTAAATTTCAAGAATCTGCGCATCCGTCATCGAATAACAGCCGGAGGACGAGCAGGCGCCATGGATCATCAGATTGGTGCCGTTGCGGCCATTGGCGGCATCGTAGCGGTTCGGGAAACCGGTATTGATGGCGAGATAATATTTCGAGTTCGGATTGAGATGCGCGGGCGTCAGGTTGTAGAAACCTTCCGGCGCCTGCCGGTCGCCTTCCTTCACCTTCGGGCCGAGTTTGCCGGACCATGCGCAAATCTCGTAGCTGGCAATCTTCTCGAAACGGTTGTCGCGCCTGGCTTTCCAGATTTCCAAGGCACCTTCTTCCTTGAAGATGCGGATCATGATCGGCGAGGTGCGGTCCATGCCCCTTTTGTCGATCTCGGCCAGAATGGCCGGAGACAGCGGGTAATCGACCTTGTTCTTGACGTGGGAGACGTCGCGTTCAACGGTTTCGAGCGTATCGTTGCAGCCGGCAAGAACGAGCGCGGTGCAGGCAAGAAGTGCAAAATGTGTCAAACGCATGATCTGATCCGAAAGACGATGGCACGAAGCGGCGGCAGTTCTACACCGTCCCGTGTGTATTTTAAATACGGTATTAACCGTTTACATCTTCTTAACTCAAATCGGACCCGCCCCGCGGCCGCCGATACATCTTTTGATGTGACCGGACTATGGCCGAGTTGGGGCGATATTCAAGGAAAATAAGACCCGAGTCAGATTGTTTCGGCTTTTCTTCGAACCGCCAAAACAATCTGACTCCTTCTTTTGACGCATTTTCCGGACGTAAAACCGCTGCGCACTTTTACTGGAAATGCTCTAGAGGTTCCGGCCGATATCCAGGAACTTCTGGCGGCGTTCAGCGCGCAGCTGTGTGCCGGAACGCTGGGAGAGATCGGTCAGCGCCTTGGCGATGACATCGCCGGTCGCACCGATCACGGTTTCCGGAGCACGGTGCGCGCCGCCGATCGGCTCCGGAATGATTCCGTCGATGACGCCGAGCGATTTCAGATCTTCCGAGGTGATCTTCATGTTGGTCGCGGCTTCCTTGGCGCGGGTCGAATCGCGCCAGAGGATGGAAGCGGCGCCTTCCGGCGAGATCACCGAGTAGATGGCGTGTTCGAGCATGTAGACGCGGTTGCCGGTGGCTATCGCGATTGCGCCGCCCGAGCCGCCTTCGCCGATGACGACGGAGACGATCGGCACCTTCACGTTGAGGCACATTTCCGTCGAGCGGGCGATGGCTTCGGCCTGGCCGCGTTCTTCCGCGCCGACGCCGGGATAGGCGCCTGCGGTATCGATGAGGGTGATCACCGGCAGCGAGAAACGGTCGGCCAGTTCCAGCACGCGGATTGCCTTGCGGTAACCTTCCGGGCGCGGGCTGCCGAAATTATGCTTCAGGCGGCTTTTGGTGTCGTTGCCCTTTTCCTGGCCGATGATGGCGACGGGCTGACCGTTGAAGCGGCCGAGGCCTGCCTGAATGGCGGCGTCTTCGGCAAATTTGCGGTCGCCGGCCAGCGGCGTGAAATCGGTGAACAGCGCCTTGGCGTAATCGACGAAATGCGGACGCTGCGGATGGCGCGCGACCTGCGTTTTCTGCCAGGCGTTGAGCTTGGAATAGATGTCCTGCATCGCGTCGTTGACGCGCGATTCCAGACGGTTGATCTCCTCCGAGGTGTCTATGCTCTCGTCTTCATCGGCAAGCTTCTTCAGCTCGATGATCTTGCCCTCAAGGTCCGAGATAGGTTTTTCGAAGTCGAGATAATTGTGCATGAGATCCGTTTCCGATCGTTTTGCGCAAGGTTTGACCGGATTATCCGGCGGTTCCGGTCGCTCTAATCAAGGTTTTTGCCCTGTTTGGCAAGGGGGTGATGTGTTTGTACCAGCTCTTGCAAGCGTTCTTCCAGCACATGTGTATAGATTTGTGTCGTGGAAATGTCGGAATGGCCGAGCAGTTCCTGCACCGCGCGCAAATCCGCGCCGTTCTGCAGAAGGTGGCTGGCAAAGGCGTGGCGCAGCACATGCGGCGATATCGCAGACGGGGTCAGGCCCGCACGGATGGCGATGTCCTTGAGGTCGCGGGCAAAGACCTGGCGGGGCAGGTGGCCTTCCTTGCTGCGCGAAGGGAACAGCCACGGGCTTTCCGGTGTCTCCGGTTTTTTCTGCGAAGCGGCCGCCCTGCTTTTCTCCGATGCGAGCGCCTTTCTGGCAGCCTCGTATTTTTCCATCGCCTCGATGGCGGCGCGGGAAAGAAGAACCATGCGGTCCTTGTTGCCCTTGCCGCGTATCATCAGGAAGCGGCCTTCCTGACGCAGCACCTTGACCGGCAGCGAGACAAGCTCACTGACACGCATGCCGGTGGCATAAAGCAGTTCGAGCAGCAGATGCATGCGGATGCGGGCAAGCTGACCAGGACCGGATGTGGCGGCTTCCTGCGCGGCAAGGCTAAGAAGCCGGTTCACATCGGCGACGCTCATCGTTTTCGGTAAGGCGAGACCTTTTCTCGGCGCATCGATGATGCCGGTCGGGTCGTCGCCGCGCAGTCCTTCCGAATAGAGAAAACGATAGAATTGCCGCATGGTGGAAAGACGTCGCGCCTGTGAGGTTGCGGCAAAACCCTGTGCGGAAAGATGGGTCAGATAGGCGGAAAGGTCGGGCGTCTGCGCTTCCGTCAGGGTCTGGCCGCGACGGCCGAGAAACTCGCGCAGGTCAGCAAGGTCGCGCTCATAGGAAGAGAGCGTGTTGGCGGCAGCCCCGCGTTCGGCGCTCATCATTTCCAGAAAACTTTCCAGCCGCGCGCCGTCGCGCCCTCCTGCCGGTCCGCTCATGGGGTGCGCCTTGCCGGTTCGGCAGACGACGGGTTCAGCCGCTCGGAAGGAATGCGTACCGTCACTTCGCGGTCGCGCGGTTTGACGACCATGACGAGCAGCACCATGCCGCCATAGACCAGCCCCGCGATGGTCGCCAGTATCATCGTGAAGCGGAAGAGGGTGGGCATGGCGGCTCCGTGAAGGTGGCGGTCGAAACGTATATGCGGTGCGGCGAAAGCGGCGACAAGATCAAAATGCCCGCTCCGCTCCATGCCGCATGCGGCGATGATTGTGATTCACCGCAATTCAGTCAGCAATTTGGCTTGACGCTTCGTAAACATTTGCAGATATCCATGCCAAACGGGCTTTCAAATCTATGAATGAAACGAATTTATCCGTCCCGGCCACACTCGGGGAGCAAGCGCGGGCAAAGCTCGGACGGCGCAACATCGTCTTCGTCGGGCTGATGGGGGCTGGAAAGTCGGCAGTGGGCCGCATGGTCGCCCAGCAGCTCAGGGTTCCGTTCATCGATACGGATGTCGAAATCGAGCGCGTTTCGCGCATGACGATATCGGAACTTTTCGCTACCTATGGCGAAGAAGAATTCCGGGCGCTGGAAACGCGGGTCATCAAGCGGCTGCTGCGCGGCGGCCCCAAGGTCATCTCCACCGGCGGCGGCGCCTTCATCAACGACAATACCCGCCGGCACATCACGCGCGGCGGCATTTCATTGTGGCTGAAGGCCGATCTCGAGGTGTTGTGGGAGAGGGTCAACAAGCGCGACCACCGCCCGCTTCTCAAGACCGAAAACCCCAAAGCCACGCTGGCGGCCCTGATGGAGAAGCGCTATCCGATCTATGCGGAAGCGGATCTGACCATCGAATCCCGCGATGTCCGCAAGGAAATCATCGTGACAGAAGTGCTGGCCGCCATAGCCGGCATCGAACAGAAAGACTGATCCCCATGACGCCTTCCGAAATCCACGCCGATGAACGTCTCGTGCATGTGCCGCTCGGCGAGCGCGCGTATGACATTCTTATCGGACCGGGCCTCATCGGCCGTGCGGGCGGCGAAATTTCGGCGCGGCTGAAGGGCCGGCGCGCGGCTATCATAACCGATGAACATGTCGCGCCGCTCTATCTCGAAGGCCTGATGGACGGGCTGCAGACGGATGGCATCGAGGCGGTTTCGCTGACTCTGCCTGCCGGCGAAAAGACCAAGAGCTTCGAGCATCTGGTCACCGTCTGCGATGCGGTTCTGGCAGCAAGAGTAGAGCGTAACGATGCGGTGATCGCGCTTGGTGGGGGCGTGATCGGCGATCTCGCGGGTTTCGCAGCCGGCATCGTGCGCCGTGGCGTGCGCTTCGTGCAGATACCGACCTCGCTTCTGGCGCAGGTCGATTCCTCTGTCGGCGGGAAGACGGGCATCAACAGCCGCCATGGCAAGAACCTCGTGGGCGTGTTCCACCAGCCCGATCTGGTGCTGGCGGATACGGCCGTGCTCGATACGCTGAGCCCGCGGGAATTCCGCGCCGGTTATGCCGAAGTGGTGAAGTACGGGCTGATCGACAAGCCGGATTTCTTCTTCTGGCTGGAAAAGAACTGGGATGAAATCCGCACCGGCGGCCCCGCCCGCATTCAGGCGATTGCGACGAGCTGCCAGGCGAAAGCCGATGTGGTGGTGGCCGACGAGAAAGAAAACGGCGTGCGCGCCCTTCTGAACCTCGGCCATACATTCGGCCATGCGCTGGAGGCGGCGACCAATTACGACAGCAAGCGGCTGGTGCATGGCGAAGGCGTCGCCATCGGCATGGTGCTGGCGCACCAGTTCTCCGCCCGCCTCAACCTCGCAAGCCCGGACGATGCCGCCCGCGTCGAAGCGCATCTGAAGGCCGTCGGCCTGCCAACGACGATGAAGGATATCCCCGGCGAGTTGCCGCCGGTGGAAACGCTGATGGCGGCAATCGCGCAGGACAAGAAGGTCAAGGGCGGCAAGCTGACCTTCATCCTCACCCACGGCATCGGCCAGTCCTTCGTGGCCGATGATGTTGCGGCGTCCGAGGTGCAGTCCTTCCTGTCGGAAAAACATCCGGGTTAAGGCCGCGAGACAAAGGAAGCCGTGCCTAGAACCGCACCGCTTCCCCCGGCGCCGCCGCCTCTATCGCCAGCGCATGCAGGCCGGCATCGAGTTCCGGCTTCAAAAGCGCGTTGATCGCCCGGTGGCGCTCGACGCGAGACTTGCCGGAAAAGCTTTCCGACACTATCTGAACACGCATATGCGTCTCGCCCGTGCCGGTCATATCCGGCTGGTGGCCGGCATGCATCCGGCTTTCATCGACGACCCTCAGGCGCTCCGGTGAAAAGCTTTCCCGAAGCTTCGTTTCTATGCGTTCTCGCAGGGACATGCGACGGGCTCCATTCTCGTTGGCTGGTCTTGAAGGGGGCTACCTAAAAGCCAGCAACATTCCGCTTTGTCAATTCTTGTTGTGCGGCTTTTCGCACCCCATAATCAGGGCATCATGAAACTGGATTCGAAATATTTCGATCGCATCCGCACGCGCCGGAAAAGGGAGAGGGAACCTGAGGTTCAGGCCCCCACCTGCCAGTGGGACGGATGCGACAAGCCGGGTATTCACCGGGCACCCGTCGGCCGCAATGCCGAGGGGCAATTCTTCCTGTTCTGTTTTGAGCATGTGAAGGAATACAACAAGGGCTATAATTATTTTTCCGGCCTGTCCGACAGCGAGATCGCCCGTTACCAGAAGGAAGCGATCACCGGCCATCGCCCCACCTGGACGGTGGGCGTCAACAAGACGGCGCGCGACAGCCCGCTGCACTCCACGCTGCGTTCCGGCACGGCGAGCGGGAACGCCCGTATCCGCGATCCTTTCGGCTTTGCCGGCGGTTTTGCGGGCGGCGCAAGGGCAGGCGGCACCCGCATGCAGCAGGACCGAAAATTGAAGACGCTGGAGGCAAAAGCCTTCGATACGCTCGGTCTTTCTTCCACCGCGAAGCAGGAAGACATAAAAAGGCGCTACAAGGAGCTTGTCAAAAAGCACCATCCTGATGCTAATGGTGGCGATCGTGGTTCGGAAGAGCGTTTTCGGGCTGTTGTTCAAGCATATCAATTGTTAAAGCAGTCAGGTTTCTGCTAAGCCAACTTATGTGTTTACCGCCTGATTGATGATGTGGCCGGGTGGCTGCCGCCCGCCTTGGAGACGTGATGAGCAAAATCGACCTTGATATTTCCAACCTGCCCGACACGACGGTGTCCGTGCGGGAGGTTTTCGGCATTGATACGGATCTGCGGGTTCCCGCCTATTCCCAGGGCGACGCCTATGTGCCTGACCTCGATCCCGACTATCTTTTCGATCGCGACACGACGCTTGCGATCCTTGCCGGTTTTGCTCACAACCGACGTGTCATGGTCTCCGGTTTCCACGGCACGGGTAAATCCACCCATATCGAGCAGGTGGCCGCCCGCCTGAACTGGCCCTGCGTGCGCGTCAACCTCGACAGCCATGTCAGCCGTATCGACCTCGTCGGCAAGGACGCCATCGTCCTGAAGGACGGCAAGCAGGTCACCGAATTCAAGGACGGCATTCTGCCCTGGGCCTACCAGCACAATGTGGCGCTCGTCTTCGACGAATATGATGCCGGCCGCCCGGATGTCATGTTCGTCATCCAGCGCGTGCTGGAATCCTCCGGCCGCCTGACCCTGCTCGACCAGAGCCGCGTCATCCGTCCTCACCCGGCCTTCCGCATTTTCGCAACCGCCAACACCATCGGCCTTGGCGATACGACCGGCCTTTACCACGGCACGCAGCAGATCAACCAGGCGCAGATGGACCGCTGGTCCATCGTCACCACGCTGAACTACCTGCCGCATGAGCAGGAAGTGAACATCATCGCCGCCAAGGTGAAGAGCTTCGACAATCCGAAGGGCCGTGAAACCGTCTCCAAGATGGTGCGCGTGGCCGATCTCACCCGTTCGGCTTTCATCAATGGCGATCTTTCCACGGTCATGAGCCCGCGTACCGTCATCACCTGGGCGGAAAATGCGGAAATCTTCGGCGATCTCGCCTTTGCCTTCCGTGTAACCTTCCTCAACAAGTGTGACGAGCTGGAGCGCACGCTGGTGGCCGAGCAATATCAGCGGGCTTTCGGCGTCGAGCTGAAGGAAAGCGCTGCGAACATCGTTCTCAGCGCCTGATAGTCCCCGGCTTGTCCGGGGAAGATCACCGATGACTTGAAGACGCCGGTGGCGCGCGCGATCTTCCAATCGCGTGCCGCAGGCGCCGACAAATGACAGGAAAGACAATGGCAGGGCGCGGCGACAATTCCAGAGCAAAACCGGGTACGGCGGTCGATACGGAGCCGTTGCGTCAGGCGATTGCCGGATGCGTGCGATCCGTCGCCGGCGATGCCGAAGTCGAGGTCGTTTTCGCCAATGAACGGCCGGGTCTTGCCGGTGAGCGCATGCGCCTGCCGGAAATTTCCAAGAAGCCGACTGCGCAGGAAATTGCGATTACCCGTGGTCTCGGTGATTCCATGGCGCTGCGTCTTGCCTGCCATGATGCCGATACCCACGCCGTGATGTCGCCGCAGGGCGCTGAAGCGCGACTGATCTTCGATGCTGTCGAACAGGCGCGCGTGGAATCCATCGGCGCGCTGCGCATGCCGGGCATGGCTTCCAACATCCATGCCATGAACACGGAAAAATACGCCAAGGCCAATTTCGCCGGCATCAACAACAAGGACGATGCGCCGCTTGCCGAAGCCGTTGCGCTTTTGGTGCGCGAGAAGCTGACGGGTGAGAAGCCGCCGGAAAGCGCCGGCAAGGTTGTCGATCTGTGGCGCGATTTCATCGAGGACAAGGCGGCCGGCGACCTCAAGGATCTCTCCAGCGTCATCACCGATCAGAAGGCGTTTTCGCGGCTGGTGCGCAAGATGCTGACCTCCATGCAGATGGCGGAAGATTTCGGCGACGAGGATAACGAGCCGGAAAGCCAGGAAGCGGAATCCAACGAGGACCAGCCGCGCACCAACGAGACCGAAGAAGAGCAGGTCGAGGAAGAGGCCGGCTCGGACGCGACGCCTGCCGATGAAAACGAGGCCTCGCAGGAGGAGATGGAAGAAGGCGAGATGGACGGCGCCGAGATGTCGGACGAGGAAATGTCCGACGATCTCGATGAGGATTCCGAAACGCCCGGCGAGACCCGTCGCCCCAACAGCCCCTTCGACGATTTCAACGAGAAGGTCGATTACCGCATCTTCACCCAGGAATTCGACGAGGAAATTCACGCCGAGGAACTGTGCGACGAGGCCGAGCTTGACCGTCTGCGCGCTTTCCTCGACAAGCAGCTCGCTCACCTTCAGGGCGCGGTCGGGCGCTTAGCGAACCGCCTGCAGCGCCGCCTGATGGCGCAGCAGAACCGTTCCTGGGACTTCGATTTGGAAGAGGGCTATCTCGATCCGGCCCGGCTCGTCAGGCTCATCATCGATCCGATGCAGCCGCTTTCCTTCAAGAAGGAGCGCGACACCAAGTTCCGCGATACCGTGGTTTCGCTGGTCATCGACAATTCCGGTTCGATGCGCGGCCGTCCCATTACCGTGGCTGCCACCTGCGCCGATATTCTGGCGCGCACGCTGGAGCGCTCGGGCGTGAAGGTGGAAATTCTGGGCTTCACCACCAAAGCCTGGAAGGGCGGGCAATCGCGCGAACAATGGCTCGCCAATGGCAAGCCGGCGTCGCCGGGTCGTCTCAACGATCTGCGCCATATCATCTACAAGTCGGCGGACGCTCCGTGGCGGCGCGCGCGGCGCAATCTCGGCCTGATGATGCGCGAGGGCCTGCTTAAGGAAAATATCGACGGCGAAGCGCTGATGTGGGCGCATAACCGTTTGATCGGCCGCCCCGAGCAGCGCAAGATCATGATGATGATCTCCGACGGTGCGCCGGTGGACGATTCGACGCTGTCGGTCAATCCGGGCAACTATCTGGAGCGGCACCTGCGCGCCGTCATCGAGCAGATCGAAACGCGCTCGCCGGTGGAACTGCTGGCAATCGGTATCGGTCACGACGTGACGCGCTATTATCGCCGCGCCGTGACCATCGTGGATGCGGACGAGCTGGCCGGCGCGATGACCGAGCAGCTTGCGGCGCTCTTCGAGGATACGAGCGGCGCTTCCGGTTCGTCCCGCAGGGTTCGCCGTGCGGGATAAGCGGGGCCGGGCTTCTTCCGCCTGCAAAACGCTTGCGATGGCCGCCATTCTGGCGGCCGCATCGTTGTGTCCGGTTTCCATCGGCGCTTCCACCATCGATGTGCCGGTAAGCGTGCGCCTGCTTTCCTCTTTCGAGGTCGGCACCAGCGAAAAACGTTTCGGCAAGCTGGAATTTATCGGTGGCATGGTGATGAGCGCGCCGGAAAAGCTGTTCGGGGCGATATCCTCCATCCGTTTCCGTCCCAATGGGGAGGATTTCGTTGCGGTGCTCGATACCGGCCATTGGCTGACCGGCAGGGTCTTGCGTGACGCTCGCGGTGCTTTGTCGGGGCTTGCCGATGTCCGCATCACCCCCATGTTGGACATGAGCGGGCGCGAACCGCCGCGCAAGATGGAGATGGATGCGGAAGGGCTGGCGCTGCGCGACGGCAGGGTTTTCGTCAGTTACGAGCAGCGCCACAGGATCGATATCTATCCCGATCCGGGCTTCGCCACCGCAAAGCCGCTAGACCGCCTGCCATATCTCATCCCCAGCAACGAGTTGCGCCACAATGGCGGCCTGGAGGCTCTCGCGGTATCGCCCGCCGATTCGCCGCTCGCCGGCGCTCTGGTCGTGGTGGCCGAAAAAAGTATCGACACGGACGGCAATCTTCTCGCCGCCATATTGGAAGGTCCGCGCAAGGGCACATTTGCCGTCAAGCATCATCCGTCATTCGACGTGACGGACGGCGCATTCCTGCCCAATGGCGACCTGCTGCTTCTTGAGCGCCGCTTCAATTTCGCCGAAGGCGTGGGCATGCGCATCCGTCGCATCCGTGGGGCCGATATCCGGCCGGGTGCTGTGGTGGATGGCGAAATTCTCATGGAAGCCGGCATGGCCTACCAGATCGACAATATGGAAGGCATGGATGTGGTAAAGGGGCCGGACGGCTCGACGCGCCTCATCATCGTTTCCGATGACAATCACTCGTTCCTCCAGCGCAACCTGATGCTGGAATTCAAGCTGGTGGAATAAAATCAGGCCTGCTGCTGCTGTGCCGCCTTGTAGGCTGCCATCAGGTCCTCGACGGGAATGCCGTCGATCTTCATGCCGGTCATCCGGCATGACGTTATCTGTGCACCGGACAGATTTGAGTTGCTCAGTTTCAGACCGGAAAAATTGACGTCATTGATCGACCAGCCGGACATGTTGTTATCCGTGAACGACGCACCCGACAAATTGATATTGTTGAAGCTCGCCCCGGAAAGATTGACATTGTCGAAGACCGTGCCGGATAGATTGACGTCGTTGAAGGTTGAGCCTGAAAGCGTGGCGCTGGCGGCCTCCACGATGTCTATAACGTCCTTTATCTGCATGTCGACCTGCCTCCGCGCTGTACCACGGACGACAGACTGCAATGCTGACGGCTGGCTTGCAAGCGCGATTTGATCCGCGCTTGCCTGGCCTCAAACGCGGCCCGTTTTGACGGCGCCCGGCATCGGCTTCAGCGTGTTCATCAGAGCGCCGTAGGGCAGGAGCATGACGAGGCCGACGAGAACCTTCACCGAGAGATCACCCAGAGCCCAGGAAATCCAACGGGGCGCTTCCACGGCGAAGACACCGAGAATGGGAGCGTTTTCGATGGCGAAGGCATCGTTGGGGCCGACGAAGGAGAAGCTTGCCGCAAAGGCGATGGAGAAGAATAGGGCCGTATCCAGCACCGAACCCAGCATGGAGCCGGCAAGCGGCGCGTGCCACCAGCGCTGGCGGCGCAGGCGGTTGAAAACGGAAATATCCAGCAGCTGGCCAATCAGATAGGCGGTGCCGGAAGCGACGGCGATGCGCGGAATGGATGTCCAGAAGGACAGCGTGACCCCGACGACGAAGCCGGCAAGCACGACGCGGCGCGCGATGGAGGGGCCGAACTGGCGGTTGGTCAGGTCCGTGACGAGGAAGGCGATGGGATAGGTGAAGGCGCCCCAGGTCAGAAGGTCGCCCAGATTGACGCCGAACAACGAGCCGGAAAGCGGGTATTGCACCAGAATATTGGAAGCGACGACGACGAGCGTCATCAGCAGAACATAGATGAGCGTATAGCGCAGATAGGGCATTTTTTTATCCTGGGTGATGCCACCAGTTGGAGCCAAGCATCGGAGGAAAACGTCTCAAACGGTTTTCGCAAACCCGATGCAACTAAAATCTGGAACAAACAAAAGGCTTGAGCGGCAAAGCCATTCAAGCCTTCTGAATTCAGATGATGTCGAAACCGCTATTAAGCAGCTTCGGCCGTCTTCTTGGCGATCTGGCGGCGCAGGAGACGAGCGCGCATGCTCAGTTCGTTTTCGCCGGACTTCAGAAGGAAGGCATCGAGGCCGCCACGGTGTTCAACGGAGCGCAGAGCGGCTGCGGAAACACGCAGGCGGAAACGCTGGCCGAGAGCATCGGAGATCAACGTGACCTGGCAGAGGTTCGGAAGGAACCGGCGCTTGGTCTTGTTGTTGGCGTGGCTGACGTTGTTGCCCGTCTGGACGCCCTTGCCGGTCAATTCGCATACACGGGACATGGGTACACCTATTTCGTTTCGTCTGTTTCACCACTGGCTCGCCACCGGCAAAACCGGGGTGGCAATCCAACTGGCCATGATTGGAAAGTTGCGGTTCTATAGTCAGACGAGACTTAACAGTCAAGCCGCTCGCGATCAAATGAAAGGAAATTCCGGCGTTTTCAACCGGCATCCGCTTTTTTATTGCCACAAGTCAGCGTATATGATCGCCCGATAAGGCCGCTTCCGCGCCTCTTTTAAGGTGATATCGAAATGATTGCCAGAGGAAAAAGCATTTTCGTGGCCGCGACAATAGCGTTAGCGGGCGTCTCCCCCTCGCTCGCCGCCGAAGCGCGCCACACAAGCGAATACAGCATCAATCTCGGCATTTTGCCGATTGCCAAAGCGAGTTTCTCGACTCGCATGGACGGACCGAATTATTCGATCTCCGGTTCCTTCAGCGCCGCCGGCCTTGCCAGCGTACTCAAGGATATTTCCGGCAAGACGACCGTTTCCGGCGCCAAGCGCGGCCACCGGCTGCAGGCCAACGAATATTCGCTGGTCTACAAGGACGGCAAGCGGGTGCGCACCTATGACGTTGTCTATCGCAACGGCAATGTCACATCGACGACGGTGAAGCCTGAGCCGAAAGCCCGGCCGGACAACTGGGTGGATGTGAAGGACCGCGACCTGCGCTCGGTTCTCGATCCGATCTCCGGCCTCATCATTCCCGCGGGCGGCCGCATCTGCCCGACTCGCCTGCCGATCTATGACGGCGAATCGCGACTCGATCTGGTTTTGAGCTCCAGCGGCACCAAGCCGTTCAAGACCAATGGTTTTAATGGCGACGCCATCGTCTGCAAGGCGCGGTATGTGCCGAAGTCGGGTTACAGGCAGGGGCGCAAGGATATCGAATATCTGAAATCCATCTCCATGGAGATCTGGTTCGCCAAGTCGAACAACATGGATGTCTATGCGCCTGTTTATGCCATCATTCCGACCCGGGTGGGGCAGGTTTACATCACCGCCACGAAATACGGCGGCTGAGGCAATTACGGCGCATCGCCCGGCGACCAGCCGGGCTCTGCCATAACGAAGCTCGAAAAGGCAAAGCCCGGCGAGACGGTGCAGCCGACGAGCGTGAAGTCCCCGAGGCTTTCGGCCGATTGCCAGCAATTGGCGGGAACGATGACCTGCGGGCGCTCGCCTTCAAGAATGGCGGGGCCGAGCGTGAAGGTCTGCACTTCCCGGCCGTCCTGCGAAAGATGCAATGCGATGGGCGCGCCGGCATAATAGTGCCAGACCTCCACCGCATCGGTGACCCGGTGCCAGTGCGAGCGGTCGCCCTTTTCCAGAAGATAATAGATCGCCGTCGAATGGCCGCGCTCACCGCCCGCCTTGTCGCGGAACGTCTGGTGGTAAAAACCGCCCTCGGGATGCGGCTCCAGCCCCAGTTCGCGAATGATCGCCTGCGCCGATATATCCGTTCCCATCAGAAATTGTCCTTGCGTGTGCGGATTTCCGCGAAAACATCGGCATCGGTGGCGCTTTCAAGGCCAAGATATTTGCGAATACCGGCATCGGCCACCCGCATATAAGGATTGGTCTGTTTTTCGAGCCCGATGGTGGTGGGAATGGTGAATTCATTCGCCTGCCGCGCCTTCTCGATGTGGGCCGCGCGCTCACTCAGCACAGCATTCTCCGGATCGACGGTGAGGGCGAAACGGGCATTCGTCAGCGTATATTCATGGCCGAAATAAACCTTGGTCTCATCCGGCAGCGCCATGAGTTTCTGGAAGGAATGCCACATATCCGCCGCGGGACGTTCGAACAGGCGGCCGCAGCCCATGGCAAACAGCGTATCGGCCGCAAACAGCAGCCCGTCATCGGGCAGATAATAACAGATATGTCCCGCCGTATGGCCGGGCGTGCCGATGACCTGTACGCGGCGGCCGGCGAATTCGAATTCGTCGCCATCGGCCTGCGAACGGTCGAGACCGGGGATCGCAACCGCCTCGTCGTAGGGGCCGTGAATTTCGCAGCGGAACTTGTCTTTCAGGGCCAGATTGGCTTCCACATGGTCCTGATGGTGGTGGGTGGTGAAGATATGGGTGAGCTTCCAGCCGTGGCCGTCGAGCGCCTGCAGGATAGGTCCTTCTTCCGGGGCGTCTATGGTGGCTGTCGCGCCGCTTTCGGGATCGTGCAGGAGAACCCCGAAATTGTCGCTGCGGCAAAGAAAGACGTCTATTTCCAAAGGTTTCATCTTATCCTCTCCATTTGCCGGCCAAAACCGGCGCATCGCCCGCCTGACCTTCTATGTAAGGGCAGACGCCTTGAAGTCCAACCGCCTGATGCTACATTCTCGCCCATGAATACCGATATCGTCGATCTGCGCGAATTCTATCACTCTCCGCTTGGCCGCTCGGCCGAGCAGGCGATCACCATGGCGCTTTCGACGCTATGGCCGCCTTTGCCGGAAGAGCGGCTGGTCGGGCTCGGCTATGCCGTGCCGTTTCTGGAGCGGTTTCGTCGCGATACGGAGCGCACCTTCGCCTTCATGCCGGCGGGGCAGGGGGCGGTGAACTGGCCGGCGGGCGAACTGTCTTCCACGGCGCTGGTTTTCGATGAGGAATTGCCGCTGCCTGATGCGTCGATAGACCGGGTCTTGATGGTGCATGCGCTGGAATTTGCCGAAAATCCGCGTGAAAGCCTGAAGGAACTGTGGCGGGTGCTGGCGCCCGGCGGCCGTCTGGTGATCGTGGTGCCGAACCGGCGCGGCGTCTGGGCGCGCATGGAGCATACGCCCTTCGGTTCCGGAAGGCCCTATTCGCGCGGACAGCTGACGGCGCTTTTGCGCGAAACCAATTTCACGCCGGGCGCCACCGCCGAGGCGCTGTTCTTCCCGCCCACCACCAGCCGGCCGATACTGAAATTCCGCCGCTATCTCGAACATACCGGCCGCCGACTGTGGCCGCTTTTTTCCGGTGTCATCGTGGTGGAAGCCCAGAAGCGTCTCTATCAGGGATTGCCCGTCACCCAGCGCGCCTCGCGTCGCGTTTTTGTGCCGGTGCTGGCCCCGCAGGGGGTGCCCACCACCCGCACTGCCGCAGGCCAAGGAAAGCCGCGCTGACCCTCGACAAAGCGCCCATTCCGGTCTAATGCCTCCGGCATTGCTTTTGCCGGGTTCTCCGGCGCTTTTCCAAAGGTCGATCAAATGAGTGCAGAGCTTAGCCAACCTGTTCCGCGTCCGGGTATTCTGGATATCGCCGCTTATGTTCCGGGCAAGGAACATGTGGACGGCGTCGCGAAGGTTTATAAGCTCTCCTCCAATGAGACACCGCTTGGGCCCAGCCCGAAGGCGATAGAGGCTTTCGGCACGGCTGCCAGCCATCTGGAAATCTATCCGGACGGTCAGGCGATCGCGCTGCGCCAGGCGATTGCCGACGTGCACGGTCTCAACATCGCGAATATCATGTGCGGCAACGGTTCGGACGAGCTTCTCGGCCTGCTTTGCCACGTTTATCTGGGCGCGGGCGATGAGGCGATCATCACCGAACACGGTTTCCTCGTTTACAAGATCCAGATCATGGGTGCGGGCGCGACCCCGGTGACGGTGAAGGAAAAGGATTGCGCGGTGGATGTGGATGCGATCCTCGCCGCCGTGACGCCGAAGACCAAGATGGTTTTCGTCGCCAATCCGGGCAATCCCACTGGCACCTATGTTCCCGTCGCGGAAATCCGCCGCCTGCAGGCCGGCCTGCCGAAACATGTCGTGCTGGTGCTGGATGCGGCCTATGCCGAATATGTGCGCAAGAACGACTATGAGGCCGGGCTGGAGCTGGTTTCCGGCAACCGCAACGTGGTGATGACGCGAACCTTCTCGAAGGTCTATGGCCTCGCTGCCTTGCGCGTGGGCTGGATGTATGGTCCGGCCGCTGTCATCGATGCATTGAACCGCGTGCGCGGCCCGTTTAACATGAGCGCGCCGGCCATCGCGGCGGGTGCTGCGGCAATCCGCGATCAGGCCTTCGTAGAGAAGGCGGTGGCGCATAACGCGCTGTGGATGGAAAAGCTGGTCACGACCTTTACCGGCCTCGGCCTCACCGTCACGCCATCGGTCACCAATTTCATCCTCATCCATTTCCCGGATCAGGACGGCAAGCGTGCGGCGGATGCGGACGAGTTCCTGAGCCGCCGCGGTTACATTCTGCGTGCGGTACGTGGTTACGGTTTCCCGAATGCGCTGAGAATGACCGTCGGTTCGGAGGAGGCCAATCTCGGCGTCATCGCGGCCCTCACCGAGTTCATGGGGCAGGCGTGATGGCTGAGATCATGTTTGAACGCATCGCGCTGATCGGCATCGGCCTGATTGGCTCGTCGATTGCCCGCGATGTCAAAGAGCTGGGTCTTGCCCGCCATGTGACGATTTCCACCCGCAGCGAAGACACGCTGAAACGGGCGGAAGAACTGGCGCTTGGCACGGATTACACCGTTTCGGCGGCGGAGGCGGTAAAGGATGCCGATCTCGTCATCGTCTCGGTGCCGGTCGGTGCTTCCGAGAGCGTTGCGCAGCAGATCGCGCCACATCTGAAGCCGGGCGCCATCGTTACCGATGTCGGCTCCACCAAGGCTTCGGTCATCGCACAGATGGCGCCGCATATGCCTGACAATGTGCATTTCATTCCCGGCCATCCGCTGGCGGGTACGGAAAAATCCGGCCCGGATGCCGGTTTTGCCGGTCTCTTCCGCGACCGCTGGTGCATCTTCACGCCACTGCCGGGCACGGATGCGGAGGCTCTGGAAAGGCTGAAGGATTTCTGGCGGGCGCTCGGCTCCCGCGTGGATGAGATGGATGCCGAACACCACGACAAGGTTCTGGCGATCGTGTCGCATCTGCCGCATATCATCGCTTACAATATCGTCGGCACGGCGGATGATCTGGAGACGGTGACCGAATCGGAAGTCATCAAATATTCCGCCTCCGGTTTCCGTGACTTCACCCGTCTTGCCGCCTCCGATCCCACCATGTGGCGCGATGTCTGCCTGCATAACAAGGATGCGATCCTTGAGATGCTGGCGCGGTTTTCCGAAGACTTGGCGTCCCTGCAAAGGGCGATCCGCTGGGGAGAGGGCGACAAGCTGTTCGAACTGTTTTCCCGCACCCGCGCCATCCGCCGCTCCATCGTGCAGGCGGGCCAGGATGTCGACGCACCGGACTTCGGCCGTCACGCGCTGGACCAGAAGAAATAAATCGCCGCTGGCGACAGTCATGGCCGGATTTGATCCGGCCATCAGACCGCTGGCAAAGTGTCAGAGCTTTGCTTTCGTCATCCTTGGGCTTGTCCCACTACTGTCCGGTTTAAATTTGCGGCCATTGGAAGGCCATCTGGTTTTGGTTTCTGGGTTTGTCTGGTGGCGGGTTTAGAAGCCGATCGGTGCGTCGCCGGTGCATGAGGTTTGCGCGTACCAGCCTGGCGAAGGCGAGTGGGCTTGGCACGGTCTTCTGGTCAGCCTGCGCCAATCGCAGGAGCAGG